>JBLHUR010000133.1:0-16466 GCA_047629805.1 Akkermansiaceae bacterium | reverse complement strand
TATTTCGGGCGAATGTGAGACCTTAAATTGAGCCTCCTTCGCATCGGCTCTTTCCAAGAATTCGGCCAGTATTTCAGCCTGTCCGTGATAGGCCGGCATCTGCGTTTTCAGGTAGGGCCGGACCTGCGTAGTCGCCGACCCCTTCAAAACGTCCTCCAACCATTTCCGCTGCAGCTTGAAACCAATCCCCGTGAGCGGAGGAGGGAGTCGCCCCGAATCACCCAATCCCTCATCACCAATAAACCAAGGATCGGTGGCGTTCGTCGGTCCGCCCAAGCCATCTCGT
The DNA here is from genome assembly GCA_047629805.1 of Akkermansiaceae bacterium. GTDB lineage: Bacteria > Verrucomicrobiota > Verrucomicrobiia > Verrucomicrobiales > Akkermansiaceae > SW10. The sequence continues at coordinate 16,180 of JBLHUR010000133.1, read as the reverse complement.
TCGTGGCAAGCATAGCAATTCATCGCAGCCAGCGTTGTCGAGATCTCCGGAACCGCATCCGGGCCCCGGCTCTTCAGATAGAGATTCAATGAGGCTCGCTGGGCATCACTCAGATCATAAAAAGGCAAGCCCGCCACGGGTTCCGTTGACAAGCAATTTGGGCCGTCCCGACTTGGAATATCGGACAGCTTCACCACCGCCTTCGCCTTCTCACCGGGGATGTCATGACAGGCGGCACAATTCATTTTCTGAGTCAGTGCCCTCCCCTTTTTGATCATGACAGCATCAGCAGCTGGCCACGCTTTCACCGAACTCGACTCGGTGGGATCAGAAGCCTGAAAGTCCATCAAGTGCGCTGCGATATCCATGGCCTCCTGCCGATCAAGGATGAGATGAGGCATCCGACCATCGGGTCGGTAGCGGGCCGGAGCCGCGAGAAAATGGTTCAAAGCCTCCAAACTGGTTTTTTTCTTCAAGTCAGGATGAGGGATGGCAAGGGCCACACCAGCAAGCGCGGGACCGACATGCGGCGAGTGAAAATCGGCCGTCGGAGCATGACAAGCGACACAGCCCTTCTCATGATACAGGGCACTTCCCCGCTCAGCATTGGCGTGCCTTCCATTGTTAAACTTGATTCCTTTCCCCTTCGTCCCCAAAAAAGCGGTAACCGATTCCACCTCCTCCCCGGACAGGCCAGGCCCCATCTTCGGCATGGTCGAACCAGAACGACCGGCCTCCGGGTTCTTGAGAAATGAAGTGACCCAGCCGTGGTCAACCCGTTGCTTTAAATCGACCAAATTCGGCCCCTTGCGCGGGGTCACGACAGGAGACTCGCCATGGCAATTGGCGCATCCCAATTCGGAAAAAAGAATCGCACCTCCGGCGGCCGACGCTTGACCCGAATGAAAACGCTCATATCCGACCACCTGCGGATTCGCAAAAATGCGAAAAGACAAGAAGGCGCAAAGAGCCGTGACCAAGACAAACCCAAAACCGATGGAAACTCGCGATCTCATACCTTTGCCAAACAGCCCTCCAGGTAGGTTCGCGACTTATTAATTAAGACGGAAATCTCACTCGCAGTGGGAAGCACCGGAATCCCACGCGGCACGGGATGCATGAAAATTTCGGACAAGCCCCTGAATTTAATATCCTTGAGCGCGCCAAGAAGCGGAACGTAGTCCAGCGAACCGAATCCCGGTAGCTGCTTGAGTTCATCCTCTTTCGCCATCTTCTTTTTCGATGACAGGTGGTGCTCCTGAAAATAAAAAAAGGGCAACTGGTCCTGACCAAGCTCCCGAATCAACTTGGGTATATCTTGCACCACATCAGAAAGATGGTGTGGCGCAAACGCAATTCCCACGTTCTTCGATGGATTGAACTCCGCGAAATAACGAAGCGAATCCGGCGACGAAAGCATGGCATTTTTATGATTCTCAATCGCCATCGTCACCCCGAGTTCCTCCGCCAGCTCGTAGTGTGGCTTGAGCTTTTCAAAAAATGCCTTCACCTGCTTCTTGGCCTCCGCCCCGACCGGATCTTTCTCCCCCATGTGACCTGAAGCGCAGACAGTGAGCTGACCACCGTTTTTCTTCACCCATCTCATCTCGTCGTCTTGCTTGAAGGCCCCCAACGGATAGCAGGTGGACACAGACATCCTCGTCTTGTGCTTTTTCAAAAGCCCCTTAAAAGCGACATCGCCCATCTCCGTAATCTGCTCCCGATGCGTGGCATGGACCTTCCTCCAAATGTCCACTGACGTCGAACCAGTCACCGCCGCCTCGGAAAGAACGTCATCGAGTGGCAAGGTGCCAAACATCGCAGACGAGAGAACATAGCGGAGTTTAAATTTGCCATCGGCTTCCGGCTTCGATTGAGCCACCGTCGGCAGCATCGCGCCGGCACCCATCACTTGAATGGCTCTTCTCCGGTTCATGACAATTTTGTGGGGGAGCTTTGTGAAGCAGCGGCCTCTTCCAACATCTTGATCCACGGAGCAACGTAGTGACCGTTGTCATGATAGGTCCGACCGGAGACAAGATTTCCATCAATGACGCAAGGTTCGTCCACATAGATTCCTCCGCAGACCTCGAGGTCGAATTGACACTTCGCGACCGTGGCCATTCGGCGTCCCTTCACCCGGTCTGCACGAGCCGGAATTTCCACCCCGTGGCAAACGCTCGCGATGGGCTTGTCCTTATCAAAAAACCATTGCGTCAATTTGATGAGATTCTCGTCCTCCCGGATGTACTCTGGAGCGCGACCACCGGAAAAAAGAATCCCCAGATAATCCTCAGGATCAACCTCCGAAAAGGCGAAATCAGCTTGCAATTGATAGCCCTCCCACTCCTTGGTGATGGTCCACCCCGGACGCTTCTCGTGCATCACCATCTGATAAAGCCGCTTCTCCGGTGCAATCACGATCGGTTGAATCTTGGCCTCCTGCAAACGGTAAAAAGGATAGAGGGTATCAACCGTCTCAGCCGCGTCTCCGATGACGATGAGTGCTTTCCCTATAAAATCTGACATGCCCGGAGTTTATCGAGATTGCCCTCGGCGTCTGTACGGATACCATTCTGAAAACATCAGGTTTTTCGTCACGATGAATCCCCCTCCTTCCAACCCTCTCCTCCGCGTCGCGATCCTCGTGGAAACGACTCGCTCCTACACACGGGATCTTCTCTCCGGAGTGAGCCGATACATGCAGGCTCATCGCCCGTGGTCTACTTTTTTGGAACTCCGGGCCCTCGAGTCATCCCATCCTCCGTGGCTGGATCACTGGGATGGAGACGGTATTCTATCGAGAACCCATAGCCCCCGGATGGCGGAGGCGATTGCCTCAACCGGGGTTCCCTCCGTGGAGTTACGATCTACCAACTACCGGAAAGGGATTCCCTTCGTGGGAATGGACAACGCCCTGATTGGTGAAACGGTGGCCGAGCATTTCCTCAATCGAGGATACCAGCAGTTTGCCGCTTACACCCTGGATACCGAAACCTATTTCGAGGAACGTGTCCAAAATTTCGTCACGCGTATCGAAGCTTCCGGAACGAAATGCCAGATCCTTCCAGCACAGGGAGAAGCCAGTCCTGACGATTGGGAAAAACACCAACAGGAGTTGATCGAATGGTTGGAATCTCTCATCAAGCCCATCGCGATTTTCGCCACCAATGACCAGCTCGCAGTGAGACTCCTCGACGCCTGCCGCCGAGCCGACATCTCGGTTCCAGAGGACATTGCCGTCGTCGGATGCGAAAACGAAGTGACGCTTTGTGAATTCGCCACCCCCACTCTGACCAGCGTCCGATTCGATGGTGAAACAGTCGGGTTCCGGGCCGCTAGATTACTCGATCAACTGATGTCAGGAGTTCCCTCCGATACCACCACGATTTTGATTCCGCCAAGAGGGATCAAAGTGCGATCTTCATCCGATGAATTCGTCATCGAAGATCCCATCGTCCTGCGAGCCGTCCGTCTCATTCGAAGCCAGGCATTCTCCGGCCTAACCGTCGCCGGACTTTGCCAAACCGTAGGAGTCTCGCGGAGTACTCTCGAACGAAGAATGAAGGCAACACTCAAACGAAGTCCGAAAGAGGAACTCCAGAGGGTGCGCTTCCATGAAGTGAATCGACTCCTGCGAAATACCAACTTCACCATCGATATGATTTCCGAAATGACCGGATTCTCGTACGCCAACTATCTCCAAACGGCCTACCGGGAGCGATATGGCAAAACACCAGGAGCATTTCGGAAACAAAATCAAGGGACATGAGAACCGTCTGGGCCTCTGAGTTAAAGAAACCCGAAATCCCTGAAGAGATCTGCGTCAAAGCACGGCTGGCTCTCGGGTTCTTGCTCTCTAAATATTCCAGACCTGGGATTCCCGGTGCCTAAGCTCCCGATCTTGACCTCCTTGTCACCTTTGCTTCTCCGTGGTACTTGCCTTCGTGCAATAATCCGTCCATCTTCCTTGCCCCGCCAAAATGTGCGGGATCATGCCATGGGAAAGACTCTTTATCAGAAAGTTTGGGATGCTCACACCGTGGGCACATTGAGTGACGGACGCACACAGCTCTTCATCGGGACTCACCTCATTCACGAGGTCACCAGTCCGCAGGCCTTCGGCATGCTCCGTGACCTCGGAGTCGGTGTCAAATACCCCGCCCGCACCTTCGCCACCATCGACCACATCGTCCCTACCATCAATCAGGATCAGCCCGCCGATCCTCTCGCTGCCGAAATGATCGAGGCCATCCGTAAAAACTGCGATGACTTCGGCGTCACTTACTTCGATCTCAAATCCGGCAAGCAAGGCATCGTCCACGTCGTCGGCCCCGAGCAAGGCATTACGCAACCCGGCTCCACCATCGCTTGTGGCGATTCCCACACCGCAACTCACGGAGCCTTCGGCGCCATCGCCTTCGGCATCGGCACCACCCAAGTCCGCGACGTTCTCGCCACCCAGACCATGGCCATGGAGTCTCTCAAGGTGCGCCGCATTGAAGTCAACGGAACCCTCCGTCCCGGAGTTTACGCTAAAGACGTGACCCTTCACATCATCCGCCTCCTCGGCGCAAAAGGCGGCATCGGCTACGTCTACGAATACGCCGGCTCCACCTTCGATAATTTTTCCATGGAAGAGCGCATGACGGTCTGCAACATGGCCATCGAAGGCGGTGCCCGCTGCGGATACGTCAATCCGGACGAGACCACTTTCGAGTTCCTCAAAGGACGCCCTTACTCCCCATCCGGAGACAAATGGGACGCCGCTGTTGAAGGCTGGAAATCCTTCGCTTCCGATCCCGACGCCCTCTTCGATGACATCATCACCATCAAGGCCGAAGACGTCGAACCCTCCGTCACCTGGGGCATCTCACCTGACCACGGCATTACGATAGGCGAAAACATCCCTGACCCAGCCACCACTTCCGATCCCGAAGAAAAAGCCGTCATTGAAGAAGCCCTCGCTTACATGAAGCTTCCCGCCGGAACACCCATCAAAGGCATCGCCATCGATGTCGCCTTCATCGGTTCCTGCACCAACGGCCGCCTCTCCGACTTCCGCGAAACCGCCAAATTTCTCAAAGGGAAAAAAGTCGCCGCCGGCATTACTGCCATCGCCGTTCCCGGATCGCAAATCACCGCCATCCAGTGTGAACAGGAAGGGATCGATAAAATTTTCGAAGAAGCCGGATTCGAATGGCGCGCCGCAGGCTGCTCCATGTGCCTCGCCATGAACCCCGACAAACTCATCGGCGATCAAATCTGCGCCTCAAGCTCAAACCGCAACTTCAAAGGCCGCCAAGGATCTCCAATCGGCCGCACCATCCTCATGTCCCCCGTCATGGTGGCCGCCGCCGCCGTCGAAGGAAAAATCGCCGACGCCCGCGAGACCTTTGCCGAGACCTTCAAGACCGCCGTCGCTTAACCTTTTAAAAACGAACCAATCCCATGGCCATCGCACCCATCACCAACGTCACCGGAACCGCCGTCCCTATCCCAGGCGCGGACATCGACACCGACCGCATCATCCCCGCACGCTTCATGAAGTGCGTCACCTTCGACGGACTCGGCGAGTTCGCCTTCTACGACGTCCGCTTCGATCCCGAGACCGGTGAAAAAACCGATCATCCCCTCAACGATGAACGTTTCAAAAACGCCTCCATCCTCGTCGCGGGCATCAACTTCGGCTGCGGCTCCTCCCGCGAGCATGCCCCACAGTCACTCACCAAATATGGCTTCTCCGGCATCATCGCCGAGTCCTTCGCCGAGATCTTCTACGGAAACTCCACCACCCTCGGTCTCCCCTGCGTGAGTTCTACCAAAGCAAACATCGACGCCTTGAAAGCCGCCGCCACCGCTGATCCGACCCTCGAAGTCAGCATCAACGTCAAAGCCTTGACCGTCACCGCCGGAGGCCTTTCCTTCGCAGTCGAAATGCCCGACTCAGCCCGCCACGCCCTCCTCTCCGGCAAATACGATCCCATCAAGGAACTCATGGACAACAAGGATAAGATCGAAGCCACCGCGGCTTCGCTGTCCTACGTTGGCTAGCCAACTCTCTCTTTTTTCAAAGCCCGGATCCCTTGGACCCGGGCTTTTTCACGCCAAAATTTCCGGGATAATCTCCCCATGCACATCCGTCAGGCGGACATCTCTACCACCGTAGCGATGGGTCAGCTTGGTGTGGTCGATCCCCATGAGATGCAGCATGTTCGCATGCATATCGTGCACCGTCATTTTGTTTTCAATGGCGCGATATCCATACTCATCCGTCGCGCCATAGATGGTTCCTCCTTTGATGCCACCACCCGCCATCCAGATACTGAAACCCTGCGGATTATGGTCCCGCCCGTTCGTCCCTTGCGCGAAGGGCGTGCGCCCAAACTCGCCCGCAAAAACAATCAGAGTGGAGTCCAAAAGCCCCCGCGATTTCAAATCCTTAATCAAAGCCGCGATCGGTTGATCCACCGCCAAGGCATTCTTGGCATGCCCATCTTTTAAGCCTCCGTGCTGATCCCAACGGTCGCCATTTCCAGTCGTGATCGTCAGTTCCACAAATCGAACCCCCTGCTCCACAAGGCGTCGCGCCATGAGACACTGCGCTCCGTAAGTCCGAGTGTTATCAAATTTAGAATTCAGGCCATAGAGCTCCTTAATCGATTCCGGCTCTTTCGAAACATCCGTCACCTCGGGCACCGCCATCTGCATGCGGAAGGCCATCTCGTAGTTCTTCACCGCCGAGGCAATTAAGGCCGAATCAGGCCGCGCCTCCTGCAAGCGACCATCGATTTGACGCAGCAAAGCCAGCTTGTCTTCCTGAAGTCCCGCCTGCTTCTCAAGCGGTTTGATATTCTGAAGGACAACACCCTTCGGATGAAGCACCGACGGTCCATGGGCGGCTGGCAGAAAACCTTCACCTGTCATTTGCATCCCACCGGAAGGAACCTGCCCCCCGTGCACCACCACGTAGCTAGGCAGGTCGGCATTACTACTCCCTAATCCATAGGATGCCCAGGCCCCCATGCTGGGTCGGCCCGATAGAATCAATCCACTATGTAAGGAGTAGTTGGCATTCGGATGACTCGGCGAAAAGGCCGTCATCGACCGCATCACGCAGAGCTCGTCCGCACACGAACCGATATGAGGAAAAAGATCACTCACCGGGATTCCGCTCTCCCCGTAGTTCTTAAAATCCCAAGGACTCGCGAGAATGTTCCCGTTGTTATTGAAAACCGTCGCCTCCACCTCGAACTTTGGCTTCTGCCCATTCTCCTTTTTAAGGAGCGGCTTGGGATCAAAGCTGTCCACGTGAGACACACCCCCATCCATGTAGAGGAAAATGACATTCTTCGCCTTGGGAGCAAAATGAGGCGCGCTCGCAGCGCCTGCCTCTTGATCCAAAAGCCCGGCAAAGGCCAGCGAACCGAACCCCAAAGATCCCCGTTGAAGAACTTCGCGACGACTGAGATGGCTCAACTTAGAGGACATAAATAAACTCCTTTCGATTCATGAAAATATGGCAGAGCGAGATCCACGCCCCCTTTTTGTCGGACCCTGCAGTCAGTTTTTCGAGAGCCGAAACCCCCCATGCAATTTCATCTGCGCTGGCTTCGCGAGAGAATGCCACCTGATGCAGCCGCTTCAACTTCGCCTCATCCGAGCCCTCGGATTCCATCACCCGCTCTCCCCAAATCTTGGACTGCTGGTGCACCAGGGGATGGTTCAAAAGAGCCAGCGATTGCGCCGGCACCGTCGTGACGTTTCGCCTCCCAATCGGCTCGGTCGCGTTTGGTGAATTAAAAGCCCGCAAAAAGGATGGCAAGTAATTTCGCCGACTCGCCAGATAGAGGGACCTCCGCCCCCCTCCGCCAAGTGGTCCGTTACGTGGCTTGGCTCGGGAATTTGGCTGATCTGCAATGTAAGCGAGGACACTTGGACCAAACAAATCACGCTTCAAATCACCACTCCCGGCCAGGATGTGATCGCGAATGGACTCGGCCGACATTCGCCGAACCGACATTCGTTGGAGGGAGACATTACCCGGATCCAACTCATTCGCCTGATAAGAAGGAACCGAAGACATCCGAAAAGTACTGGAGAGAACCATCTTGCGAATCATCGCCTTGATCGACCACTTCTCCTTCACGAAATCTCGCGCCAAAAAATCAAGCAACTCCGGATGACTCGGCGGCTCCCCCATCTTTCCAAAGTCATCGACCGAAGCTACCAGGCCACGACCAAACACCCGGGACCAAACCCGATTCACCCTCACCCGGGCCGTGAGCGGGTTATCCAGACTCACCAGATGCTCCACCCATTCACGACGCCCACTCCCCGGTCCCGTCATGAGCTCTCCACCCAGTCCCATCAAAAAACGACGGGGGTTCTCCTCCTCGCTAGGACGCTTGTGATTTCCACGAATGTAGATCGGCTCATGCACACTCGTCCCCTCAACCATACTCCGAACATAGACCGGAACAGCGATGGACTTACGTAACTTCTCGAGACTTTCCCGCTTCTCCTTCAAACCAGACCCCTCAAATTCCAAAAGCCCACTCGCGAACAAAGCACCCAAAACCTCGGCGCCCGCTCCATCAACCGGCTCACTCAACAAGGACTGAATCACTTTTACAATCGACCCCTTGCTCGCCCAAACCTTCCCCCAATCCGGCAACTCGGTCGCCACTCCAACCCAAGCATCGTCACTCGGAGAAACACCCGGCACCGTTGGCCTCAGAACCCGCTTTGCCCCGCCCTGATGCTGAACTTGCAAAAAGGCTACTTCCCCTTTCCAAAGAGTCGTCGGAAATTGCACCAACTTCCATTCGTCGGAATTGACAGACTTTCGCAGTGGCCCGGTCGTCGGCCCATGACCCACCAACTCATAATTCCTGATCACCAAACTCACTGTGCCCCCATTCCCCTTGACCCAAATTCGCAGCGGCTCGCCATCCAAGATGAAATCCTCCGACCGCACACTCCCGTCCAAACGTGACGATAGATGCCCCGCTACCATCCCCGCACCGACCGCCCCATGAATAAGCGGTGGATCATTTGTCTTCACCAAGAATTGACCCTCACCCGCTTCCTCAAATCCCACTCCCTCGACCAGCCACTCTCTCTGAGGCAAACTCATATTCTGCGATGGCTTGGGCCGGGCCGAATTGATCAAGGCCTTCATCCCCGCCAACTCCGGACGCAACCGCGAGCCATAAAGAACCCCAAACCAACGAGCCCCTTGTGGCGAAGTCCGGGACTCCAATTCCCCCACAAAGCCCGCTCTCTCCTCGTGATCCCCCGGCTTCAATCCTTGCCACTTCTTCACCAAATCCTTGTCATCCCCTAACTTTCGCGCTGCCGCGATCATCGCCCCAAGCTCCCCCACCCGACTCGCCACACCGGCAAAAGCCGCATTCACAACCTCCCCATGCGCCTTCCGCAATTCATCCCCACGAACTGAAGTCCACTTCGTATCGACCGTATTCGCATAGTTCAGCCGTGAGCTCCGAAACATCCCGTACAAAGAATAATAATCCTCATCCGTAATCGCATCGAACTTGTGGTCATGACAACGCGCACACGAAATGGTGAGACCGTGAAAAGCCGTCCCCACCGTATTGATCATGCTATCGATGACCCGCGCCTCGTCCTCATGAAGATCAGTCACCCCGTGATGACCATCGGCCAACTGCAAAAAACCCGGCCCCGCGACCGACTCATTCCGACCATTCTCCGGGTTGATTCGCGCATCCTCCAAAAGATCCCCCGCCAGCGCTTCCCTGACAAATTGATCAAAGGGCACATCCTCATTGAAGGCCCTGATCAAATAATCCCGATACCGCCAAGTATAGGGCATCCAATAATCCTGCTCAAAAGCCTTCGACTCACCGTAGCGAACGACATCCATCCAGTGCCGCGCCCACTGCTCACCAAAATGCGGCGACCCCAAAAGCCGCTCCACCACCCGCTCATATGATCCCTCCCCTTCATCAGCCATAAAACGCTCCAGCTCATCCAGCGTCGGTGCCAGCCCGGTCAAAACAACACTCACCCGCCGAAACAACGTGACCCGGTCAGCCTCCTTAGCCGCTTCCCAGTCTTTTTTTTCCAAGGCCGCCAACACAAAGCGATCCAACTCAGTCCGAGGCCACCCCTCATTCTTCACCTCCGGAATTTCAACCCGCCGCACCGGCTGCAGTGACCACCACTTCATCCGCTCTTCCAAGTCAAAGCCGCTCGTCTTCACCTCCTCACCAATCGCCTCAGCCCGCGGATCCGGCGACCCCATCTTCACCCACTCCGACAAAACCAAAATCTCCGCGTCTGATAACTTCGACTTCGGCGGCATCGCCTCCACCTCAGCCTCATGCCTCACCATCTGAACCAACAAACTCTCCTCCGGCTTCCCCGGCACGATCACCGACCCGCTGTCTCCCCCTTCTTCCCAACCTGCTTTCCGGTCCAAAAGGAGCCCTCCTTTCACCTTCTTGGCCTCGGAATGACATTTTAGGCAATGCTCATCCAGTATCGGCCGAACCTTACTTTCGAAGAAAAGAATCCCATCTGCTGCCTGCACAGAACCCGACAAAAAAAAGAAATGAAACACGATCCGAATGAACATCGAAATGATTACGCTTGCTCCATCCTCACCATTTCAAATATGACACTTCAAAATTCAGACTTTGACAACTCAAAGTCCGCGTGCTAAATTTGTCTCTGACATGAAGAAAGCACTTTTACTTATCCCCCTCCTCTTCCTCACCTCCTGCAGAAAAAAGGACGACGTGGCCAAGACCGACGGAACCATCGTCACCACCGTCGGCATGATCTCGGATGTCGCTCGCGAGATCGCCGGTGACAAACAAGACGTCACCAATCTCATCGGCGAAGGCATCGACCCGCACACCCACCAACCCAGCAAGTCAGAAATCGACCGCCTACAAACCGCCGGCCTCGTTCTCTACAACGGACTCTTCCTCGAAGGAAAAATGGGATCCATTCTCAAAGACCGCACCGACAAAGGCCACCCCGTCGCAGCCGTGGCCGAAGATCACGATGACATCGAACTCATCGGCGAGGGCGATCATCCCGATCCCCACCTCTGGATGGATGTCTCACTCTGGTCGAAAGTCAGCGAAAGAATCGGCAGCGAGCTGATCAAATTCGATCCGGACAACAAAGCTCACTACACCGAGCGCACTGCCGCCTATCGCAAAAAACTCGCCGACCTTCACACCTATGCCCTCATGGTCTTCCCTACCATTCCGCAGGAACAACGTGTCCTCGTCACCGCGCACGATGCCTTCTCCTACCTCGGTCGCGCTTACGGGATCGAAGTCCGTGGAATTCAGGGAATCTCCACCGAATCCGAAGCCGGCACGAAAGACATCAACGACCTCGTCAACCACCTCGTCGAAAAGAAAATCCCAGCCATCTTCGTCGAATCATCCGTCCCTGATAAATCAGTCAAGGCCGTCATCGAAGGAGCCGCCCAACAAGGCCACACCGTCGTAATCGGCGGCGAACTTTTCTCAGACGCCATGGGCCCCGCCGGCAGTTACGAAGGAACCTACCTCGGCATGATGGATCACAACATCACCACCATCGTCAACGCCCTCGGAGGTCAGGCACCGGCAGACGGTTTTCAGGGGAAGCTGAACGACTAGGCCACTCGCTTTTAGCCATTGGCTGTTAGCTCCCATCGACCGGCCTCCACCGCGAGAACCGGAAATGCCAACCGCCAAAAGCTAAAATCCAACTCCCTTACCACCAAACCGCCCCGTCCGCAAATGCACCCCGAACACCCGCCGGAATTTCCTCTCGCCGTCCATGACCTTACCGTGGCCTATCACCGTAAACCGGTCTTATGGGACGTCGAACTCAACATCCCCGAGGGAACCCTGGCGGGGATCGTGGGGCCTAACGGAGCAGGTAAATCCACCCTCCTCAAAGCCTGCCTCGACCTCATTCCGAAGACCTCCGGCGAAGCTCTCATCTACGGGAAACCTTACGCCGAACAACGCGACCTCATCGCCTATGTTCCCCAGCGGGAAAGCGTCGACTGGGACTTCCCTGTCAGCGCGCTCGATGTCGTCGCCATGGGAACCTACCGCAAACTCGGTTGGTTCAAACGGATCGGCCGCAAACAAAAAGACCAAGCTCGGGAAGCCCTCGAACAAGTCGGCATCGGCCACCTCGCCGACCGCCAAATCTCACAACTCTCCGGCGGCCAACAACAACGTGTCTTCCTAGCCCGCGCCCTCGTCCAAGACGCGCAAATCTACTTCATGGACGAGCCCTTCGCCGCAGTTGATGCCGCCACCGAGCAAGCCATCATCGAGCTTCTTCAAAACCTCAACACCCGCGGAAAAACCGTCCTCTGCGTCCACCACGACCTCGCCACCGTCTCGCGATACTTTGATCACCTCGTCCTCCTGAACATGCGAGTCGTCGCCAGCGGACCCACCGCCGAAACCTTCACGCGCGAAAATCTCCAAAAGACCTACGGAGGCAAACTCAGCCTCCTCGACGACGTCGCCGAGGCCCTAAAAAACGTCGGCCGCCCCTAGCCCCACACCACCATGACCTGGGAACTCCTCCGCGAAACTCTCCTCCTCGAGTATCACAATACCCGCCTCGTCATCCTTGGCGTCGCCCTACTTGGTGCCACCGCCGGACTCATCGGCAGTTTCCTTCTCTTACGAAAACAATCCCTCCTCGGCGATGCCCTCTCGCACGCCACCCTCCCCGGCATCGGGATCTCCTTCGCCGTCATGTCATGGCTCGGCTTCAGCGGAAAAAACCTCCCCGGCCTCCTCATCGGAGCTACCATCACCGGTCTTCTCGGCATCCTTCTCGTCATCGCCATCCGCCGTACCACTCGCCTCAAAGATGACGCAGCGATGGGCATCGTCCTCTCTGTCTTCTTCGGATTCGGAGTCGCGATCCTCAAGATGGTTGAAAAAATCCCCGGCCAAAGTGCCGCCGGTCTCGATGATTTCATTTTGGGGAAAACCGCCTCCATGGTTTGGTCGGACCTCTTTCTCATCATCGGCACTCTCGCTCTCACAACCCTCATCACTCTTCTTATCCTAAAGGAACTCACCCTCCTCTGCTTTGATTCGAATTTCGCATCCACTCAAGGGTGGCCCACCCTCCGCATCGATGTCATTTTTATGGGTCTCGTCACCGCCGTCACGGTGGTCGGGCTCCAATCCGTTGGACTCATTCTCATTATCGCCTTTCTCATCACCCCGCCCACTGCCGCGCGATTCTGGACAAACAAGCTTCACTCCATGCTCCTTCTCTCCGCCATTATCGGAGCGATTTCCGGTTGGCTCGGAGCCTCCATCTCGGCCCTTTATTCCAATCTCCCCGCGGGTGCTCTCATCGTCATCACCGCCGCTGTCATCTTCCTCTTCAGCATGATCTTCGGCACCGCCCGCGGCGTCCTCCCCCGCTACCTCCGCCACCTCAAGCTCCAGAAAAAAGTGGGCCGCCAACACCTCCTTCGCTCCACCTACGAGATCCTCGAAGAAACCCAAAAAACCACCCCTCTCAAAAACCTCCCCATCTCCATTGAACTCCTCCGCAAGCACCGCTACTGGTCAAAGGGAGAACTCCCAAAACTCATCCGCCAGGCCCGTTCCGAAGACCACGTCGAGCGCCAGCCCTCCGGCGAGCTCCGCCTCTCGGAATCCGGCTTTGGCGAAGCCTCCCGCATCACCCGGAACCACCGCCTCTGGGAAATGTATCTCATCACACACGCCGACATCGCCCCCAGCCACGTCGACCGCGATGCCGACATGGTCGAACACCTCCTCGGCGCCGACATCGTCCACCAACTCGAAGCCGAACTCGAGCTCGCCAAATCCACCATCGAGTCACCCCACGCCATCAACCCCTAACTTCTTATAAATCAAAAACACCATGACCAAAAACACCATGACCAAAAATACCATGACCAAAAACACCATGACCAAAAACCTCTTTCTTTATACGTCGCTCATCCTCCCCTCCTTCGCTGGAATTTTCGGTCAGCCAGTTGTTAGCCCAGCGACAAAACGATCGAGTAACGAGCTAGTCACACGAGAGATGATCGACGACATCCTAATCACCCCAAAAGGAGGACTCCTTAACAATCCTCAACGATCACTTTTAGGCAAAGGCCAAAATACTTTCATCTCGGGTGGAGGAGTTAATTCCGCCTCTCCGAGAAACAATCGAGACTTCATCGTCCCCGTCACAAAGGTCACGATCCCTGGCATTCCCTCTACTGGCCCCTGGCCTCCTCGATTTCTCAAAAGATGGGGCACTGTCAACCCTCCAACTTTCGAACAATATCTCTCCTACAAATCCCAACATCACCTCTTCGACCCCACGCGAAGCCACCTCCTACGCGACCTATCCCCCGACCGCCCCGACGCCACCGAATCCCCCATCACCGTCGATGCCGGACGCTTCGTCCTCGAAGCATCGCTCTTCGATTACCGCCGCGACGGGGGAGTCGAAAGCTTCACCTACGGCGCCCTCAACCTCAAAGCCGGCCTCACCCACGACCTAGACTTCCAAACCATCGTCGATCTCCGCTCCGGCAGCCAAGGCGACTGGGACACCTTCGGCAACCTCACCTTCCGCCTTAAGTGGAACCTCTACGGAAATGACGAAGGTGACACCGCCCTCGCCCTCATGCCCTTCGTCACCGCCCCCACTCGCGATGGCGAATGGGAAGGCGGCATCATCATCCCATGGGCCACCTCGCTCACCGACACCATCGGCCTCGGCCTCATGGCTGAATTCGACTACCTTCATGATGGCGACGACTACCACTTCGAGTTCCTCCACACCGCCGTCCTCGGCTTCGCCCTCACCGAGAAACTCGGAGCCTACGCCGAATACATCGGCATTATCAAAGAAGATCATTACGAATCCTACCTCGCCGGCGGCATGAACTACGCCATTAATGAAAACCTAATCCTAGACTTCGGTGTCCAAGGCGGCCTCAACAACTACTCGGAAGACTTCGGCTTCTTCACCGGCTTCACCAAACGATTCTAATAAGGAGAATGGGCACGGTGTGCCCCTTGGGTATTCCTGCCCGCTCCCCGCCCCCAACCAAGTCCCCCCTCATGAACTGGACCATCAACGACTTCCACATCATCCTCGTCGGGGCATTATGTGCGATGGCCTGCGCCCTCCCCGGAACCTTCCTCATCCTCCGACGCATGAGCATGATGGGTGACGCCATCAGCCATGCCGTCCTCCCCGGACTCGCCATCGCCTTCCTCGTCTCAGGATCTCGAGCCAGCATCTGGATGTTCCTCGGTGCCGCGATCGCCGGAGTCCTCACCGCCCTTTTTTCCGAATGGATCACCCGCTTCGGCAAAGTCGAACGTGGAGCCGCCATGGGCATCGTCTTCACCACCCTCTTCGCGATCGGCCTCGTCCTCATTCGCAAGGCCGCCGACCACGTCGATCTCGATGCCGGATGCGTCCTCTACGGAGCCTTGGAATACACCCCGCTCACCCTCGTCACCCTCTTCGAAAACGACACCTTCATTTTCCAAGTCCCCCGCGCCGCCCTCGTCATCGGCTCCACCCTTCTCTTCAACGCCCTCGTCATCGCACTCTTCTTCAAAGAATTCACAATGGCCTCCTTCGACCCCAGCCTCGCCGAAACGCAAGGCTTCCGCCCCCGCCTCATGCACTACCTCCTCATGACGATGGTCGCCGTGACCACCGTGGCCGCCTTCGAGGCCGTCGGCTCCATCATCGTCATCGCGATGCTCATCGTCCCGCCTGCCACCGCCTTCCTCCTCACCCGAAAACTCCCCTCCCTCATCGCCATCAGCATGATCGTCGCCGTCCTCTCGGCCGTCCTCGGTCAAGTCTTCTCCCACATCCCGGCCCTCCTCAATCTCCCCGACACCAGCAGCTCCGGAATGATCGCAACCGCTACCGGCTTCCTTTTCCTCCTCGCTTGGCTCTTCGGACCAGAAGGCCTCATCAAAAAGAACTCCGGCGAATTAGAGAAACCACCCGAGCTGGATTAATTGAGCCTTCAGCCCCATCGTCACCGCCTTAAAAAACAATCGCCCCAGACCAGCAAGCTGATCTGGGGCGATGGCGGACCCGGAGGGATTCGAACCCTCGATACCCGCAAAGGTATACTCCCTTA
>JBLHUR010000132.1:0-16535 GCA_047629805.1 Akkermansiaceae bacterium | reverse complement strand
AGGTCCTTGATTCGCAGGGCCATGGCTTCGCTCACGCGCAGCCCGGCACCATACATGAGCTGAGCACCGAGGAGCCAAGGGGCTTGTAGGTGGCCGAGGAGTTCATTGACTTCGGGGCGACTGAGGATGGTGGGAGGGCGTCGGTATTCCCGGGGTGCCAGGGGCGTCTGGATGATGAATTCGCCATGCTGGAAGACGGAACGGTGGAGAAAAACGAGGGCGTTGAGGGCTTGTTTTTGGGTGGAGGGGGCGACGTTCCGGTCGAGAACGAGGTGGTTAAGGAAAGGGGTGATGGCATCGGGGCCGAGGTTTTCAGGGGATTCTCCGTTTTGTTTAAGGGTGAAACGAAGGTAGTCGGAGATCCACTGGCAGTATGTTTTTTCAGTGGCGACGGCCTTTCCGGTGAGGCGAAGTGTTTTACGAGAGCGGTTCAGCACGTCGTCTTTGATGGCGGCTGGTCCGGATTCGCTTGTTGGAGGGACCTCGGGATCGATGGGGATGCTTTCACGGAGGAAGTCGCGGTGTGTTTTAGGAGGGTCCTTCGCTTCGAGACTGAGCGTTTCCCAGTCGAAGGAGTCGGCCCAAGGGAGGTTGAGGAGGTCACAGGCCAGGATTCTTGCGGATTGGATGGCTTGTTCGAACTGCCAATCTGCGAGGTGGGCCGAGCGAGACAGGGCGGCGAAGTAGGCGTGGGAGTTTTCGGCAGCGCGGTATGCTTTGGCCTTCATGAAGGACTCGGCCCAGTTTTCGAGGTAAGGGTGGGTCTTGGCGGGCAGTCGGAGATCGATGAGTCTGGCCCGGAATTGTTCTCTGAGCGGTGGGATATTTTCTTTATTAATGTTCATGAGAACACCTATAGGATCTAATTTTGGAACAAGTGTCAAGGAGTCAAAGCGGTGGCGGGAACCGCGTAAATTACCCTCTCTTATACGGAGAGCGGCAGCCCACAAGAATCAAAGGGCTGGAAAGATGGAGTGGAAGACTAGCAGAATTGGAGCTCCTTGAAGTTAAAAAGCGTCGTAAGGTAGCAGAGGGAAGCCATTGTGACGGTTGGCAGATCATTGCCCTCCCCCCCCAGTTTTCAGCACCGTCACCCGCATTAATTGCGTGTTAGATCGTGTGAAATTGGTGGCCGTGTGTAATCATAAAGCGTTGTCAGAATTTCCTCGCAAAAGATCCGGGATGCTTGGAAAGACTTGGGGTGCATTATTTTGGGACAACGTCAGGTCCTTGACAAAGACGGGAACTGGCGCACCGGGATCCACTACGACATCAGCAGCTTGAAAGGAGTGGAGGCGAAGCAGATGCAGAAATACATCAGCCCACACTGGCGTATTGAAAACAGCTGTTACTGGGCTTTGGACACCCTCTTCCGGGAAGACCAGAACCAGACTGGCAAACGTAACGCGGCCAAGAACCTGGGAACGCTGCGTCGCATGGCCCCCGATGCACTGAAGGAAGCGACCGATCAGAGTAAACGTAAACGCCCCAGCAGTCTCACGAAAAACAGCTCCGGGCCGCCCATGACGAATCCGACCTCGAAGAGATCCTCTCCCTTGTGTAGGGACCCTGACTTTCCGACCAAGCACAACTTACTTTGAATCTGGTGGTTAAACATTAAGGTAAGGCGATTAGAAAAAATTGGGAGAACCCTGTTTTAGTCCCCTCCCAAACTGACGTTCAGATATTCCATGCTACCCTCCTACAAAAACCGATTCATGATGCGCCTCCCATATTTTTTATCATTGCCGATTGCGGCGACTCTTTCCGTTCTGAACCTCCAACACGCTGAAGCCCAGCTGGTCTTGGATCAATCTCAGGATGAGATTAAGATCGGTGGCGCGACGGTCGCAAAAATTCTCGAGCGGCTGGGCGCAAAAATGGAGCACGGTGTTCCTTCCGATGTAATGACCGGCTACTCAAGGCACTTCGGTCTCGTTGATAGCGATGGCGATGGCCGACATTCCACGGTCGAGTATGTCGATAACAGCAATTACATGACACCCCGGGCGCGTCGCGGAATCTTCAAGGCAGCGGATCATGACAAAGATGGTTTTGTCTCGAAAGCGGAGTATGTCATCAATCGAATTGTCACCGATGAGGGGAAGGCGATCGTGCAAGCGATGGATGATGACAAGGATGGCGTGGTGCAGCGTGCGGAATTCATCAAGCATGCGAATGCAAAACTTTTGGATGCTGAATTGACGGCTAAAGTCTTCGCTGCCCTCGACGCGGACGACAACAAGGAAATCGTCGTGCCAGAATACCTGCGGATCTGGGGCCAATGGGCTCGCGCGGGGGGCCAGTCTGCGGAGAAGCGCTTTGCGACCGCAAACAAGGAGCAGGTGGCGACAAAGGAAAATTCCGGAGAAAAGCGGAACGCGGGAGGCCGTGGTGGGCCCCCGGAAGGGAAACCCGGTGGGCCTCCGGAGAGAGGGCGTGGCGGATTCGGCCCGTTCAGCGGGAATGGGGAACCCGTTCGTTTGAATCGAGCGGGATTGAAAGTGGGGTCTTCATTGCCTGAGGTCTCGATCTTTGACGCGAAGGGCAAAGCGTTCAAGACGAGCAGCCTTGGAGGGAAGTATGCCGTTTTGGTTTTTGGGTGTCTCACGTGACCTCCTTTCCGAAAAAATGTCTCCGGTCTGGAGGCCATCAATCGTGATTACGCTTCGAAGAATGTTCAGTTCTTTTTCGTCTACAAGTCGCTCGCCCATCCCGGACGCAACGACTACCTCAATGCGATTACGCTCGCAGATCGCCTGGCACATATCCAGGAGGCCAAACGAACCTTTCAAGGAGTCACCATGCCCTGGCTTTGTGATAACATGGCGGGCGATTTGGAGAAAGCGCTGGGAGGGGCAAACAATTCAGAATTCATCTTCGATCCCGATGGCAAAATCGTCGTTCTGCGCGATTGGAGCTCTCCAAGACAATTACGAGCCGATCTCGAAAAGCTTGTCGGGCCCGTCGAGAAGGCGACAAGTGTCGCCGACTTGAAGCTCTCTGATAAAGTTCCGGCACCTGCGGCAGCGCGCGGAATTGTCCCTCGTCTCGATGTCCCTGAAGGCCTCCAATCGATCAAGGTAAGGCCCAAAGCCCCTGCGAAGGACAAGCGAGCCAATCCACACTATTCCAAACTGCAGGCAAAGGCCGACGAGGAACTCCTCAAAACCGGCAAAGGCAAGCTCTACCTGAGCTTCCATCTGGATCCGGTCTACAAGGTGCACTGGAATAATCTCGTTGCTCCGATCGAGTATGAAATTAAAACCGAGGGAGAGACACGCGTTTCACCCAAATCTGGAAAAGGTCCGAAGGTCCAGGCCGCGGCCGACATCGATCCACGCGAATTTCTCTTGAATATTGAGGGTGGTGATTCCGCAAAACCTCTCGAACTCACCGTCCGCTATTTCGCCTGCAACGACGATGAAGGTTGGTGCAAACTCGTGACGCAAACTTATCTCATCCATCTCGAAGCCGAGGCCGAGGCCGGCCGGGGCGGGCGGGAGGGCCCGTTTGATACTCGGGGCCGTCCGGGACAGGGTGGTCCTCCGGGAGGAGGGGGGCCTCCTCAAGGAGGGTTCCCGGTCGAGAGCCTGTTCCGTTTTGACGACAATGATGATGGCAAAGTGAGCAAGGACGAGCTGCCAGAGTTTTTGCGTGAGCGTATCCTCGATCGGCTTGATACAAATAAGGATGGCATGATTGATAAGAAGGAAGCCAAAAACGGCATCAAATAATTTACGAGCTGTGAGAGGGAGGGCCAAACCGCGTTCCGTTTGACGATGGGACGGTTTTGGCTGGTGTGGGGCAGAGGTCGAGCGGTTCGCTGAAGGCGAACTTCATAAGGCTGCCCGTATGACCTTGTCCTTCAGAGAACCCGCGTGGTTACCCTTTCACATGGGGCGGCCCTTCATTCTGCCCCATGCTGGTATCATTCAGGCCTTTGGCCAACTTGAGGAGGATCGCGACCACCTCGCTTAAGGCAGTGCCATTCGGCTCTGAGCCTCTCCGAGGTTGCCGGGTGGTTGGTGGACTGGGATGAAAAGCAAAGCTATCCGACGATGGTTGCGGGGACTTTGCGCTTGGGGATGAAGCTCATGTCCTTTTGGCCAAAGCGGTGTTGGCGGATGTCGATGACGAGGAGTTTACGGCTGGGGAGGATGTGTCGCCACGCTTCGGTGGGCATGTCGGAGATGATGACGAGGGCTTGTTGGCGGGGGAGGGATTCGATTTCGGCGAGGAGGTCGTGGGCCTCGGTGTCGTCGGCGCGAGTGGCGCGGGCGAGGAGGGTGAGGGTTTCGCTCCAGGATTTTGAGAGGAAGCTGGGTTGGGGTTTCCAGGAGAGGAAATCCGCCAGTAAGGTGGTGGGGACGCCGACGCCGCGGAGGTGGCGGAGGGTGCCACAGACGAGGGAGAGGGCCCGCTCGAAGAGATCGGTCCGGATGAGGGTGTTGTCGGTTCCGAAGCTGTGGAAGATGACGGTGGCTTCGCGCGGGCGGAGGCCGGGGGGATCATATTCGCGGACGCGCGGGCTGCGGCCACGGGCGAGGGAGCGGATGGTGGAGGGCCAATGGATTTGTTTGGCACGGTCGCCAGGCTGGTAGGGGCGGAGGCCACGGGGTTCGCCAGGGGCGTCGCCGGCTTGGTAGCCTTCGCCATTCCAGGCGTCATCGAATTCTCCGGTGGCGAAGAATTCCTTGGGAACGAGGGGCTTTGGGAAGACGAGGATTTCTTGAGTGACGGTGGTCTTCTTTTGGAAGCGGAAGAGGCCGAGCGGGAAAGATGAGGAGAGGCTGCAAGGGTGCTTTGAAACGGCGCCGCGTCGGGGGATCGCTCCCCGGAGTTTGCTGGTGGAGGAGGAGCGGGCGGCGGTCCAGGTGGCGTGGGTGTGGATTTTCGCGGTTTTGGAAAGGCGGAGTTCGAGGTCGATGCCGTAGGCGTCGAAGAGTTCGCGCTGGTTGTGCTGGGTGAGGCGGAGGTCGAAGGGGGTATCGGCGAAGACGCGGGCGGGGGCGGAGAGTTGGAGGTGGATCTTTCGCAAGTTCCATCGGCCGAAAATAAAGACGATGGCGATGAGGAGGAAGGCGGCGAAGCCTAGGGCGATGAGGACGCCATCGATCATGAGGAGTCCTGCCACGGTGAGGGCAAAAGCCGCTCCGAGAAAAGCGGCGCCGCGTGGATTCATGGTCACGGAATGAGTTTCGATTTTTAGGACCGATCGTCCAGCTTTCATGTGATAGGATCCACCGATTAAAATGACCACTCTGATGAAAACGCTCTTTCTGACGATTGCCCTTTGGGGATTTCTCTTGGTTCCCTCGTTCGCGGTGGAGAGGACGCATTTGGCTCCGGGTTTCTATTCGGGTGACAATCACGGGTGGAAAAAGATGGACGAGATGTTGAATGGAGCTGATGTCCAGATCGGGCTGTCATGGCATGCGGGGGTTTCGGTGGGTGAGAAGAGTAAGCTGACGATGTTGGAATTGGAGGAGATTTTAAAAAAGAGGAAGGGGAGGAAGACTGCCGGGATTTCATTGGCGAAAAATTATACGGACGAGACTCTTGATCAGAAGGTGAAGGAACTTCTCATTAAGTTGGGATTCAAAGAGGTGCTGATTGTGGGTGCTCATTCACGGGGAGCGTATCTCTACAGTCACTGGAACGAGGCTTGGCAGGATCTGCCGGAGCTATTCATTGAATCGAATTTTGATTCCGAATCTCTTACCAAAGCTGTGAATCACTACATTGGGCTGGGCGAGGAGAAGGCGGTGGCTGAGTTGCAGCAGTTGGCCGGACGTTACGTTGCTTCTCCGGAGAGTGGTTTTGATTCCAATGAAAGGATCGGGTGGCTTTGTCGGATCCTTTTTCAAGGGAAAGAGGGCGTGCGTCTCCGTGCGCCCCGTTTTGGAGGCTTAAGTTTGCCCTATCTTTCGATGCCGAAGGAAAGGTGGCCGCTTTACCCGGTCGCGGAATCGAACGGAGTTTATTTCGTTCTTTCGCAAGGATACATCTTACGGGGGCGTGCTGAACCAGCAGAGTCCTACCTTGATTACGGTAGGAAGACGGGAGTGTTTCGAAAGGAGGAAATTCGACTGCCAACGGCGAAGGGTGGGACGAGTGCTTTTCAAGCCTTGATGGCGAGTGATCGATGGAAAGCGATTAAATGGAAGGATTCCGGTCCCGGGACCAGCTTTACGATGAGAGAGGATTGGGTGAAATTGGAGATTGGGCTTCAGGTTCCTTTAATTCAAGAGGTGAAGGCGGGTTCGGATGAGCCAAAAGGGCAGAAGTAACAAAGTCAATTGAGTCTGTGAGTGATTGGTCTAAAAGGGCGGGGATGAGAGGGATGGAAAAGTCAGAGCCGAGCGTTATCAAGATGATGTTGCAGAGAATCGCGTTCACGACCGGCAGTGCTTTGCTGGCGATCTTAGTCTTTGAGCCTTTCGCGTGGTGGCCCTTGGCATTGGTGGCTTGGTTGCCTTTCTTGTTTGCACTTAAGGGTGCGACAGACCGGACTGCCTTTTATCTAGGACTGTTTCATGGGCTGGTTCTCTTTGGGGGGACTCTTTCCTGGATGTGGAATATCTTCGGAGGAGCCTCGATTGCCCTCTGGGCGATGCTTGGTTTATTTACGGCGATCACGTCTTTGCTGATCGTGAAGGTGCCGAAGGGGAAGCCTGTTCAGGTTGCTGTTTTGGCGGCGGTGATTTGGACGGGAGTGGAGTTTTTTCGAGCGGAGGTTTTTACGCTGACTTTTCCGTGGATCACGCCGGGGACGGGATTGCCTCCGAATTGGATGACCCCGGTATTGGGAGTCTATGGAGTGACTTTTTTAGTGGTTTTGGGGAATGCGCTTTTGTTGAGTCGTTGGAAGTATGGGGTGGCGATTCTGGCTGCTTTGGGAATTGCGGTGGTCACTTTTTCCGAGGCGTCGAGATCCGGGGAAACGATCCGGGTGGGCTTGGTGCAGGATGAGGCGGCGATGGTTGAAAATTTGAAGGACTTATCTTATCCGTTTTTGACGAAGGTGGATGCGGTGGTGTGGCCGGAGTATGCGCTAGGGGATATCGATGAGAGGGATTTAGCGGTGGCGCATGAGATGGCGGGTGGGGACCGGGTTTTTGTGGCGAGTGGATCGGAGAGCAGAGATGGGGTTGAGGGGAATACCGCGATTACTTTTGCCGGCGGAGAAGTGGTGGGGCGTCATATTAAAAACCATCCGGTTCATTTTTTTAGTGATGGGGTGGCAGGAGAGGTGGCGGAGCCGGTGAAGACGCGATTTGGGAAAGCAGGGACGCCGATCTGTTTTGATTGCGACCATCAGGATGTCGTGAGGAAGATGACGGCGGCTGGAGCAGAGTTCTTCTTGATTCCCAGTCTGGATGCGATCCATTGGTCGGCCCGTCAGCATGAACAACATGGCATGCTTTTCCGGCATCGGGCGGCGGAGAATGGACGATGGCTGGCGGTCGCCTCGAGCTCAGGCGTGACCCAGATCATCGATCCGCGTGGTCATGTGCGGGATCGGCTTCCTTTGATGGATGAGGGAACGCTGGTGGGAGAAATTTCGCGCGTCAGGCATCGGACCTTGTTTCAGTGGGGTGGGTGGTTGATTGGGCCGATTTCGATGGTTTTGACTAGTGGGACGATTCTCTGGCTGGGCTGGAGGAGGGCATCAAAATCATCTTGAGAAGGTTACAGACTTGCCAAGGGTGGATGTCTGTCAAAGAATCTGCCTGCGTTCAGAAATGAGAGGCCTCCGTGGCGGAATTGGTAGACGCTGTGGATTTAAAATCCATTGATCCTAGATCGTGCGGGTTCGATTCCCGCCGGAGGTATTTTTTCTGAACAAAGAGAGGGGGCACTCGCCCAGCCCCACTCAAAAGCGAGCTTTCGCGGGGCGATCTCGAATGAGTGATTGATGGGGAAATGCCAACACGGTGCGTCCCTGGCTTGCTGCCGATGAGGAGCGAAAATAAGACACTCCTTCCCCGCAAGGAGGAAATGTAGATTTCCGTAAGAGTCCTAAGAAGTTAATCAAACTTAGATATATTTATATCTAAATATAAACCATGAGGTTTATTAACTCTCAGGTGATGATATGTCTTGCGATCTGATCGGATTTGTCCAATTAATGGAACTGCCGAATTACCAAGTTGCCAATTTTTTTTGTCAATTCGGTGACTTGAATCTTTTGTGATCAACCTGCTTGCGAATAGGGCTCCTGTGCTGAATGCGGCATAGGAGGGTTGGTCTTTCTGAGTATCCCGCAATATTATCTGTATGACTTATTCTTCTCGTTCCACTACTGTTGCCTCTGACGAGGAGGCTGGTTTTTCATCCGGGTTTAGAAGGGTTTTTCGTTATGTCGGCCGTCGTTTAACACTCGTGGCTTCCTTTTTTGCTGCTCACGGAACCGTTCAAGCTGCAGATCGATTAGTCACCACCTTGGAGGATCAGAATGATGTCCCAGCGGGGGCGGTGATATCGCTACGCGAAGCGATTCGAGATGCCTCTGCAGGAGACAAGGTCATTTTTGAGCCTACCCTTTTCAGTGCTCCCGGAGCAATTGTGGAACTTCAGTCTGAGCTCGTGGTCGATAAGGCCGTGATGGTAGATGGTGGATCGCTGGCAGACGGTGTCCCCGTGAGCGGGGGTGGGATTACCCGGCTGTTCAGAGTGACGGCGTCGGGCGATTTGACGCTGA
This sequence comes from Akkermansiaceae bacterium, assembly GCA_047629805.1. Taxonomy (GTDB): domain Bacteria; phylum Verrucomicrobiota; class Verrucomicrobiia; order Verrucomicrobiales; family Akkermansiaceae; genus SW10. Next base: position 7,828 of record JBLHUR010000132.1, on the reverse strand, counting down.
GAGGTTTGACCTTGAGTGGTGGAAATGGAGCCAGCTCAGTGCAGAGCGGACAAGGGGGCGCGATTCTCAATGACGGGACTCTGACCGTGAGCGGGTGCACCTTGACTGGAAATACCGCGACTGCAGGAGGTGCCATTTATAATAAGGGGAATCTGGTGCGGACCCTTTCGATCACCGATTCGACTCTCTCAGACAACACCGCGACGGCCGGCTTTGGTGGTGCCATTTTTAACGACGGAACGTTGACGGTGACTCAGAGCACGCTTGCGGGGAATTCGGTGACCGATCCGAATTCAGGTGGTGGTGCAATTTATAATCTGAAGAGCCTGACGCTGACCCAGACTACGGTTTCGGGAAATCACGCTCCGATCGGGGGCGCTCTTTGCCTCTTCGATGGCAGCCGTACTTCGACGGTGAACACAATTATTGCTGGAAATGGAAGCATCCAGGGAGGACATGATTCTGATTTTGGGTTTAACGGGAACCCTCCTCCTGCCTTTAACATCGAAGTGGTAGGGCCGACCTTGGTTGGCACAAATTCCGGAGTCGCCAGCCTTTTCCCGGCGGGATCATTGGTCGGGACACCGACTGCGATTTTAGACCCTCAACTTTATCCGCTCGGAGATTACGGAGGTCCAACCGAGACGATGGCGCTGCGGGAAGGTGGTCCTGGTGTGAACGCGGGAGGATCGACCACGTTGGTGACCGATCAGCGGGGCTTTGAACGGGTTCTGGCTGGCGTTGTTGATCTCGGCTCTTATGAAATCCCGGGAGTCGATTTCGGGCCGGATGGTTTTACCCTTCATGGAGCTGTTCCAAGCAATGCGGCGGGACCGGGCGATACCGTGCGCTTTCAAATCTCACCCGACCCAGAATTCCTGGCGACTGTGGGCACCCTAGCGGGAAAGGCCGATGTGGCTGACTTGGCCGATGGACCTCGCTTGGCGGCCCGCTTTAACAATCCGACCGGAGTGGCGCAGGACAGTCTTGGTAACTTCTTCATCGCAGATACCGGGAACCATCGTATCCGGATGATCACGCCGGGTGGGGAGGTTTTGACGATTGCGGGAAGCGGCACCGGGCCCTTTCGGTTTGGTTTTGTTGATGGACCTGGGTCCTCTGCGCAGTTTGCCTTTCCAGTGGGCCTAGCGGTGGGGCCAAATGACGATCTTTACGTGGCGGACACCTTTAATCACAGCATTCGTAAAGTGACCCGGCCTTCGGTGCCCGGTCAGAGCTGGACGGTGACGACTTTGGCCGGCGACGGCGTGGCCGGACTGATCAATGGCTCGGGGAACTCTGCTCGATTTAATAGTCCACATGGATTGGCGATCGCTGCTGATGGCCAGATTTACGTGGGCGATACCGAAAACTTTGTGATCAGGCGTATTGCGGCGGACGGATCAGCGGTGACAACTTACGCCGGGAGTGGCAGCCCTTTTCTTAGCGGTTGCAGCACGAATGGAACGGCTACGGTCACCTGCTCGACCACCAGCACTTTGGCGATCGGGGAGGCCATCTCTGGCGCTAATATCCCAGCCGGGGCAAACGTGGCGGGGATCATCAGCGCGACAACTTTTGAACTTTCCACAGCGACGACTGGCACGGGGACAGATCTCCAACTCGTTCGCTTCGCCAATGGCGAGCGACTTCAGGCAACCTTCAATTCACCTCATGGCCTGACCTTCAATAATATGGGCACGAAGCTTTACGTTGCCGATAGTGGCAGCCACCGAATCCGAGAGATCACGCTGGACCAAGCGGGCTCGACTGGAACGGTGGACACCTTTGCGGGGACCGGTGAGATTGGTTTTGCGGATGGCTCGCCTGGCACGGCGACCTTTCACACACCGGCTTCGATCTCGTTCGATGCCGACAACACTCTCTTTGTCGCGGATGAATTTAACCACGCAGTTCGCAGGATTTCTACCGGTGGCCTGGTGAGCACGGTCGCCGGTCTGGGCGCGGGAAATGCCGGAGAACTCGATGGGCGAGCAGATGTGGCAACCTTCGATTGTCCGGTGGGCCTCGCGGTGGATCGGGTGAACCTCGTCGATACGCTCGTGGTTTCCGACACCCTCAACCAGCTCTTGCGGCGCGTCGTGGTGAAGTCACTTGAGGTGGAGGTGATCCTCGGCCAAGCCGATCCGGTGACCGGACTCACGCCGATCAGCACTGTTCTCGATGCCGGTTTGCTGGGTCTGAATCCCGACACGATTTACTACACTCGCTGGACGACGACCGCTCCGATCATTCCTAACGTGCAGCCGAGTGGGCAGCGGATTTATTTCTTTGAACCACCTACGACCGAGACCCTTGCTCAAACCGAGGTGGTCGCAGTAGGGGCTCTCCTTAATATCCAGTTCAATCCGAACGGAAGCAGCACGCGAATTGAGTTTGAGTTTGCCAACAATGCGGCCATGAATTCTTCAGAGCGTGTTCTGGTGGCCCCGGCTGCCTATGGACTGACCGGCGAAGCAGACCAAACGCTGAATGTGGCCATCCCCCAGCCTGCGACGGCAGGAGAGACCGTTTTTTATCGTGCGGTCACCACCAATGCGCGCGGGACAACTTTAGGAGACATTTTAAGCTTCACCTTTCCGACCACTGAGGTGGTGACAGGGTCGCCCGACCAAGAGACTCGGACATCGGCTCGGGTGACCGGGACCATCAACGCTGAGGGAAGTGCGACGAGTGCGATGTTTGAATACTCGACGCGTTCGGATCTCTCCAATCCATGGCAAGTCGCGACCCAGGCCGGGGACGGGCAGGCAGGCTTATTCGATTCTACCGATCCGGAGATTGTCCGTTTTAACGCTCCTGAGGGCATCGCAGTTTTCGGAGGTTTCACGTATGTCGCCGATCGCTTGAATCACCTCATTCGTAAGGTGAGTGCGACTGGTGAAGTCTCTACTTTCGCGGGTTCCACCGTGGGCTTTAATGATGGCAGTCCGACGCTGGCGAAGCTCGATCATCCTTCCGGCTTGGTCGCGGATGGAATTGGAAACCTTTATCTGGCCGACGAACACAATCACCGGATCCGGAAGATCAATCTTGCCACCGGCGTTGTTTCGACAATTGCGGGATCTTCGACCGCTGGTTACCTCGATGCGGTTGGTGGAGCCGCTCAGTTTCTTTTTCCTCGCGGTTTGACGATTGATGCGGCGGGCAATCTTTACGTAGCCGATACCGGCAATCACAGTATCCGGAAAATCTCACTTCCTGACAACACCGTTACGACTGTCGCTGGGACAGGCGCGGTAGGGTTCATTGATGGCGAGAGGGGGCTGGGCCAACTGAGTTCACCACGGGCGGTGGTGGCGGGTGCTGCTGGTGAACTTTACGTCGCCGACACGGGCAACCACGCGGTCAGAAGAATCGCCAGTGCCGGCGAGCTGACCACGCTTGCTGGAACCGGCACGGCTGGTTTTTTGGATGGCCCCGGTCAAAGCGCACTCTTTTCGACTCCCACCGGACTCACCTTGTTGCAGGATGTCCTTTATCTCACGGATCGGGATAACCACCGCGTCCGTGTCGTCGAGTTGGATGGAGAGACCAGCACTCTCGCGGGCTCCGGTGCAGCAGGAAAGATCGATTCACCCTCTGATAAACTCCACCCGGCTACGGTGTCTGAATTCAGTTCTCCTATAGGAATTGCAGCGGTCAGCCCCGGCACCTTGTGGGTGACCGAGATCGGAAACCATGATCTCCGTAAGGTCGCTCAAATTACCCTGCCGACGATTGAGTTGGCAGGCGATATCACAGGCGCGACAGCACAGCCGGTGGAGGCGCAGATCAGCGGATTATTGGCCGGAACCACTTATTACTTCCGGGCGGTGGGGAGTAACGCCATTGGTCCTATCGCTGGCGAGATCGTGAGCCTGACCACGAGGACGAACCAACGATTGGCGGTCTATGACGGTCCGTCCAGTTCTTCTCCTCTGCTTGCGGGTGGCGGCACTGATTTGGGAACCACTCCCCGAGGGATCGCAGTCACGAGAACTTTCACGGTGGCGAACTTGGGGCAATGGCCTCTTGCCATCACTTCAATCACTGTTCCCGAGGGATTCGGCGTGGCTTATGATCCTAATCCCGTTGCTCCAGGGGCCGAGAGATTGGTAGAGGTCACCTTGACTGCTGCTGAAGGTGCCACTCCCGCTGGTGACCTCGTCATCAATACCGACGATCCAGAGCAGGCATCCTTCAATGTGGCGATCAACGGAGTGGTGCTCGATCCGCCTGTCGTGGTCACGTTGCCGGTGGCGCTCGATGCCGACCCGGCTCTCCGCGCGGAGATCGATCCAAAGGGAAGTGATACCACGGTGACCTTTGCCTACTCAACCGATCCTGAACTCGATGGTTTTGAGGTGCTGACTTTGGCGGGCTCGCAAGCGGGCTATGCTGAGGGAGTCGTTAATACGGCTCGCTTTGACCAGCTCAATGGCATCGCGTTGGATACCGCTGGAAACATCTTCGTCGCCGATACTCGAAACCATTGCATTCGGAAAATCAATCCATCTGGAGTGACGAGTGTCTTCGCCGGAAGTCCGGGCAACTCTGGATTCAGTGATGGCGCGAGTGAAGTGGCACGCTTCAATGAGCCGATTGGTCTGGTGATGAATGCCGATGGAAATCTCTTCGTGGCCGATTCGCGCAACCATCGCATCCGCATGATTCTTCCGACGGGCGAGGTGAGCACTTACGCTGGCTTCACCGAGGCGGGTTTCACGGATGGTGTCGGCACAGCCGCGAGGTTCCAGACTCCTTCGGGGCTTGCCATCGGAGCAGGTGGAGAACTTTACCTTGCTGATCGTCTCAACCACCGCGTGCGCATCATTGGAACTGATCGCCGTGTTCGCACGCTTACGGGGAGTGGTGCCGGGGGCACTCTGAACGAGCCGGTTGCTTTGGCCGTGACTCAAACGGGCACGGTTTACCTGACCGAAGCGGGACGTAGCGCTATTCTTACGATTGATCCAACTGGAGTGGTCACGACCTTGGCAGGTGGACCGAGTGGCTTTGCAGATGGACTTGGAGGCGCCGCGCGCTTTGCAAGTCCGATAGGTCTCTTACTTGATTCCAACGGTTCTCTCTTCGTCGCTGATACCGGCAACAATCGCATCCGCCAAATGGCTCTGAGCAGTGGCGAAGTTACGACCTTCGCCGGGAATGGCTCGGCAGTTGGGAACGACGGCGATAGTGCCGTTGCTGGGATCGTCCTTCCGCTCTCTCTCGCGATCAATCCGGAGGGTGATCTCTTCATCGGCGAGGGTGGCAATTCACGGGTTCGCGGAGTTTCCTCGACCACGCAATTTCTGACCGTAGAGGACTTGGTCGCGGCGGATTCGGCGCTGACCGAAGTGAGCCAAGCGGTCACCGGACTGCTTGAGGACACCGACTACTACTATCGGGCCTCTGCCGAAAATGGAGGCGGGGCCTCGCTGGGTGAGATCATAAGTTTCAAAAAGCAAACAACCTCACCATTCCTCGCGTGGCAGCAGAGCAACTTCGCAAGTGACGCCGGCGATCCAGCCATTGCCGGAGCTGGTGCTGATCCCAGCGGGGACGGAGTTCCGAATCTTCTCAAGTATGCCTTCGGACTCGATCCCAAGGTGTCATCCCCTGACGGGGTTCCTATCGTAGAAGTGTCGGGAGGCCAAGCCGCGCTCGTTTACACTAGGGTGCTCTCGGCAGGTGATTTGGACTATCTCGCCGAATGGTCTAGCGATCTAATCGAATGGAAGGCCACTGACTTTACCGAGACCATTCTGTCCTCGGTCGGCGACACTGAGCGAGTGGCGGCGACCTTGACCACAACGGCTTTTTCCCAGCGCTTTTTACGCATTCGCGTCGTCATCCGATAGGGGCGACTCAGCAAAATATTCTACCTTCAAAATGATGAATCTTCTCAATACCACTTCCATGCGCCGCGTCGCGCTCTCCGTGATGGCTGCCGTTTTGTCCGGCCCGTCTCTCATGGCGCAAGAGGCTCCCCAGACTATCGTGCTGGAGAAGGGGTGGAATGCTGTTTGGCTAGAGGTTGAGCCACGTTATGCCGCTGGCGAAACGATTGAGAGCGAAACCGGGCCCGTACCATTAGCGGCAGAGGATCCTCTCGTTGGTCGGGCCAAAGCGCCCCAGGACATCTTTACAAACCTGGCAGTCCTCGAGATAGCGACCCCACGAGGTTTGACGGGAACGGCGGAAACCTTTAGCGGTGAGCCCGGACAGATTGGTAATTTTAACCAAGCTGAATGGCTCCAATGGAAGCGAGTGGATGTCGCAGGTCAGAACAATCTTCTCAACGTCCCCGGCAATCGCCCTTACCTCATTAAGAGTTCAGGGGCTGCGACCGTCGCCCTCACCGGGCATGCGACATTCTTCCGCCACACTTGGACGGCGGATCGCTACAATCTCGTCGGCTTCGGCTTGGCTGGTTCACCGACCTTCGACGAGTTCTTCGGCCCGTCTGGCACGACCCACGCCGTCTCGAAAATCTTCACCCTTGATGCGACGACTGGCAATTGGAGCCGGGTAGTCACCGGACAGAGCATGGTCTCAGGCAAGGCCTACTGGGTTTTTAGCTCAGGGACCTCTCGCTATCAGGGACCGGTTTCCGTCGACTTCGATTTGGCGCAACGCGGTGTCCTTGGTTTCGGTGGCCCCCGCGATGCGGTGAGTATCAGCCAAGGGGTGAGCGAGGAAGTTCGGGATACCGAGGAGATCATTTTCACGAATCTCGGCACGGACACCGTGATGCCTTCGTTGGATCTCATCGCGGTCTCCGGAAGTGGTTTGTCATTGCGTGCGGTCACCGTGGCAACCGACCGGATCGGCTATGATTTTGGAAACACCATTGATTCCTCGGTGGGTGGGGGAGGGTCAGCTGCTCTCAATGAGGACATTGGCTCGCGTTCAAGTGCGGCACTCACTCTGGCCGCCAAGCGGAATTGGGTCACGGGATTAGTGGGGCGGACAAATCTTTATCGTCTCAACACCGGGCCCAAGAGCGCCTCGTTCTGGCTTCCGATCTCAGCGCTGAAAACTGATCTCTTCGTTGCTCAAGGAAACCTTCCAGTTGATGGAGGTAATCAAGGACTCTGGGTTGGAGAAGTCGTCGTCGATGGCGTCTCCAGCATCGTCGAAGACGGCGCGCCCATCCGGCCCACCGCCGGAACTGCTCCGCTACGGGTCATCCTTCATTCCTCTGGGACGGGCGCAGTGCTCCTTTCCAATGTCACGATCATGCAGACCCGCACCGCTGATGAGTCGGTCGCGCCCGTGCCCGTTTTAGTGATTGATCCTGAGCGCATTCCTTTCTTCGAGGGGATCAAGGAGCGTAACGGAAAGCGCGTGGGAATCCGAGTGGAAGCTGTCGCCTATGATCTGCCCCGTAAGCTCGATGCAGCGAGCCAAGATGCTCTTCTTAATGATGTCGCCTACCCAGGTCTGACCGAGGCTGGTATTGGTGATTTTCTCCTCGGTCGCTCTGGCCGACCGCCTTCGCTTTCAGAGTCCTACAATCTCTCCTGGCCGATGGGGGGGAGCGTTGGTCCCGGGCAAACCTTGACCGCCGATTTCACGCTGGATCCTTTTCACCGGAGCAATCCCTTCCGTCATGCCTTCCACCGGGAGCAAACCCGGGGCCGGAATATTCGCCGCAAAATGACGATCGTCCTGGATGCCGGGCAAGATTTCTCAGATCGTCTGGAGGGTTCCTTCACTGAAACGATTTCCGGCATGATCCAAGCGGATCTCAAAGTCACCGGGCGGGTCCGCTTCGAACGCATCAGCCCTGTCAGCACCCTGGAGGGTGCCCAATAATTTT
>JBLHUR010000131.1:0-16546 GCA_047629805.1 Akkermansiaceae bacterium | reverse complement strand
GGGCGAGAAGATCGGTTTCGCGTTTCACGCGATCAATTTCAGAGTCGGGGATTCGGGGCATGGCTCAAAAAGGTGTCAAGTCGATCTCCGACTTTTTATTTCCGCTTCACTTTGTGTCATTTTGGCAAACAGTCATCAGGAAAATGCCAAATCGCTCAACTCGACCTCTATAGTCATGCCAAAACGACACCAACTAATGACCGATCCCGAAGTAAAGTTTTTCAAATCTCTTGGCTCACGCGTTGCTCAAGCACGCAAAGAGCAAGGTTTGACCCAAAGCGAACTTGCCGAACTTCTCGGCGATGTGACTCAACCCATGATTGCCTCCTACGAAATCGGGCGGCGCAAAATTCCGGCCACACTTCTTCCTCCACTTTCACGTGAACTGCGGATTCCGATTGCCGAGCTTCTCGGTGAAGAACTCAAAAACAGCAAACGAGGCCCAGCGCCAAAACTACAAAAACAACTTGAGGCTGTAAGTGAGCTACCAAAACAACAACAGCAGTTTGTCAGCAAATTTCTCGATACCGTTCTCAATCAGGCTAGGGCTTGACCCTTCTTTTTTAGCCGCTCTTTCCTAGGCCGCGGCAGCGGCAGCGGCCTTTCTCTGGTGCCTTGAGGATTTCTTTGGTGGGTGGGGCCGTGCTGGGCGGCGGAGCGATAGCGAACACCGCACGGCTAAGGCCAAGGGAGGGGGTGGACTGGCGCACGGGACATGTTGCGGCGGACTGCTTTAAAGGTGATAACGCCGAAGCGTTGGCACCCGCGAACCGACGACAGCCAGAACCCTCACGACCGATCACCCGAACCCGAAAAAGGACGAAGGAGAGCGAATTATCCCGAAACCTTGGAAAAAGGTTTTTGGCAAAAAACCGATAGGGACCAACGCCGCCGAGGAGGACTTGGGGTCAAGTGGAATAGCGGTCGGTCGTCGAAAAGGTTCCACTTGAGGCCAAGGCCGACCGGCGGCAGCGCGAGAACTAACAGCCAGAACTCGCCTAAAGATTCTCCCGATGCGCTCCCCTGCCCCGCCGATGCTGGCGGGGGCCGGGGTCATGATGTGGAAGTGAGGGACGAACGGACATGATGACGGAGGCTGCGGTGCGGAGCAAAGGGGCGAGCGGAGCGAGAGTGCGGGGAGGCGCACTGCGACGGCAGGAGCACCCCTTTGAACTGAACCGACGAAGGAGGCTGGTCCTGTTCAGAGGATGGGCGATTCACCAAGACGCCCACGAACCAGAGAACCCAAAAAGAAGCACCAAAAGCGCAGGCGTGGGTGGGTGACCATTCCAACCTGCCGATAGGCAGCAAGTGTGAGCGCTCACCCCACCCAACCACGCCGGAGCGAACGAGTGACGAGCGGGCGGTGGGCATGACGACGTAGGAGGAAAGCGACGCGAGGAGCGGTGACCATGGAGCACGGGAGGAACGCCTGAAACACAACGAAGGAAGCGGCTGCCACGGAGTGACGATGTGGCGACGGCAGGAGCCGCTGAGGAGCGACCGGCAGCCCAGCGACCGAACCCACGAACACCAACGCACGAGCGGAGGCGCGATGTCTGACGGGAGGAATCGACCGCAGACAGCGTGCCGCAGCGGTCGAGTGCAGGACAGGGTTTTGGGAGCTTGTTTGCCCGACAGGCTTTGATCCTCGAACAACGAAAGAGGCTTAGCGAGGGGCTTTGATTGGAGCCGCGAGAACGCCCTCAACTTGTCTGTCTAATAAAACATTGTTGGACAGCCAGATTACATCGCTTTGTCGACAGGATTATTCAAATAACCATCCAATTCAACGATCAACCAGATGACCAAGTAGCTAGTCTAATCTTCATCACAATGTTGTCACACGGTTTCCGGGATGCTCTGGTTTGAGTAGTCCAAACAACTAATTTTATGACAACAATTGTCCCTCGACGAAAGAAACTAAGTCCTTGATTGAATCACACGCTGAGTATTCGGGATTGGACAGCACCAAGGATTTACGTTGCCCGGTTTTGTTTCGGATAACAATTGTGTAACGATGCCCCCCAAAAACTTCTCGAAAACTGAAGTCCTCCAATGACCAAAACCCACTGGCACCAATTTTCTCCATAATCTCCTCATAACAGCATTCCTTTCTGTGCCGAATATCTCCTACTTTGAGAACAGCAAACTCATCTCCTGGAAACATCAGAAAGACTTTGTCTGTAGATTCCTCTGCCGGAGAATAATGCACAAAAACACCGCCGTCCGGTCGTTCAAAAACCTTATTTTTTATCAGTTCAAATTTCATTACCCTAATATCATTAGACGAATTCCCATTCCTGATGGACCAATCAAGACACTTGATGCCTGGTCTGGAAAAAATTCAAGGAATCGTGGAATATCTCCAATCTCTTCTCCGAATTCGTTTAGGCGATTACTAAATTTTAAATTCCCGCTAGGGTGAGTATGGGCGACCAGCCTTCTGACTTTTTTAGAAGCCATTGGAAGGGAAATTCCATTTCTAGTTCCCATAGTTAAGACCCGACGCCCGTCCACCAAGCGCCATAAGCCAATTTCCTTCGAAGTTGCTAGAGTCAGCTCACCCATCAACTGCGCTGACGCCGTCCCTTTCGGAAGTTCTACAAACCCGACACTAAGGCGGGAAATCAGATCTTCGTGCTTATCCAGTACCGCAAGATACTCGTCAGCACTAAACTGGTTGATGTGTTTGGTCTGGCGACCACTATCAAGAAAATGCCCTTTCATCCTTGAAGGATTCATTTGGGTAGGACTTGAAATAACCCTCTGGCCCCTCATCCCGACTTTCCCCAGGTCATCGATAAAACCAGGAACTAGCCAAAACGCTAAATCCACTCCACCTTCAAGTCTTGAAACATCTTTCCCGAACCCGTTATAGCCATTTCCATCAATCAACGCTACCGACGAAGACCATGCCCCCATTAGGACCTCTTGGAACGCGAAATTGATAATCCCCTCTGGGGCACCAGCTAATTCATAGAGTATTCCATCCAAACCAACTCTGCCTGGCCTAGATGAAGGATGCCTTGGAGAAGCAGGGGCAAAATGGGTATTAAAGTAATCAACATCACTCTGCATCGGTCTAAGCCATTTCACTTGAGCTTCGAGTGCCATGACTGCATCAATCCTTGCCCACTCCGCTGGCGAGGTTCCTTCGAAAAGGCCAAGTGTAAATCCGTGGTGCTGGCCCTCTTCTCCAATTCCGCTAATGGAATGCCCTCCTCCTCCCGAACCAACTATTCCATCGGGCATTCCAGGAAGAACATCTACCAAAACACTTGCCAGCCCCAGCACATCGACCTTGTTGATCGGGTCCCCGTGGCAATACGCATACAAGTTCAGACTCTCCCCTTCCCCCAGCGGCTCTCTTGAAAGCCAGTCTGAGAGGTCCGACGCATGATTCGTAGGACTAGCCCGGTTCGCTAGGCGCGGATTCAGGCTTGTTTGAATGATTTGCCCGACGCGACTTGGGCCACTCAAAAAAATTCCAGAGTCCGTTATTTCAGAGCGCAGCTCGATTTTCCCAGACGCGCTTTGCGCCAAAACCAAAAAGACTCCCAAGAGCACCAAAAGCGGCGCAAGGAGTCTTCGTGGATCGAGCTTTTTCACGGCGTCATCTTGCCGCTAATTGGGGCCGCTAAGCAAGCGGCTAAAGATGGAAGAAGGCGATTTTCGGTCTTCTTGGTTCTAATCCTTCAAGGTCTTTGCTCGCTCTTTCCAGTAACCTGGGCGGCGGCTGGTATGGGCCACCGCTAAAATCTGGATCTCGTCACCCCTGATCCGAAAGACGAGGAGGTAGCGAAATTTTCCAATCTTAATTTTGCGGAAATCTTCTTCAAAACACCGGAAGATGAGCGGCTGGGTTCGTGCCCAGTAGATCGAAGTTTGGAGAGCTTCTTTGAAGAGTTCAGACTGCAGTGGGTCTTCTTCTTTGATGTAGTGAGCCGCTGCGACACCTTCGGAGTCAGCTTCCGGATGAAGGCGCAAGGAGAGCATTCTTAGACTTGGCTGAGGCGTTTCAGGAAGTCGTCACCATCAACAAGTTGAACGCGCCCGGAGTCGATGTCATGGGCGCGGGAACGAAGTTCCTGGCTCCACTCTTCGCTCACTTCGCCTTCGTCAACCGCTCCCACGAGGCGGACAAACTCGTGACGATCTTCATCGTTGAGTTGCCCATATTCCAAGGCGAGTTGTTGGACTTTTTCGGAGGTGGCCATGGCTTTATGATACCGGATTATCTGGATCATCGCTAGTGTTTTTGTGGTCTTTGGGGAGTTCAGAAGGATGGGTTCGAGCGTGGACTTGCTTGAGTTTGATGATGCTCACTTGGGTGTAGAGCGCGGTGGTGTCGAGTTTCTCATGCCCGAGCAGTTGCTGGATGTAGCGGATGTCAGCCCCGTTTTCGAGCATGTGAGTGGCGCAGGTGTGACGCAATAAATGGCAGCTCCCGGGGCGGCCCAGTTCGATTTTCCTGATCCAGCGGCTCACCATTTGGCTGAGGGTGTCGGGATTAAAAGGGTCTCCGTAAACGCTCAAGAACAAGTTCCGACTCTCATGCAAGGCCAGCTTGGGGCGCGCTTCTTCGAGGTAGCGGGTGAGCCATGCCAGGGTGTTTTCTCCCAGCGGCACGACGCGGTCTTTCTTGCCTTTGCCTTGCCGGACGCGCAGGGTCTGGCGTTCGTAGTTGAGGTCGGTGACTTCGAGCGAGGCGAGTTCACTGCGGCGGATTCCGGTGGAGTAAAAGGTCTCCAGGATGACGCGATCCCGCAATCCCAGCGGGTCGGCCAAGTCAGGTAGGTTGAGGAGCTGGAGGACTTCGTTTTGACTGAGGGCTTCTTGTTGCAGGTATTTTTCGGAGCGGGGTAATTCCAGTTCGCTCGCGGGGTTGGCCGTGATTGTTTTGCGTTTGGTCATCCACGCAAAGTAGAGTTTTAAAACGCTGATGTAGCCGCGCTGGGTGTTGGCAGTGAGTGGTTTTCCGTTGCTGCTTTTACGATGTCGATGCAGGTGCCTTTGGAAGCTTTCGAGAAGGCTGAGGGTGATTTCCTCCGGCTTGCTGAGGTCGCGCTCGTTGGCCCACTCGATGAAGGGCCGGATGCGGTAGCGCGCTCCATCAATGCTCCCTTTCGCGTAGTTCCGTACTTCCATGGAGGTGATGTAGCGTCTCAGTTCTCCTTCCAGCGTTCCGGGTTCCCCTTGGGGTTCCCATTCTTTTTCAAGTCCGCCTCTTTTCTCTTTTGACCGATGACTTAGGGTTTTTCCAAATTCGTATCCCTTGGGTCTTTTTGGCTTTTTTGGTTCTTCGGGTTGTTCCGATTTGGCGGGTTTCTTGGGTTCTTCGGGCTGATCGGATTCGTCAGGTTTGTTGCTCATGATTACGATGGGGTGATTTTCCAGGGTCCAGATGTGCGATTCGACAAGGTGACAAGGTCGTGCCGATAATGCGGTTTTTCTTCGGTGGTTGCTTGAATTCAGACCTTGTCCCCCACGGGGGGACCGGGTGGGGACAAGGTGCGCGGTAATTTCCCGCACTAACTGGAGAGACCTCCTGTTCTAATAGGAATCAACAGACCCAGGGGTTACGGGCAGAATTTTTATCAATGAGCCACGAGGCTCTTTCTTTCTCCAAAACGACATGAATCCGCATGCCCTTTGGGCCCAGTTCAATCTTCAAATAAGATCAACAAAAATGAGATTCATGATCACCTCCTTCAATCAAAGAACTTTTCTACCCGCCGGAGCGGCGAGACTCATCGAACCCAGGATCTGATCTTCACAATCAATCGCGTAAAACATGCAGACCGATCAATTCGTGGTGAACTCCATCACCGGGCAACGGGGATTTTTTTTCTTATGTGACTTGTCTCTTGGCGCCCCTTGACCGTTACGAAGTCGAGAAAATCCCGATCCACGTCGATTGGTCAGGGGCCCGCAATTACACTGATCCTGGCCGCCACCAAAATGTCTTCCAGTCCTACTTCGAACAACCCTTCGTGGACAAGCTCAGCGGAAACCACCAGATCACCCGGACCACCGAAGGGGCCGAGCTCCTGCACAAATTTTTCAATGACAAAATCTACAGCTTCAGTCCGGAAGTCCGGAAGAAGGCTGCGCGGCTTGTCTCCAAATACCTCCACGTTCTCCCCCGGGTCACAAAACTCGTCGATTCCTTTTGCGAACGCTTCCAGAGTGAAAGCGCCCTCGGGGTCCATATCCGCAGCACCGCTCAATTCATTGACGGCCACTTCAACGGCCAGTCGCCCTGCCTCCACCGCTACCTCGAACTGATTGATCAAGCCGTATCCCAAAACCAACACAGCAAGATCTACGCTGCCAGCGATTCCCAAGCCCTGATCGAATTCCTCCGGGACAACTTTCGCAACCTCATCACCTACGATTACACTAGATCTCCCTCCTCAAATCCGCTCTCGATACTCTCGTCGAAACCCTCGCTTAATTCGACTTCCCTCCAAGCCGAAGAGCCACCACTCCACCGGCCACACAAAGGAGTGAATACAGAGCAAGCGAAGCCGTCGGATTCCACGCCTGCAGTGGCGAATTCACCGCGCCCATCATGAGAACGGCAACCGCAATGAGCGTGTTCGAGGCCGAGACATAATCGGTGCGTCGATCTCCCTCAGCCGCATCCACGACCCAGGTCTTACGACCCAATCGCACGCCCTCGTAGCCGATATTAAAGAAGAAAAAAACCACAGGCCAAACCAAGGCATGCCCCACCCAATCCGGCGACCAGTAGGCCAACAAACAGGCACCCCCTCCCACTCCAGCCGCCACAAAGCCACCCCACGCCATCGCGAGACGCCCGGAACGATCCGCCAGACGTCCCCAGAGAAAAGAACTCGAAGCCGTCGCCACGCCCGACGCAACCACAAAGCCCACTAGCGAACCGAGCGACGCCCCACTTCGCTGCCCAAGCAACACCAATAATGGCGCAGCCAAGGCACTCCCTAAAAGAAGACACCTCGCAATGATGAAAGTCCGGAACAAAGGATCTTTCCTCACCAACTTCACCCGCGCCATCACCCCCTCCTTTATGGCCGGACTCCCCTTCTCCTCATCCGGAACCGGCTCCGCAACCATCGCATAAAAAGCAGCCCCCAAAACCCAGAAAAGTGAGGCCCCCAGAACCAGCCACGCCAGGAACTCTCCGCCCGAATCGCCACGCAAAGCAAGCAAGGAAACCGCCGCCACCGCCGATAAAACCCCCGAAACCGAATTCGAAATCCCACCAACCCGCCCCCGGAAACCCTTCGGAATGGTTCGCCCCAGCACATCTTTTGAACTGATTGAACTAAAAGCTCTCGCAATCGAGAAAACCATAAGAGCCACTAAAACAATCAACCCTGCCAACCTCGGTGGCAGAAGAAGGGCCGCAAGTCCCATCCCCGCAATCGCGACCGCCTGCGCCAGCGCCCCTCCCACATAAACCCACTTCCTCTTCCGGACCCGCTTGACCCAATCGGAGATAAAAAGCTGCGGCAACATCGACCCCGACTCCCGGATCGGAACCAGCATCGACAACACTGCTCCGGAAACCCCCAACGATGACAAAAGCCACGTCAACACCGTCTTGGGATTTGTCAGCACGTCCCCCAGCTTGGTCGCACTTTGCGCCACTACAATCATCGCCGCACTACGCTTTTCCTTCGGATCGAGTTCAGCCATTAGGGGGCATACTTACCACCGACGTCCCATCAGCCAAGCCGACCTTCAAAAATTCTCGCCCCGAGCGTTCTCGGATCCTTTCGACCCTATCCCTGCCTCCGCGCTTGATATTACCATGCCGCACCGCCAATTTCCCCCCCATGAAGAAACTCCTTCAGCTTCTCCTCATTTCCCTTGCGGCCCCCCTTCTCGCCAAAGAGAACCTCGAAACAACAACGCCCCTCACAGAAGAGAGCACGGACCTGATCGCTCGACTCGAAGACACCGACGCAGCTAAAACCTTCCAACTCCGCGACAACAAGGGGCACGGGCTGGATTGCCTCGATGTCTTCCAAGCAAAAAAAACCAAAAAATCCGGCTACTACGGAGTCTCACACTCCTTGAAGAAGGGCCTTCTCTCAGTTCACCTGACTCACTCCGCCGACCTTCGAACGTGGACTCACCTCGCCGAGCTCGACCAACATGGATCGCAGGCCACGATACACGAAACCCCTGATGGAGCCTTCCTCCTCGCCTACGAAAAAGACGCGCCAAATTCCTGCTGGCTTCGCCTTCGCCACTACCCCGATCTTACCGCACTAAGCAAAGGAAAATTTGACCGCGAGTTCGACATTCCTCGCACTTTGGCCCCCACTGCCGAAGGCACCCCTAACTTCGAGAGCGTCGAGATGAAGAACGGCGACCTCAACCAATCTAAAATCACCTTACGCTTTCACTACTACCAGAATGCCCAAGTTGACCAGCTATCACAGGGCACTCTGACCAACTTCAGAGAATGGAAAGCTTCTCCCTCTCCCAAAATCAACCAAGCCCTCAAAAACCTCGGCGGCAAAGGCAACCTCGGCGATCGCTCCAAATTCCAATGGCGCAACAAAACATACTACCTCCAAGAAGTCCAAGGAACCCGCCTCGACTGGGGATCATGGGGGATTTTTCTCTGTGACCACAACGGCTTTCCCTTAAAAAAGATCAACATCCAGACCCCCGGAAAATCGAAAGCCTTCTCAAACCCTTCCGTCAGCAAAGTCCTCGGCCCCGACGGAAAACCACTCCTCATCCTCGCTGCCTTCCTCCACAGCAAAGGCAGCGCCGCCAACGAAGTAGGCCAGATGTTGTCAATCTTCTCTCTGGAGTGAACCTTCTGCCAAGACAAGGACTGGCAGATCCCCGGGATTAAGCAGAGCAACTCTCTTCTCTAAATCGCCAACCGACCCGGCCTTACCCGCGGGCCTCTCGGACACAAGCGACCATCTTTCGAGATTCTTGGCCCCTCCAGCCTTGATGATCCCTAAACTAAGCGACATAATCTTCGCATGAAGTCACTTCTCCTGCTTCTCTTCATCTCCTTTGCAGCCCCACTTCTCGCCAAAGAGCACGTTATCCTTTGCGGTGGCCCCGCTTCGCGAAAGTGGGAAAACCTCCGCGTCGAAAAAGACCGCCACGACCGTTGGTGGGCCAACTTTGTCCGCGCCTCCACCATGCGGATGGACGAGCTCCGCAGAGCACACGGAGCCAGCGCCCAGATCACTTGGATCGTGTATAAAAATGGCTACCTCACCCGTAGCCGCGATGACAGTAACCCCTACACCACCTGGATCACCGAGCAGGCCACCAAGCGAAACGCGAAACTCATCTGGATCAACACCGGCTCCCAAGCGATCTCCGCCATCAACGCCCATAAGGACATCATCACCTTCGATTACTTCGGCCACTCCAATCGCTTCTGCTTCATGCTCGACTACGGCAGCGACGTCATGGCCGTCAGCCAATGCTGGATCCACGAACGCGACCTCGGAAAGATCCGTCGCAGAGCTTTTAACAAAAATGCCCTTTGCCAAAGCTGGGGCTGCCACACCAGCCAAAGCATGTCCGCTGTCTGGAAACGCAAGATTGGTCACACCCTTGTTGGCACCAAGGGAAAAACCAACTACGAAGCCCTCTCCTTTGGTCGCATGCCCACCGCTTCAGGTGGGTGGGTCCGCTAAAATTTCTCTCTCTACAAAAATGACGTTCCAAGAACTCAACTCGCTTTACCAACTTCCCCTCTTCGAACTCATCCAGCGCTCCCGCGGCGTTCATGAGGAAAATTGGCCCTCCGCCGAAATCCAACTCTGTACCCTCCTCTCGATCAAGACCGGCGGCTGCTCAGAAGATTGCTCCTACTGCTCCCAATCCGCTCGCTATACCACCGACGTCGTCCCCGGGCGCCTCATGGAAAAATGCCAGATCATGGAACGCGCGCAGGCCGCCCTTGAAACCGGCTCCACCCGCTTCTGCATGGGAGCCGCCTGGCGCGGAGTCCGTGAAGGCACCAAGCGCTTTGACCAAGTCCTGGACATCATCCAAGACGTCTCAAAACTCGGCATGGAAGTCTGCGTCACCCTCGGAGAACTCGGACCAAACGAAGCCGCAAAGCTTAAAGAAGCTGGAGTCACCGCCTACAATCACAACATTGACACCTCTCCGGAGCACTATCCGAACATCGTCACCACCCACACTTTCCAAGACCGGCTCAATACCATCCGCAACGTCCAAGACGCCGGCATGTCAGTCTGCTGTGGCGGCATCCTCGGACTCGGTGAATCCACCGAAGACCGCTTGAAAATGCTCGAAGTCATTTCCGAATTCAACCCACAGCCCGAGTCCATCCCCATCAACTCCCTCATGCCCATGCCCGGCACCCCCATGGCCGAGGAACAAGGAGTCGATGTCTTCGACGTCGTCCGCATCATCGCCATCACCCGCATCGCCGCGCCCAAGGCCAAAGTCCGCCTCTCCGCTGGTCGCACCAACCTTTCCGAAGAGGCGCAAACCCTCTGCTTCTTCGCCGGCGCGAACTCCATCTTCTACGGAGACAAACTCCTCACCGCCAAAAACCCCGCCGTCGAAAAGGACCTCGCCCTCATCGACAAGCTCGGCATGAAGCCCCAGCAACCCAACCGCGCCCAACCCGCACCCAAGTCCAATGACGCCAAGCCACTCGAACCTCAAACCGCTTGAGCGTGAGCTCTTAATCGAAGTTTCGATCAGCAACCAAAGCCTCACCGTCACCCAAGGCGGCCACTCCATCTTCCAAGCCCCCGTCTCTACTGCCGCCAATGGCTCCGGTTTCGAAGAAGGCTCCTACCGCACCCCTACCGGGGATTTCATCGTCCGCGAGAAGATCGGGGAAGGCGCCCCCATCTTCACCAGCTTCAAGGGCCGTCTCCCCCGCTCCGTCTGGCAGGGCGAAAAAAGCAATGACGCCATCCTCAGTCGGATTTTGTGGCTGGAAGGACTCAATGATGAGAACGCCAACACTTATTGCCGCTATATCTACTTTCATGGAACTCACGCCGAGGACCTCATAGGTCAGCCCGCTTCACATGGGTGTATTCGTCTCAAAAACGATGACATTCTCACCCTCTTTGAGATCATTCCTATTTTCACCCCCGTCCGAATTCTCTGAATTACTATGAAAAAAATCATCGCCTTTGACTGCGATTCCACCCTCTCAGCCATCGAAGGAGTCGATGAACTGGCTCGAATCGCCGGAAAAGAAATCTTCCGCCAAGTGGAAGAACTTACAAACCAAGCGATGAACGGCGAAGTCCCTGTTGAAGAAGTCTTTAAGCGTCGACTCGATCTCATCAAACCCACCCGGCAGCAGTGCTCTGACATCGGGAAAATGTATGTTGATACCATTGAGCCTACCGCTCGCGAGACTATTGCCGCCCTCCAAAACGACGGATGGGAGTGCCTCATTATCTCCGGGGGATTCGCCCCTTGTATCGAAGCTCTTGCCAAGGAACTAAAGATCGAGCGGGTCGAAGCAGTGCCCCTTCACTTCGACGAAACCGGAAACTATCTTGGTTTTGACGAAAACTATCCCACCACTCGCGATGGAGGTAAGCCCGAAATCATCTCAGCCCTTAAAAAAGAACTCTCTCCAGATTTAATATGTATGGTTGGAGATGGGGTCAGTGATCTGGAGACAAGCCCCCTCGTTGATCACTTTTTTGGATTCTTCCGCTATGCACAGCGAGAAAAGGTTACCGCCAGTTGCATGCATCGTGCTGAATCTCTTTCCCAAGTCCTTCCCATTCTTCATGTTAGGTGAAAATCACTAAAAGAGAGGATCTCCCTCTTGTGAATCGATACAAATATCAGAGATCTCAAAGCGAGAGACAGAACCCGCAAAGCTCCGCAGGGAGTATGACGGTCTTCGCAAGAAGCTGTAAGCCCCAACAAAATACAGAATCAACTGTTGATTCACCCTTGCCTCAAACCCCTGAGCCCCCCCACCCGCTCAGGGGTTTTTTGCGCCCATCTCTTAACCCCGCAGCCCCATTCGGATAAGCTCCGCGCTTTCAGCACCAGGATTTTCCTTTAGCACCTTATCGACCGATTTGCGCGCCTCCACCTGCTTAAACCCCAGAGCCATCAGCCCCATCTCTGCATCCCGCGCTGCATCACTGCGATCAGGCCCCGTTTCCCACGTCTGCACCACGCCCACCTTATCCTTCAATTCCAAAATAATCCTCTCTGCCGTCTTCTTACCGATCCCCTTTACCCCTGAAAGCCCAACCGCATCACCATTCACCACCGCCTGCTTAAAACCCGCCACCGGCAGCCCTCCCAGCACCGCTAATGCAGTTGCCGGTCCAATTCCGCTCACCCGATCAATCAGAAGTAAGAAGATATCCTTCTCCTCATCCTTCGCAAAACCATACAAGGTTAGGGAATTTTCACGCACATGCTGGTAAATCCTGAGATCAATCGCCTCTCCTTCCAGCGGATTGATGGCATCATAGGTCGAAAGCGGAACATTCACCAAATACCCAACTCCCCCTGCTCCGACGACAATTCTACCCGGCAAAGCCTCCCAAATCTCCCCTTTTAAACGCGCGATCACTCTTTAAAGTCTAGCCAACTCTTCACTATTCACAAGCGACAAACGACGCCACCGGAAGGGAAGCACTCTATTTAATTTAGATTTCCTAATCTTATTTGTTTACTAAATTTTAAGATTTCTCATTATTTCCATCTTTTTTCAGTCGCTTTTGTTTCAAATTCCTGCTACGTTCATGTCGTTATGGCAACTACAAAACGGACGCGTTTCTCCCGTCGACTTCCCGATCATGTCACCGATGAACTGGTGAATGTTCTGAGTTCTGATCCGAAGCTCTTTGGCTTCAATGATCTTTTCGAGGATGTCTACGAACGGTTGAAAGAGCGGAATGCAGTGAGCGGTGGCGAAGAAATGCTTCGTCTCCGCGCTTACGAAAAACTGCAAAACCTGGTAACCCGCGGACTTGTCGAGAAAGACGGCAAGGAATATCGTGGACTCGAGCGTATTCAAGAAGCGCACAGCGACAACATCGCTCAGCAAGAAGCGTAGGCTTCCTGAACAAAGAATAAAATCACAAAAATTGGTGCTGGTCTTACCGGCAACGAATCTTTTAATTGCCCGCGTCGAGCTCGACGCGGGCTTTTTTACGAAAATCACCTTCCACACCGAACCCCAGTTCTTCTCAAGCCATGTTGACCGATTACTTCCCCGTCATTCTTCAAGCCCTCGCCGCCCTCGGCTTCGCCGGTGCGGCCCTCGGACTCAGTGTCCTCCTAGGAAAAAAGGGTGCTTATAATAAAACCAAGGAAACCCCTTACGAATGCGGCATGCTCCCCATCGGTGAGGGTGCCCCACGCTTCAGCGTCAAGTTCTACCTCGTCGCCATGCTCTTCGTCATCTTCGACATTGAAGTCGTCTTCATGTATCCATGGGCCGTCAGCTTCGCCGACCTCGTCCGCGGTCCCGGGAGCACCATGGTCCTCTGGAGCATGGCGAGCTTTGCCGGCCTCCTGACCGTCGCCTACGTTTACGCACTCAAAAAAGGCGCGCTGAACTGGAAGTCTTGAGTCATCTTCCCCCTTACGATGATCAACCACCTCCTCTTTTTCAAAATAAAGCCCGAGGTTGACGACTCCGGCCTTGAGGAGATGATTCGCACAGCTCGCAGCATCCTTCTTAAGATTCCCGAAGTCCTCAGCATCCGCTCCGGACGATCCATCGATCGCAAATCAGAGTGGCCCTTTTACATCGCCCTTGAATTCGAATCTCTTGAGAAAAAACGCATCTTCGAAGACGATCCCTTTTACTTTAAGTTCCAGAAGGTCATCGTCGAGCGCATGACCCAGGCCAGCTACCACATGGACTACGAGACCGACCCCTCCAAGGATCTCAAATATTCCTGATTCCTACCCTATACAAGCCGAGCTTTTGCCACTAGAAGCCCTCCATGTTTGCAGGCACATTCACAGCCCTCATTACCCCTTTTCGCGACGGCTCACTCGACCATGAGGCTTTTAAAGCCCTCATTGATCGCCAAGTCGCCGCAGGAATCACCGGAATCGTCCCCGTGGGCACCACCGGTGAATCCCCCACCCTCAACTCTGACGAGCACCTCGAAGTCATCAAGGCTGCCGTCGAATACGCCGACAAGCGAACCCTTGTTCTAGCCGGTAGCGGAGCCAACTCCACCGCCGAAGCCATCCACCTCACCCAAGCTGCCGAAAAAGCCGGTGCCGATGCCTCCCTCCAGGTTTGTCCTTATTACAACAAGCCCAACCAAGAAGGACTCTACCAGCACTACAAAACCGTCGCCGCCAACACCGGCCTTCCCATCATGCTCTACTCAGTCCCTGGACGCTCCGTCGTCGAAATCGGGATCGAAACCTGCGCCCGCCTTGCCGTTGATTGTAAAAACATCATCGCCAACAAAGAAGCCGGAGGCTCCGTCGACCGCATCAACCAACTCGTCCAAGCCGTCCCCGACGACTTCCAAATCCTTTCCGGCGACGATCCTCTCACCCTCCCATTCATGTCCTGTGGAGCCGTCGGCCTCGTCAGCGTCGCCGCCAACCTCATCCCCGAGGTCATGGTCAGCCTCGTCAACCGTTGCCTCGAAGGCGAATACGCCGAAGCGCTCGAGCTTCAAAAGCGCTACTACCCCCTCCTCTCCGGCCTCATGGGTCTGGACTCCAACCCCGTCCCCATCAAATCCGCCGTCGCCCTCCAAGGCCTCTGCCGCGATGAGATCCGCCTCCCCCTCGTCAACCTCAACGACGAAAAAACCACGCAACTCCGCGCCCTCCTTAAAAGCTACGCCCTCCTCTAAGGCAATATGGAGCGTGGACATTCCTGTCCGCTCCCCGCCCCCAACCAAGCCCCTCAACCTCTGCGCGTTTTCCACGTCTCAGCGGCTCCCCAACCAATCCCCATGAAAATCTCCCGCCTCACCAACGGCACCCCCGAGATCTTTCACACCCTTCAAGGCGAAGGCCCCTCCCTCGGAGCCCCCGCCGTTTTCCTCCGTCTCTCCCTCTGCAATCTCCATTGCCACTGGTGCGACACCCCCTACACTTGGAACTGGGAAAAGACCCCCTGGGATCACCAAGACGGCATCAAATTCTCCAAGGCCGAGCAAATCATCGAACTCACTCCCGCCGAAATCGCCCCCCTCATCTCACACTACCAATGTGACCGCCTCATCCTCACCGGCGGCGAGCCCCTCCTCCAACAAAAGCAACTCGCCGACTTAGTCAAACTCCTCCCGCAAATCCCCTTCATCGAAGTCGAAACCAACGGCACCCAAATCCCCGCCGACGACCTCCGCGAAAGAGTCACCCAATTCAACGTCTCCCCAAAACTCTCCAATTCAGGCATGGCGGAAAACCTCCGTCTCAACCCTGAAGCCCTCCAAAACCTCGCCTCCCTCCCCCAATCCCTCTTCAAATTCGTCGTCTGCACCCAAGCCGACCTCACCGAAGTCCAGGCTCTCCAACAAAGCCTAAAACTCCCCGGAAATCGCATCTTCCTGATGCCCGAAGGCCGCGACGCCCAAACCCTCCAAACCCGCTCCCTCTGGCTCGCCGACATCTGCCGCGACCAAGGCTACCGCTTCTCCCCCCGCCTCCACGTCCTCCTCTGGGGAAACGAACGCGCAAAATAACACTCCAATCCCCGCGTCAGTCCCGTAGGCAGAAGGACAAAAGTCCCGTTATTTTTCTCTGCGAAATTTTCCCTAGGAGTTTGTCGGACTTAACCCATGTTTAACCACTAGGGATCCAAAACCTCCGGAAAACCACTTTTCTTGACCCCTCGAGGTCCTATAATCGTTGTAAGTATGGGAATTCTGTTTTTCGAAATTCTAATGTAGTTCCATACTTTTTTATTAGGTGTTGCGCCCGTCCCACAACCCGGTCAGTCGTCCGGGGTCATGTTCATTCGCCAAACCAAAACGAGAAAAGAGCCCAACACCTTTACTCTCAAATCATCGCCCGTCGGGGCGAAATTAAGCAGCTGAACGACAATGATGGAACCGGGGATACCGGAGATTTTGAGGAAGTTGATCTCAATTCCATCCAACAAATCAAACCCAGAACGGTGGGCCCCGAACCCGTTTCGCTGGAAGCCCTCAAGGACCTCCAAATCCCGCAAATCCTCGAAGAAGCAGGTTTCAGTGGACGACAGCAGGCCGAGGCGCTCGGCAACATCATCGGTAGAATGTGCGCCCCACGTAGCGAGCGCGCGACCGCCAAGTGGTTGAAGGAAAAAAGCGCCCTGGGTGAACTTCTCAAGCACGACTTCACCGAGATGCCCTTGATGCAACTCTACCGCGCTTCGGATCGACTTTTGAGGAGTAAATATAAGCTACGGACAACCCTCACCGATTGGGACGATGAAACCCTCTGGCGGACTTATACAATGTTGACCGATCTGGAATCGGTTTTCCGGAGTTTAAAGTCCGAGCTCGGCATGCGCCCGGTCTATCACCAAAAGGAAGATCGATGCGATGGCCACCTCTTTATCACCGTC
>JBLHUR010000130.1:0-16765 GCA_047629805.1 Akkermansiaceae bacterium | reverse complement strand
CCCTATGTCAGGATGTCTGAAGGTGGTGTGGGAGGGGTGATGGGCGCAATCCCTTCACCTCGACCCGATCCCGATTAGCATTGTTGTTCCAGATGATAGTGAACGACACGATGTGAGGTTGTCGTCTTCATTGAGCCTCCTCCTCAGCTCCACCAAGAGTTGTCGATCCTTTTGCCTATCCAAAATGCGAGTGGAGTTCCGAGGACAAGCCCAATCAACCCCGCGAGCGCATTGAGATTCCAACCGAAGCCCTCTGGATCAGGGCTTCTCATCAAAGCTAACGAAAGCGCTAAAACGCATAAGGTGAAAATGATTCTACAAGCGTACTGCATCATATGGATGGCTCTTTCTTTACGAACGTAGAGGTCAGGCGCGACCGAGCGAAGAATAAAACTCTGAATTCAAAAACAAACTCCCAGAGCGAAGGGCGTCGCCCTGCACCGTTTTGTTCGCAGAGTCTTAGTTTGCCCGCCAAACCTCGTGCCCGCCATTCAGCTTCCACACCACAACAATACAGATCCAAAAAATCGGGAGAGCGTAACCCAGACTCCGTATCCCAAGAGGAAATCCGCTAAGGTTCCGTGAGCCTAATCGTGAATATAAAATACCGTGCGCAATTAAAAAAACCGGCAAGCATAGGAAGCCAATCAGGAAGTCCGCTACGCCACTTAGCATCCATAACGAAGATGAACTCTTTCGCTGAATTCCATAGACCATCGGGAGGATAAGCCCTGATGAACAAAAAGCTACAACAGCACCGACGGCTGACGAAATAAGCCAACACTTTAGAGACCGTTTAGCACCCTCATCTACTGGGATCGGACCGCTTCTCATTTAATTGCGAACGTTTGAGTCCAGTCACGCACTGCCGAGAGCGCGCTCCGAATTCAGGGTTTGAGGTTGAATGTTCATGATGATTTTCTACTCGTGGCGGGCAGTGCGTTGATCTGCGACGTCTTGTTCTGCTAGTGTTAGTCTGCGACTCCGAATAATGGAAAGCCCTTCCGTATAGCCATCGATACCGCCGCACTCAGCTTGAGCAACACCCGGCAATCCTCGCTCTCCCTCGTTTTAAGGATCAGTTCGTCGAGGATCTCTGCTGCCTGAGCCAGTTCATCTGCACCGAATCGCTGATCATCAAAGACGTTGCTCATGCGGTTCAGGAACCAATTCGGGTGCTTCTTGTCGAGTCGCGTGATTGCGATGTAATCATCATGCTCGATGGAGCCAAAGATGACCGGATCATCCTTCACTTTATCGGATTTCCCGATGACTAGATCGAAGGCCATTTTTTAAGCAGAACGTCAAAGCGATGCCAGCCGCTGCTGAGAGCGCGCTTTCGACTTCTGGATTAATGTTAGAACTGGCTTCAAAACTTCTACTTCGCAGCGGCAGCGGCTTGGTCATCCGCGCCTTGTTCTGCCCGTTTTTGTTTGGCGAGGATATAGCACGAGATGGCATCCGTAAATGCCGATTCGTCGTCAAACGATCGAGCAAGATCATACGCTTCAAGCGCTTCTGGATCTCCATGCAACGTCCAGTGCCTGTTTGACTTATCGACCGTAACGGGAACTGAATCGCCGACGAACTCCGCCACCCCTTCACCTTCGTCTGCCGTATATTCGAAAGGCCCGACAGTGGCTCGGCGTGAGTCCAGTGATCTGAGAACATAACCTCGCCCGTAGAGTGCCGCCGTAACTCCGCCAATCCAGAACTTCTCTGGGGCGTCGATCAGAAACGATGCGCGCAAGTCTCGTAGCTGTCGAAATCCGGGATCATACTCGCCAGCCACAATGACATCACGAGGATCAAGGTTAGCCATCTCAATGTGTTGACGGAGATGTTCAAGACTCCCTTCTGATGCGACAACAATGCAACGACCGAGCCGCCCCTCGCTCCGTCCGGATTCCTCCAGCATAGTGATCGCATCGGTGACGTCTTCCGAAGAGAAGTCTTTACGGACTCGATCTGCAATGTCGGCTTCCACGTGAGTATTTCTTGGCAGAACAGTTTTATTATTCGGGGGGTCTGCCTTTCACCTTGTTATCCTGGGGTTCCGGGTAACTCCGATGGCAAAGTGGCTCTTGGTAAGATTTTTTCCGTTCCCGATCACTTCGACTTTTAGGGAGTCGATGATGGTAATCCAAGTCTTTCTTTCCAGTTCAGCGGTGATCCTGCTTTGACTGGAGATACTCCTAGGTCTTGCAGTGGGTCGACATTGACACCAAGTGCGTGGCGGTGGCCACGATGGGCATCGCGTCGCGTAAAAGGCTTTGCCTCACGCGATTGTTGATCGCGTAAAAGGCTTTGCCTGACGTGATTGGCAGTTGGCGACGGGAAATCCCCGTGTCGCACGAAAGAAGTCTGTGGGTGGTCACTCCCATCCCTCATCGGGCGGAGTGGGCCGGTCATCATAACTTAGGAGGGGCTCGCGCCAGTGAAAAATCGTTTGGAAAAACCAGCCCCAATAAAATGTTCATCTGAACACATTAGGCGGCAGGGATGAGATGTCTAGTTCCGAGATGAAATTGAAGAATCAGAATCCTCCCTCGCTCGCTTAAAATGGCTCAATGACAAGAACCGCGCCGCCAAACTCCACCTCAAGTTCAAGGTCCTCAAGCAATCAGCCTGTGATGCCCTCCTGACCACCGGCAAGACCTGCGAACGCAAGACCCTGCGCAAATTTGTAAAACCTGGAGAGATCATTGTGGTAGATCGCTACTACGGACTTGAGTATGGATTTTTCCAAGAACTCAGCGAGATGGGAGCCTCCTACGTCATTCGCATTCGCAATAAGCCGCTGATGGAAGTGGTCGAACTCTTCTTCAAGTGGTTGAAATGTATTTTAAAGTGTCGCCATTTGTTGGCAGAGTCAGAGCGAGGCGTGGCCATTCGAATTTTCACGGCCTTGATTGCCGCCCTCCTTTTGCAAGGATTGACAGGCAAACGCCCGAGCAAGCGTCAGATGCAAATGATCCAATTTCATCTGGCGGGATACCTGAGTCTTGATGAACTCATCGCCGCACTGAAGCTGGAAAAAACGAAGGATTAGAACTCCTGGGCGAAGCCTTGTCCGCAGGGCTCGACCGGGCGGAGCTGTGCCCAGACCTCTGGTCGAGACTAATACGAAAACCCGCAATTCGCCATCCGTCCACGATGGGATCATCAAGCCACCGCAGACTCATCGACACAATCAAGCCGAAATGAAGCATTCATCTTCCCAGCCGTAATCTATGCCGAACACGACTGGGGCAGGATAGAATCCATGAGGTGATTTTGGGTCTTTTAACAAGCTTCCAAATTCCAAGGACAGGATTGGAAGAAGCGCGGCAGGCCTTCCTCTATCTGTTAGGTGATTTTGAAGATGCCATGCAGGTCGCAGCGGCCGTGGCGGGGAATTCTGATTACCTGATCTCTCGTGATGGCAGGGGGTTCGGGAAGTGTCTGATCCCTGTGGTGACTCCAGAAAAATTTTGCGACTTGCTAAAAAAGGGATGAACGCTTCTTTCGCGGCGGGGTGGCCGGAGTCAAAAGTGCCCCTTTCGATTACCGTTAGCTGCCTTTCGTAGGAATGGGAACGGTTATTGTTGAGACGAAAATCTTGCTCCGGTGCTTTTCTCCTCTGAATGATAGCTGTAGTTCAAAGTGCTCTCGATCGAAAGAGGCGAAAGTTTGTCGTGAGGTGGATTTTACTCTTTGCCTCGATTGGGTGGGGGATTTCAATTTGGTTCGCTTTGGTGCCGTGGGATCTGGCGATGGCGGGGCTCGTTGAGATGGGGGCGGGGAAGATGAGCTATGATCCGTTTCTCAATTACTGGATGCGGGTGATCGCTTTGATCTTCAGTCTGATCGGAGTTGGGTGTTTTTGGGTCGCGCTGCGATTGGATCGCTATGTCGTATTGGTTCCGCCCCTGGGCTGGTTCCACCTTATGATCGGGGTAGGGTCTGGTGGAATCGCATTCCAGCTAGGCATGAACCCGCAATACCATCCGACTCTCGTGGCGGAAGTCGTTTTTTCGCTGACGATTGGGGCCGCGCTCTTGCTCTATGGTGACAAGCCCGCTGATTAAGCGGGGGCTTGAGCTTCGCGCTCCTGCACTTGGCGGTCCCAGACGTAGCGGCGGAAGAGGACCTTCACAGCGGCGGTCAGGGGGACGGCGAGGAGGGCTCCCAGGAAGCCTCCAAGAAGGAGCGACCAGAAGAGCATGGAGAAGATGACGGTCATGGGGTGGAGCCCCACGGAGTCGCCGACGATCTTCGGAGCAGTGAGGAGAGAGTTGATCTGCTGGACCACGATGAAGATGGCGAGGACGCCGAAGACATAGCCCCATTGTGGAATGTCGTATGGACCTCCATCTCTTGCAGCCAAGTAGGCGATGATGCAGGCCGGGATGAGGCAGATGATATTGCCGATGTATGGAATGATTCCCAGGAAGGCCATGAAGACGCCGATCAGCAACCCGTATGGGAGCTGGAAGATGGTGAGCGCAATGCCGACGAGGATGCCATCGATAAAGGCGACGAGCACTTGTCCCCGGAAGAAGGAGATGAGGTATCCGTTAATCTCTTGGAGAGTCTCGACAACTTCGTCCTTAAAGGCGGAGGCTTTGAGCGGGACATAGTCCTTCCAACCTCGCTTGATCGCGTCGCTCTCTTTGAGGAAGTAGTAAAGATAGATCGGGACCATTGCGAAGCCGAGAACGAGTCCAAAGAAGCCGAGAATTTTCCCAGAACTGTTGGAGAGCCAGCCGAGAGTATTATTACCAATATTAGAGAGCCTTTGGCCGCCTTTGGTGACGCCGAAGTTCTCCAATGCGATCAACTCTTGGGCATTTCTGACGTCGGCAATTTCTTGACCGCTGTTCCAATCAGAATTGAAGAGTTTATCGAGGTCCTCTGGTGGTCCAGAAGTTCCGTTGGTGAGAGTTTTGCCGCCAAGGGCGAGACGCCATTGCTCTTTTCCGGGGCCAGTGAGTGCCCCACCGTCAGCGAGGAGGTCTTCGGTCGCGGTGATGTCTTTGAGAAAGGCACTGCGGACAATCCAACCATAGATTTCATTTTCCTTATGTTTTTTCAGGGTCTCAGGTTCCATCCATCCAATAGAGCCTCGATCAATTTGCTCGATCTGTTTGGCGAGCTTGTTGCCAGCAAAGAAGAAAAGAAGCCCGAAGAAGAGGAGAAATCCCACGAAGACGGTGATGATTCCCTTGACGCGGGTAAACCCTTTGCCTTGGAGCCATTGAACAAGGGGGTGGAGGAGGTATGCCACAATTCCCGCGACGGCCAGAGGCACGAAGACAGGTTGGAGGTAGCCGAGAACCGAGCTGGTGAGCCAGATCAGGCCAGCTAGAAGTGTACCAAGAGTGAGAATGGCGAGGCCGGTAACGGCCTTCCACATGGTCCGCTTTTGGAAATCGCTGGGAAATGAAGGTTTATCTTCCACAAGCAATAAGTTGGCCAAGTCCACTCAGATGGGGAAGTGCAAACTCCCGCGTGTTTTGTAAAAGCTCTAGCCTTTTGCGATCTGATCGAGAAGACCGTTTACAAAGGAGGCCGATTCTTCACCCGAGAATGAGCGGGCGAGCTCGATGGCTTCATTGATGGAGACGGCGGCGTCGAGCTCGGGGTCTTTTAAAATCTCCCAGGTGGCGAGACGCAAGATGGCGAGATCGACCTTGGAAATCCGGTTGATATCGAAATTATCGGCCGTTTGGTTAATGAGTTCGTCCAGTTCGACAATCGCGGCTTCGACAAGGTCGGCTCGTTCGACCGTTTCGGTCTCCAGGGTCTTCATCTCTTTGACAAGACGATGGAGGTGGTCGAGGTCGCGTTGCTCGGGATAGTTTTCCGGGAATCGGACCATGCGAGTACGGTCATCGTATTCGCCGAGTTTTTCAAAGATTCCCTTCAGCGCGTTGTGCTGCAGGGGCGGAAAGGGCTCGGTTTTTGGAAGAAGCTCAGCTCGGTTCTTTCTGAGGGCATCAGACCCGGGGAGGAGCTTTTGAAGGTCGCGTCGCCAGCCGCCGATATCGGCTTTGGTGAGGCGCTGGAGGTTGCTACAGCTTTCGGCCCACTTGAGCTCGGCCGTGGCAAGGGCCTTTAAATCTTTGGCCAGCTTTTCACCGGGGTCGGCGGCGAGAATAGCAGCGGAGGAATCGGTGAGGATGGCTAGCAACTTAGCGACAGTGGCTTCGCGCCCTTGCTGGAAGTGGGCAAGGACTTTGACCCGGGCGCGGTCGTAAGTGAGACCGGAGCGGTCATTGACGAGGTCCCAAAACTCCGGCCCTCCCTGGTCTTTCGGGGAGGCGGAGCGAGCATAAAGGAGTTGGACCGCCGCTTGGCGGACTAAGCGGCGACTAGCCATTGGTCGGGTGAAGGCGCAGGGATTGGTTTTCGCGACGGACTTCGGTCATCACTTCGATGACGTCGAGGGCACTGCGGGCAGCTTCGCGGCCGCGGTTCAGCTTTTTCCCAATGCAGCGGGCGTAGGCTTGTTTGTCGTCCTCGACGAGGAGGACCTCGTGAATGATGGGAGTGGTGGTATCGACGGCGAGCTTCTGGAGAGCCTCGGTGACCGAGGACGCAACGAGGTCGGCGTGGCCGGTGCCTCCGCGAATGATGCAACCGAGGGCGATGACACAATCGGGGGACTCGGCTTCGATGATGGCCTTGCAAACCACGGGGATTTCGAAAGCGCCGGGGACGCGGACGAGATCAACGCGGGCATTGACGTCGAAGCTATCGATTTCCTCGACGACATTTTCAACGAGGGCATCGGTGAACTCCTGGTTGAATTTAGCGGCAACGATGGAGATTCGCATTTTCCCTCCGGAAATGATGCGTGGTTTTGGTGGAATGGTAGCCGACATGCGAGTGGAGCTATGATGTTGAAAACAAGCTTTGTCAATTAGAGGTCGTGCCCCATGCGCGTTCGTTTCGTTTCGAGGTATTTTTCGTTGTGAGGATTCGAGGGAAGTCGAATGGGGACCTCTTCGACAATCTCGAGGCCGTATCCTTCCAGCCCAATGACTTTCTTGGGATTATTCGTGAGGAGGCGGATCTTGCGAATGCCGAGATCGTAAAGCATTTGTGCGCCCATTCCGTAGTCGCGGAGGTCGGAACCGTAGCCCAGTTTTTCGTTGGCCTCGATGGTGTCGAATCCTTGCTCCTGCAGTTTGTAGGCGTGGATTTTTGCAGCAAGACCAATTCCCCGTCCTTCCTGACGGAGGTAGAGGAGAACGCCGCCATCCTTGGCGATCTGCTCCATTGCAGTGTGGAGTTGGCCTCCGCAATCGCAGCGGCGGGAGCCGAAGACATCGCCCGTGAGGCACTCCGAGTGGACGCGCACGCTGACCGGTTTTTCAGGGTCGATCTCGCCGCGAACGAGGGCGAGGTGTTCCGAGTCATCCGTGCTGACACGGTAAAGGTGGCAATTGAAGTCGCCATAATCGGTGGGCATGGAAATGACTTCCTCGCAGGTCACGAGTCGCTCGGAGCGCCGGCGATACTCGATGAGCTGCGCGATGGTGCAGGACTTGAGATTGTGCTTTTTTTGGTAATCTCCGAGGTCGCCGACCCGGCCCATGGTGCCGTCTTCGTGCATGATTTCGCAGATCACGGCAGCGGGCGGGAGTCCGGAAAGGCGGGCCAGATCGATGGAGGCCTCGGTATGTCCAGCGCGACGGAGGACACCTCCTTCGCGGGCTTCGAGCGGGAAAATGTGGCCAGGTTGTACGAAGGCTCCGGCTTTCGTTCCCGGGTCGGCGAGCAGGCGAATGGTATGAGCCCGGTCGGCGGCGGAGATGCCGGTGGTGATGCCTTCGGCAGCATCGATGGTGACCGTGAAAGCTGTTTTATGAGCTTCGCGATTTTTCGGGGTCATGGGTGAGAGGTCCAGCTCGGCGGCGCGGTCGGGCAGAATGGGGGTGCAAATCAAACCGCGTCCGTGGTTTGCCATGAAGGCGATGGATTCCGGGGTGATGAGGGAAGCGGCGCCAACGAGGTCGGCCTCGTTCTCGCGACCGGGATCGTCAGTAACGATGACAAGGCGTCCCGCTTTCATTTCGGCGACGATCTCATCAATGTGGGAAAACTGCAGCTCACTCATGGAGATGGGATCATGGCATCAATTTCACACCGCGCAAGTTCAGTGCATGACGTCGGCCAGAGGATCCGGCTCTAGGAGGCCCAATTCGACGAGGAAGTGGTCGGCTGCGCGCAGGGTGAGCTCGTAATTTTGCTCATCCGAATTGTAGTTAAAGAAGGTGTGTCCGGCATTTTGGAACTCCATGAGGTCGCAGCGATTACGACGACGGCGGTAGCGTTTGGCAAAGCGCTCTGAGAGTTTGAAGGGAACGACGCGATCGGCCTTCCCGTGAAAGATGAGGCAGGGCGGGAGTTCTTTTTGGGGAAGAAAGGAGGAGGGGCTAAGGGCCTTTCCAATTTTGGGATCGGCGAAGAGTTCGTTGCCGACTCCCTTGACCGTAGTGTCGCTGATGGGGCCAAAAAGAATGATCGCAGCGGGTTTTTGGGAGGGCTTGGTCTCATCGGTGTGCGGGTGGAGCGCGGAGCATAGAACGGCATTTCCACCGGCGCTGGCTCCCACCGCAACGATGCGGTCGGCATCGATTCCCATGTTGGCGGAGTGTGTTCTTAGAAAGGAGAGAGCTTCCCGGGCGTCGGTGATCGCGTCTTCCGGAGTGCCGTTGAAGTGGGCTTTATTCCGATACTCCACCGTGATGGCGACCATGCCGCGTGAAGCGAAGTGGTGGCAGTGGGGGATGAACTGGGTGGCGGCGCTGATATCCCAAAGTCCGCCGTGGAAGAAGATGATGACGGACCGCTGGTCCGTCTCGTAGTCAAACTCGGGGGGGAAGAAAAAGTGGGCCATCAAGTTTCCTTCAGGAGTCTGGTGGTAGATGTATGAGGTCGCGGCAGACAGGAGTTCCTGGTTCCGGGCTTCTCCGATTATGGGCGACTTTGGGGGGGGATTCATGCGCGTGTTGGAACGCAAACTTACGTTAGCGTAGAAAAGCTTTTCCAAATGCGGGTGCAATTGTCCATAGTTTCTCCATGAAACGACTCATTTTGGTTCTAAGCCTCCTCGCCATGGTAACCCCGGCGCCAGCCCAGGCGATAACCGATGTCCAGTTGGTGGGGCATTTGAAGCAAGTTTACACAAGTTGGCGCTCGGCCATGGTTCGCAAGGACTCCGGCACCTGGAAACGCCTTACTTCCAACACCCGACAGGTAAATGTGCGAAATCGCCTCTGGAGCGAGCGGCGCAAGTTCCCCGGATCGCTTTTTGCAGCCCCCGTGGGTCCTCCGGATATCGCGGCGCTCAAGGCGATGCGCGTCCGGGTGCAAGGGAAGACTGCCAAGGCCATCTACTTTGGTAAAGTTGACTTTGGTGTGGGAGGAAATCCTACCGACAACGTCTTCGTCATCTCCTACGTTCAGGAAACCTCCGGCTGGAAGTATCACGGCGCCGAGTTTATCAATCTTGGTGCCCTGCCAGAGGTGCGCAAGCAGCTCCAAGCGGGCGATCTTAAATTTTTCGACGCCAAGGATTTTCATCCCGACGGTGTGGTCGAGCCGGCTCCCTTCGCCATCAATGGGCCCGCGAAATACATCGCCAAGGCCTACGTCTTCTGTCCAGGTCGTGAGGTGAAGTTGCTCGTAAATAAAATCTCGCCGCATCTTTTCCAAAACACCAAGCGGTCCGACATCGTCGTGGGAGGTGCGGTCGACGGTCTGAATGAGATGCAATATTCCATTCAGGACATTCCGGGTGGCGATCCCAAGGCCGTCCTCACTCTGCGCGTCTATCTCATGTCTCAAGTTCAGGACACCAAGCCTATCAAGATCGCCCAATATCAGATCGAGGATGGTGCCAAGCCCAAGGCCTCTGGGACCGTGCGCTTTGTCGTCACCCCTGAGATTGCCGTCAAATTGACGGGTCGTAAGTAGAAACCCTCGCTATCCTTTCCTTAGATATGTCCGAATTCCTCCGCACCCACTGGCGCGCCGCCGTCGAAATTTTGGTGCTTTGGATCCTCATTTACCAAATCTACCGCGTCTTCCGCGCGACTCGTGGGGCTCGCATTTTGGTCGGGCTTGCGGTGGTCGTCATTCTTTTCACGCTGACCTCGCAGGTTCTCGAGTTGAAGGTCATCGAGTGGATTATTAAAAGCGCGGCCGCCATTTTGGCTTTTGCGCTGCTCATCATCTTCCAACCCGAGCTTCGAAATGGCCTTGCCCGGCTCGGAAGCGCTAACCTTTTTTCCTTTTCCACGACCCAGCAAAAGGTCTTTCTGGAACTCCTCACCGAGTCGGTGGTCAAGCTCTCCAAAAAACGCTTCGGCGCACTCTTCGCGATCGAACGCGGCATCAGCCTGGAAGACTTCGAGAGTACCGGTGTGACCATCGATAGTGTTTTTTCGGTGGAGCTGGTTGCAACCATTTTCCATCCCAAAACCGCTCTCCACGATGGCGGGCTTATTTTGAAAAAAGAGCGCATTGCCTCGGCTTCGTGCATCTTTCCGGTTAGTCAAAAAGACCTCTCCGACCGCTCGCTGGGTCTGCGCCACCGAGCGGGATTCGGCATCAGCGAAGAAACCGACGCTATCGCGGTCATCGTAAGCGAAGAGACCGGAGCCATCTCAATCGTGGTGGAAGGCAAAATTTTCCGTAACCTTACCGAAGAGGAATTCCGCGAAAAACTCGAAGAAATTTTCATAACTCATGGCGAAACAACTGAAGAAATGGATCCGCCGGAACTGGGCCGCAAAAATCGCGGCGCTGGCGCTGGCGATCGCGATCTGGTATCTGATTAATCTGTCGATAATGGAGCAGCTCGAATCATGAGGCCGGACTTTTTAAAATGGCCCGGACTCTTGGTCACGGGCACGGATACGGGAATCGGCAAGACCTGGGTCTCGGCTTTGATTATCGAAGAACTCCGCAAAGGCGGCACCGCCGCGGTGGGCTTGAAGCCCGTCCTGAGTGGGTCCCGCGATGACGCCGAGCGGCTTTGGGAAGCGGGCGGGGGAATGCTGGATCTTGATGTAGTGAACCCGTGGTGGTATCGCACCCCGGTGGCTCCTTTACTGGCTTCGCGGATCGAAGGGAACCCGCTCGTGCTCGCTGAAATGGTCGCGCAGATTCACGAAGTAAGGGATTCGCAAGACTTCACCCTCGTGGAAGGCGTAGGCGGTTGGGAGGTACCCATGGCCGAAGACTTCGGCTTCCCGGAGTTCGCCAAGGAACTGGGCTTTCCTATTTTGGTCGTCGCCGCTAATTGGTTGGGTACTATTAATCACACCCTCCTCACCGTGAAGGCGATCCAAGCGGCAGGTCTGGAATGTGCTGGCGTCGTCCTAAACCACCTCGCTGCCGAACGCGACGTCGCAGCCACTACCAACCGCATGATCCTCGATGAGCTTTGTCCGGTTCCGATTGTGGGTGAAGTGATCACTGATGCGGATTGGATTGATTGGACAGAGTGATCGATTTTGTCTCAAGGGCACCTCCGGGAACCTTAAAACGCGAAGATCTCGAAAACTTCATTTGACAATTAAAAGAGCCTTCCGATCTTCTCTGCAGGCTTCGCATCTGGCCGACTCTTTGTTCCATGAATTCACCTCAGAAACGGCTTCCTATGTCTGCCTTGATCCCCTGGGTCTGCGCATTGGTGGCTATCCTTGGATGCAATGCGCTGGGATCGCCGATTTTGCCGCTGAGGAAAATGAAATCCTTGGACGGCAGCAGTTTGATTCAGCTTAGTTTGGAAATTCCCGCGGCTGGGAATACCTCCAATTCACTGGTTTTTTTGAGTTTGAATCCTTCAGATGATTCGAAGCTATTTGATCCCTCATCGAGGTTTTATGCTATCGCGAGCCGGACAGATCTCCCTGCCGCCAACGCCAGAGGGGGCGAGAAACAGGGTCGAGCTCCTCCGGTTGAAGTTCGTTAAACAATGCCGTTCACATCGTGGTGAAGCAGCCTGTTCTTTCCGACGGGTTCTAGCCGCCACGGGCGTGGGAACAGCATACGTGAGTCCTTGATTTTGAAGGGCTCCGACTCGTCTTATTAACGGGTTTCTCATCTTGGAACCGATACCCCTTGGGTATTTCGACGGGATGATTGTTCATAATAACAACTTCTACATTTGCTGGCCGGGGAAGCGGTCGGCCCAACCATAAAAAATATGATTACCTGGCCCTTTCCAAAAATCCTCGGCGGAAAAAACGACCGCGAACTCAGCCGACTTCGTCCGATCGTCTCCCGCATCAATACACTCGAAGCCGCGCTCCAAGGCGAGCCGGTCGAGAAACTCCAGGCACTGACCAGCCAGTGGAAAATACATCTGGCCCGCTACCATCCTCTCGAAGTTCCAACAAAATCGCAGCTCGATGGCATGGACGAACTCGGCCTCCGCGAAACAGCCGGGGACCTCGAAGCCCGTCTTTCGGCCCTTCGAAAAGAGTTCTCATCTCTTCCTTCCGAGGTCAAAGCAACGGTCGCATCGATCGAAAAAGCCAAGGCTGATTTCCAGCGAATTGAGAGCGGGTTTGAGGACGCGCGAGCCAAGTATCTACAAACGATCCTCCCGGAAGCCTATGCCGTTGTCAAAAACGCGGCGCGTCGTCTCTGTGGTCAGGAGGTGATGGTCAACGAGCAGCCCATGACCTGGCAGATGGTTCATTTCGACGTCCAGCTCATTGGCGGAATCGCTCTCCATCGCGGGCTCATTTCAGAAATGCAAACCGGTGAGGGCAAGACTCTCGTCGCCACCTTGCCGGTCTATCTCAACGCCCTGACCGGGCTCGGGGTCCACGTCGTCACCGTGAACGACTACCTCGCAAAGCGGGACTCGGAATGGATGGGAGCCCTCTTTCAGTTCCTCGGATTGAGTGTCGGCTGTCTTCAAAGTCAGATGCCGCCGGAGCAACGTCGGAGCCTCTACGCCTGCGACATTACTTACGGAACGAACTCGGAGTTCGGCTTCGACTACCTCCGCGATAATGGCATCGCCGCGAGCCATCATGAACAGGTCCAACGGGGACACTACCTTGCCATCATCGACGAGATCGACTCCATCCTCATCGACGACGCCCGCACGCCCCTCATCATCACGGGAGCTTCCGAAAGCTCGGTCCATCCTTTTGATTTAAACAAACCGCGGGTCCAGAAGCTCGTCAAACTCCAAACCGCGCTCTGCAACGAACTCGCCGCCGAGGCAAAACGTTTGTTCGAAGCGGGCGAGAAAAACGAAGCCGGATTACGGCTTTTCAAGCTGAAGCTTGGTCAGCCGCGGCATCGTCAATTTCTCCGTTTCATGGAGAATTCGCAACTGCGGCGCTTGGTGGAACAAACCGAACTCCGCTTCCAACAGAAGTCATTTCGGAAGGATTTCTACAAACTCAAGGAGGACCTTTACTTCGTGATCGACGAGAAGGGCCGGGATGCCGACCTCATGGAAAAAGGGCGTCAATTTCTCGCACCCGATGACCCCGACTCATTTACGCTGCCGGATATCGTCCCCGCCTATGAGGCGATTGAAGCCAACCCCAAGCTCTCGCGAGCCGAAAAAGGAGAGACAAAACAGAGCCTTCAGGAACAGCGAAATCTCCGTGCCGGCGAGATTCACGGGATCTCCCAACTGCTCAAAGCCTACTGCCTTCATGAGAAGGATGTTCACTACGTCGTCCGCGAGGGCAAGGTCACGATCATTGATGAAAGCACCGGTCGGGAAATGGCGGGACGTCGTTGGTCGGACGGACTCCACCAGGCTGTCGAAGCCAAGGAAGGGGTTCCGATTGAAGATGAAAATAAGACCTTCGCCACCATCACGATCCAGAACTACTTCCGCCTCTATGAAAAACTCGCGGGCATGACTGGAACCGCCGAAACCGAAGCTGCCGAATTCCACGATATCTACGAACTCGACGTCCTTCCGATTCCGACCAACGCCCCGAATCTGCGGATCGACTCCAACGACCAGGTCTTCAAGACCCGTCGCGAAAAATTCCAAGGCGTCATCTCAACCATCGAACGAGCTCACGCCATCGGGCAACCGGTCCTCGTCGGCACGGCTTCGGTCGAGTCCTCGGAGACGCTTTCACGAATGTTACAACGGGCCAAGATTCCGCACGGCGTGCTCAACGCGAAGTATCACGAAAAAGAAGCCGCCATCGTCTCTCTCGCCGGTCAGCGCGGGGCCGTCACCGTCTCCACCAACATGGCGGGACGCGGCACCGACATCAAACTCGGCGAAGGCGTCGCGGAAGTTGGCGGGCTTTTCATCATCGGCACTGAGCGGAATTCTTCTCGGCGAGTCGACCGCCAGTTGCGCGGCCGTTGTTCCCGTCAGGGCGATCCCGGGCGCTCCCAGTTCTTCCTCTCTCTGGAAGATGACTTGATGAGAAATCACGCTTCCCCGCAGCATATGGCTTCCCTTGTTGAGCGTTCGACCGCTGCTGCCTCCACCGGCAGGAATACCAAAATCCCACCTCTCGGAAAATTGGTCGAAACGGCCCAGCGGGTTGTCGAACTTCGGGACTACCAAAGCCGCAAGAGTGTCTTGGACTTCGACGATGTCATGAACCTGCAACGGGAAATTGTCTACGCGCACCGCAACGATGTGCTCACAACCGAGGATACCCGGGCTCTTGCGAAAGAAACCATCACGGAAGGGGTGGCTCATTCCGCGCGAGAATATCTCTCTGATCCCGAGTCCTTCGATTCCAGCTTGAGTTCACTTTCGCAAAGTTTGCAGGCCATTTATGGTGTCATACTTACCGAGGATGAAATCCGCGAGATCCCGATGGAAAGTCTGCCCGAGGTTATTGCCGATCTAGTACGAGATTCATACGAGGAGAACACCCGGTTGGTGCCAAACGAAATCGTGGAACGCGAAGAGCGGCATGCCTTTTTGGCCGCCATCGATAGACTTTGGCAGGAACACCTCGCCGACATGGAAGAACTACGGGAAGGAGTCTACCTTCGAGCCCAGGGGCAGAAAGACCCGCTGGTGGAATATAAAAACGAAGGCTACACGCTCTTCCTCGTCCTCATGGAGGCCATCAAACAACAGGTTACGGCCCACCTCTTTAGCTTGTCGGTGGGACTCCAAGCATCGATCGACACTGTGAAAAACTCCGCCATTGAAAAAGCCTCGGCACGCTTGGGGTGATGCGACCTCTGCCCCCTCATCGGTCTCTCTGCTCTCCTGCCTCTTCACGCTCAGGAGACGATCTTCACGCTCGCACCTGTCATTGTCACCGCCGATGCTCTCGATGAGGACTGAGGATAAAAGTATTACCAACGAAGATCTCACGAAGCGGAGTGCGACCGATCTGAACGAGGTCTTCCAAGAGACCCCTTCCGTCACCGTCAATGGTGGGCGGATTCAAAAGTCAGCAGGTTTCCGTCAATGGGATGGAGCGTCATTTGAGTCATGTTATTCGATCCGACGGGTGGTGGGATTTCAACGAAGGGTGATAAAAATGAGGAGGCCTACCGGATTTTTCTCCAGAACAAATGAGAGCTTCATGAGCGGGTCACGCTGAACTTTGGCGCGCGCTACGATCACTATGATTTCGAAACGATCAGCGGACGGGACATTGATTCTTCAAAGTTCAGCCCGAATATCGCAGTGACCTTCGAGCCAACTGACGAACTTTCTTTCGTAGCCAGTTACGCTCAAGACTGCCGTGGTGTTGGGATTCGTGAAGCTTTCCTCCCTGCTGATCGTGGTGCGGAAAGATGAGCTGATTCAAAATGTCGCGACCTATCTCAAGTTGGCGGTCAAAGCAGGTGAGGCCACGACCTTGAAGACTCTCAGAGATGGGAAGGAGATAGTGATGCCGATAAAAACCGGGCGCCTGAGTTTTCGAAAGTGAGCTTATTTTTTCTCAGCCTCCTTCTGGCGAACTGCGAGGAGGGAGTCGAAGGCATCCTTGCGAATCCAGCGGATCGTTTCCGGATGTTCGGTGGGGTAGAAGTTGTCGAGGACGCCGATGAGATCGACCTTATCGAGTTTCACAGAAGCGATGGCGATCACTTCGTGTCCCCAGGAAAGATGCGGTTTGTGGGCCACTCGGACCTGGCATGATAAGAGGACGGGACGGCTGGCTGCGATTTCTTTTTGAAACAGTTCGAGAGAGAATTGGGTGATCCTGCTGTGGAAGGGAGCCTTGTGAACCTCGGCATCTTCATCGAGGGCTTTGACGAGTTCAGAGGGAAAGGCCCCGGCAAGGGCCATGCTGATTTCGGAGTAGCCGTCATTGTCGGGATAGAGGGCCATGTTCAGTCGGCTGCGGAGGCGGAGAGCGATGTCTTGGTTCGTTTTATCCTTACCGCCCCGCCATTGCGGGTGACCTTTTGAACTCCAGTAAGCCACCAGGCTGGCGGCGGCGGTGGGGACGCAGCCGGATGCTACGAGCTTGCCGTCCTCACCTTTAATGGGGAATGCCTGGAGGGCGGGGACTCCTTTGATCGCTCCCGGGATGTCGAGTTTGTCGTCGAGTGAGCGAAGACATAAGACCGAATTCTATCTCGATGAAAAAAGCCCAAAAAAGGATTGGGTTTATCCATTTGATAAAAAAGCCCAAGACCTCCTTTCCAGTCCGGCTCCTCTCCCCGAGATCTATCAAAAAGGAACATGCGAGGGCCTTGCCGGAGCGCGTTGTGCTCTCGACTCCAAACACCTGCGAAGCCTCTCGGACGCCTTTTACGAAATCCCCGATCACCGCAGCGCCTA
>JBLHUR010000129.1:0-16893 GCA_047629805.1 Akkermansiaceae bacterium | reverse complement strand
CACTCGCAAGCACATCGAACTCGGCGCCAAGGTCTTCATCCTTCTCCTCCTCATCGTGTTCGCCTACTGGTTCCTCGACGTCCTCCAGATGATGGGCTTCTTTGGCGGGAAGTGATTCAACTCTCGGTAAATGCTCCCAACTTATTCTCTTCCGCCAATGAGCGCTGGGGAGTGGGGTTCCAGGATCCAGAGGTGTAAAGAACTGGCCCTCGTCATCAGAAAAGCAGACGCTCTTGGGTGAAGTTGCTGATCTTCCCCTTTCGCCACTTCGATGCTCTGGATCGTATTCTCGAGGCCCAAATCGACCTAATCCGAAAGGTATGATCGAGGCTCACCCCTATGATATTCGGATCATTTTTCATGAAGATCCGAAAAAGTAATGGCAGTCACCTCTTGCTCTGACAAAATAGTCAGTAAATGGATGATTAACTGCTGTTTCGCTTCACCATGAACTTTAATTGCGACTTGAACGACATTCCTCCTCTGAAGACCCGCGATCCAGGCGCCCAGAGGTTTCCAGTTCCCCTTCTTACTCCCATCAAAGGCCTCCAGTTTATCATCACCTGAAGTTGCTCGGACCTTTCCCTCAGCATCGATTTCAATCTCAATTTCCAGCTTCGCTTCTGCAGGTCAAACTTCCCTCGGCACCGCCTGCCGCAATTCAACAGCCTCAACTTCGATCACCTTCATCCGCTGAGTGCTGACCCCAAAAAGAAAATACCCGAGTAAAAGTAGAAGTTTCATAAGCTTGTAAATTATCGATCAACATTCGTGAAGACCGCTTGCACGTCTTCATCATCCTCAAGCTTATCAGTCAGAGCATCGATCTCCTCCAACTGAGCCTCCGTAAACTGCTGCGGATTGTTGGCAATGCGCTCCAAACTCGCCTTAGTCACTTCTACTCCCAGCTTTTCACACACTGAAGTGAGATTCCCAAAGTCCGTGTATTCGCCATAAATGAGGCCCATGTCGCCCTCGGCTTCCATCTCTTCCAAGCCGGCGTCCATCAATTCCAACTCCAACTCCTCAAGATTCACCCCTTCTGGGTTGAATTCGATCACGCTCTTGCGATCAAACATGAACTCCAGCGCGCCGGAATTCACCATCTCGCCACCCGTCTTGTTGAAAATGGTG
Source organism: Akkermansiaceae bacterium (assembly GCA_047629805.1). Classification (GTDB taxonomy): domain Bacteria; phylum Verrucomicrobiota; class Verrucomicrobiia; order Verrucomicrobiales; family Akkermansiaceae; genus SW10. The sequence continues at coordinate 15,759 of JBLHUR010000129.1, read as the reverse complement.
CGGACATTCGTCACCGAACGATTGGTATTCTCCGTGGCACATTCCACGTAATAGAGACTCCCGTGCGGCCCCTTGCCCTCGTAATTGATCTGGGCAATATCGGCCAAATCCTTGCCCGCCGCCCGCTTGATCGCCTTCTCAATGTTATCCTTCGGCATGTTCTCCGCCTTGGCATTGAGAATGGCCGTTCTCAGGGTCGCGTTGGAATCCGGATCCGGCCCGCCCTCTTTCGCTGCCATCGTGATACTCTTCGCCAACTTCGGGAAAATCCGCGACATCTTGCCCCAACGTTTTTCCTTCGCGCTCCTTCTGATTTCAAATGCTCTTCCCATAGTGTTGTGACTTGTTGCTGGAGAGGCTAACGACCTCCCCGCGTATTCAAATGCCAAAGTTTCCGCCGTGTTTTGAAAAGGATCAATAGAAGGAGCTCCAGATGCCCCAAGCGAGCACGCACGCTGGAAACGTGTCCACCTCGCCCATCCAGAAAGCCCGATGCACTATGCCCGCTTCCTGTCGCAAACCGATTCACTCCCCGATGGTTTCCGCGATACAATCAACCGCATCGCCCCGAGCAATGCTTGGTTCGACATCTGGGAAATCCATCACCTTGCTGATGGGGCCTTTCGAGAAGATCCCAAGAAAAGAAAGAAAAATGAGAAGGGGAAGACAGTCACCCACTACGAAATTTTCGACGAGCTGAAGTTGGAGCACCTTCTCTCCCTTTTTCATCAGGCCGCCCAAAAAAGTGACTTCTCGGATTACTTCCTCCAACAAGAAGAGAGGGTCCTCGCGGAACTTCCAAAGCCCGGCCTCTGGCTCGAAGAAATGCCCTACCGCTTTCACACTCTGTCGATTTCCCAACCCGCTCAGCCAACAATAACCCTAGGAAAATTCGTCTCCGCCTCAATCCAACACTCTATCGAAATCGACGACTATAAGGAGCTCTTGAAGCTTGAAAAATCATCCACGAAGATGGCTCACCAAATTCATGGCAACGCTGAAGAACTCATCGGAGCATTGGTTTGCCAAGCCTACCTCCTCAACCTCTACGAACAGTTGCAAAAAGGATTCACTCATTTCAAAAATGAGGAGTTGGCAGCAAAATACAAATCTCTTCATCGCAGGCTCGCCGCACGAAAAGATAGAATTAAGAAAGCCTGGGAGGAGAACAGTAGCGGGGAACTCATAAGGCTTCACGGGTCAACCATTGTTAATCTGGTATCCCTGGGTTCCAGATTCTCCGAGGAGTCCGCCAAATTAACGCAAGAAGGCCTTCTCCCTTCGTGCCGTGCCGAAAATGCCATGATCGCCCGACTCTTCACCATCGGTTGGGCGGGCCTATTCACCATCTTCGGACTTTCATTATGGTTTGCCGCCTTTCGCAAACGAGCTGTCAAAGACTCATCTGTGCGCACCCGGCTCGCAGAAGTTACCGCGTCCGACCGTTGGAGAATACTCCTTTTCGGATCACTCACGCCCTTCCTGTTGTTTCTTACCATTCGCTACCTGACCCCACTTGGTCAACTCAACTACGGCGGACGATCATCGGGCTACGTCCACCTCGCCCTACCTCTCTCTGCCCTGGGCTTCCTCATTTTAGCCTGCTCGCTCGTAATCGCTCGGCGAGTGGAAGCCCCCGCGCGACGGACTTCCAAATCCGACCTTGTCATCATCATTTTTCCTGCACTCGCCATCTTACTCGTAGGATTTTTTCATCCGTTCACGGAGGCAAAATGGATTATCTTTACCAGCGCCGCGTTCCACTTGGTCGGGGTGATCTGGATCGGCTGTCCTCTACTGCTCGCGGGTTCAGCCAAAACAGAAAAAAGAACCGTGATTCGTGGGCTGCTGGCACCAGCTTTCCTCCTGACTGCCGGTCTCTTTGGTCTCTGGACCTTCATGCTCGTCAAAGAAGAACGGAGATGGATCGCGCGTGATCAATACGCCACTCCTTCATCTTTCTTCACAACGATGGATGAAGAACGAATCGTGAAAAAATTCCTGAGCGAGCTGCAGGACTACCTTCCCTAAACATCCTCCCGCTTCACCACTTCCATCTCCCCCTTCCAGTGACGCTTCAACGTGAGCCGCTCTCTCCTAATCTCCGATTTCTTTGGCGATCCATACTCCACCAACATCACGGCACGACTGCTCTTAATCATCAGTTCCCGCACCCGAAAAACAGGTTCCGATCTCGTCCGAAAGAAAGCATGAAGCGAAACATCCCAGTGATCGGCATTCCAAAGAAAAGCTGACGACGGAAAATCATGCAGCCAAGAGAGAGCCAGAAAAAGCTCTCGAATCGAAGCCTCACTGTGTTGCCTTAACAAACGCCGCGCCGCCCGCTTGTTAAGCAGACTTTCAATATATCCCGCAATCGGGTTGAAATGAAAATGATCGGCCTCATCGAGCAGCGCCTTTTGATGCTCGCCCATCAGGCGCTGCATCTCGTCGCGTTCGATCTCTCCCTCCTGCCATTGCAGCATGAGATTACGTGGGGTCGGAAAGGGGGCCAACTTCATTGAAGTCGATTGCTATCACGAAGAGTGCCACTTGTCCACCCGTCGAAACGTGTTACCACTCCCGCATGCAGGTTCAAAAAGTCAAATATGCCCTCTGGGCAGCCGATCATCTCCGCGCCATCAAGTTCTATCAAGAGACCTTTGGTGCCGAACTTTCCTTCGAAATGGAAGTCTGGAGCGAGCTCACCTTATGCGGATCCACCATCGGAATCCACGGTGGGGGCGAAGGAAAACGCACCTGGACCGGCCTTAGTTTCCAATGTGACAACATCAAGGAAGGCATCGACTTGGTCAAAAAAAATGGTGGCAACCTCGTCCGCGAGCCCGAGGAAGAAGATGGCTTCGTCCACCTCGCCTTCTGCTTCGACACCGAAGGCAACGAATTCATGCTCACCCAAAAACGCCCCTCCTGAACCATGTTCCAGTATCCCCTGGGCTTCCTCCGGCTCTTTTCGCTCCTCGATGGCCTCTCCTTTATCATTCTCCTCTACTTCGCCATCTACGAAAAACGCATTCTCGGCGACGAAACTGCCGTCCGTATCCCCGGCATGATTCATGGCATCATTTTCACCATCTTCCTCGTTCTCCTTTTTCTCACCATGGTGAAGCGCAAATGGCCCCTCAAACGCGCCGCCCTTGTCTTCGTCTGTTCCCTCATTCCTTTGGCCCCATTCTTCCTCGAACAATCCCTAAAAAAGGAACAGGAGGGCCCATAAATCAAGATTGAATTCCCCCCCATTCCAACGCTAACTTCCACTAATCAATGGAAACGACACCAGCGCCTCAGAAAAAAATGCCTTCGCCCAAGACCGGGAATTGGAAGGAATTTTACGGGAGCTGGGAAGGATTTCACAAAGCTGCCGAGGCCTCGGTTTGCAGGAAGCTCGAGAAAGTTACGGTGTATCTCTCAAAGCCCTCCAGCGCGCCCATCCCATCCCAGGATCGCTAGCCACGGAATTAGAAAACGGCCTTGATGCCTTCGTCGGCGGTGACGAGCACATCAACATTCGTATCGAGCGCGAACCCGATCGCTTCTACAAAATTACCAAGGCCGACCAATTCGGCTGCGGCGTTCTCTTCGATCCCCACGACGCCGAACTCACCGGCTTCAATTTCCTCGCCCAAGGAAACGACAACCCCTTCATCTACCTCAACCGCTGGCAGCTCCTCAACTCTATCGGCGATTACCAATCCCGCTTCGAAGGATTCGTCGACTCTCGCCCTGAACAAGACGCACGCGAATGGTTCCACCAAAAACTAAGCCCATCCTACCAAAAGTAGCGCATTCTCACCCCAATGAATCCCACCCCTTTTTTCTAGTCCCCTCATGCCATAGCCCTCACACTGCCGCCCCATGAAAAAGCTCATCATCGCTCTCGCCGCCCTCGTCCCCGTTCTCGCCATGGCCGACCATCACAAGGAATCCCCCGTCGCCACAAAAGAAGCCGCCGCTCAATATCGCCACGTCGTTTGCTTTAAATTCAAAGAAGACGCCAAGCCCGAGCAAATCAAAAAGATCGAGAAAGCCTTCGTCGCTCTCAAAAAGGAGATCAAAACCATCACCGCCCTCGAGTGGGGCACAAACGTCAGCCCCGAGAACCACGCCCAGGGCTTCACTCATTGTTTCATCGTCAGCTTCAAGGACAGCGCCGGACTCGACGTCTACCTTCCACACAAAGCCCACAAATCCTTCGTCGAACTCCTCCTTCCCAGCCTCGACAAGGTCTTCGTCATCGACTTCGTCGCCAAATAATCCCCCATGAAAATCCCCGCGATCGCAGGCATCATCCGCCGGCGCCTCCTCCTGAATTACCGGGTTGCCCCCGAAGTCATTCAGCCCATTCTCCCGGCCAACTTTCGACCGAAACTGGTCAAAGGTCACGCCATCGCGGGGATTTGCCTCATCCGCTTAGAGCAAGTCCGCCCAACTTTTCTCCCTCCCTTTACCGGGATCTCCAGCGAGAACTCCGCCCATCGTATCGCCGTCGAATGGGATGACGCAAACGGCGTCGCTCAAGAAGGAGTCTACGTCCCCCGACGCGATACCGACTCCCTCCTCAATGCCCTCGCCGGAGGCCGCATCTTCCCCGGCGTCCATCACCATTCTCGCTTTGAAGTGGAGGATGAACGCGACGATGGGAATTTGATCTCCATCAAGGTTTCTTCCAAAGGCTCCCCGCTGTTGGAAGTCCAAGCAAGCGTCGCCGACTCGCTCCCGCAAAATTCCATCTTCGATTCCTTCGAAGAGTCATCCCGATTTTTCGAGAACGGCTGCATCGGATATTCTTCCCGCCCAAATTCCACTCGCCTCGACGGACTCCTTCTCAAAGTCCCCGAATGGAAAGCCGACCCCCTAAAGGTCCACACCATCAAGTCATCCTACTTCGATGATCCGGAGATCTTCCCACCCCACTCCATCACCTTCGATCACGCCCTCTTCATGGCCGATATCCCCCACGAATGGCATTCGGAACCGGAGATAGATCAGGTGAAATAAGTATCCTCATGCGCATAAGGCGGCGCACAACAACAGAGAAACCTCATCGCCTCCATCGCCCGAATTTCGTGCCACGCCCCCGCCGGAATCAAAATGGCATCTCCCGGGCCCACCTCGCGTTCCTCCCCATCGATCTCCATCACGCCAGTTCCTTCGAGCACATAATAAAGCTCCTCGCTCACCTTGTGATAATGCCGCTCCGTCGAGCCACCGATCGGCAAGCTCGCCTCCGCCAAACTCTGCTGCTTCACCGGCGCATTGCTTAAATCCAGCAAGCTCCGAATCGTCGAACCATCCTTCGTCGTAAACGGCTCCTGCTCCTCGCGATTTCGTATCTCCATGATCTATCGTACCTCGTTGATTGCCGCTTCCGCACACCGCCGACCATCCATCGCGGCCGAGACAATCCCCCCCGCATAGCCCGCCCCCTCACCACAGGGATAGAGCCCCTTCACTTCCGGATGTTGTAAATCATCCCCACGCGGAATCCGCACGGGCGAACTCGTCCGCGTCTCAAAACCAAGCAACAAGGCATCCGGTCCGGAATATCCACGAATCATCTTCCCGAACTTCCGCAACCCACCCGCAAGCCGGCCACTAATCTCCTTCGGTAAAACCTCATCCAAGCGCACCGAATTCAAGCCCGGAAAATAACTCGTCTTTGGCAGAACCTTCGACACCTTCCCCGCCAAGAAATCCGAAACCTTCTGCCCCGGGGCAACTTGACCACCGCCACCCGCCTTCTTGGCCAACTGCTCAATATGCTTCTGATAACGAATCCCACTCAGCACATCGTTCCCACCAAATCCCCGCACATCCTCCGGCTCAATCCCCACCACCATCCCGCTATTTGCAAAAGGCGAATCCCTCCGCGAAAGACTCATCCCATTCACCACCACCTCGTCGTTCATGGTCGCAGCAGGCACCACAAATCCTCCCGGACACATGCAAAAAGAATGCACGCTCCGCCCCTTTATCTGCGTCGCCAGCCGATACCTCGAAGCCGGTAAAGCCCGTCCCCGCTCCTCCCCCTCGCGCAAATGATATTGCACCCGATCAATCAAGGGCTGAGGATGCTCGATCCTTACCCCCACCGCAAACGGCTTTGCTTCCAACAAGATTTTCTGCTTGTTCAGCAGCTCATAAATATCCCGCGCCGAATGCCCCGTCGCCAAAATCACCGCTCTCCCACGGAACTCCCGCCCGTCCAAGGTCGCAACCCCCTCCATCTTATCCCCCGACATTAAAAACTCAGTCACCTTCGCCCCAAAATGGACTTCGCCTCCCGCCGCTCTCACCGACTCCCGCATCGCCATCACGACCTTCGGCAGTAAATTCGACCCAATATGCGGATGCGCCTCCACCATAATTTTCTCCGGAGCCCCATGTGCCACCAGCGTCCGATAAACCTCCGCGACCGGCCCCCGCTTCGTCGCCCGCGTATAAAGCTTCCCGTCCGAAAACGTCCCCGCCCCTCCTTCCCCAAAACAGTAATTTGACTCCTCAATCACCCGCCCCTCCTTCAAAATCGGCCCCAAATCAAAGCGTCGCGACGAAGCATCCTTCCCCCGCTCCAAAACCACCGGCTTATAACCCAATTCCAAACACCGCATCGCCGCAAACATTCCCGCCGGACCACACCCCACAATCACCACCTCCTCAGGCTCCGCCTTCAAAGCAGGAACCTCCCAAGTCGCCTCCGCCTCCTCAGCCAAATCCTCATCAAGCCCCACCTCAAAGCGCAGCCGAAATTTCACCGGCCGCTTCCGCGCATCCAGCGACCGCTTCAAAAGCCGATACCCCTTCACCCGCTCCGGTTTCACCCGCAACTTCTTAGCCGCTCTCAAAGCCCACCCCTCCTCATCAGCCGCTTCCACAGGACTCAACACAAGTTCAACAATTTCCACAGCCATCTCCCCAACTGAATAATCCCTCCCCCCCACAAACACAACAATAAGGAGCATGGGCATTCCTGTCCGTTCCCCGCCCCCAACCAAGCCTCTGTTTCATCTGCTCACTCAGTGGTCAATCCCCCCAACCTTTTCCTTCATTTCGTGAGATTCGTGTTTACCCCTCAACCAAGCCGCCTACCCACTGTTAGAATACCCAGCAACTTGACTTATTCTCAAAAACTGTTCCAATGAACATTCATTGAGCGTTCTCCAAATCGACCAACTCCGCCGCCAGCTTCGCGAGAAGTTCCCGGCCGCTCATCGTGCCCCCCTCCCCGAGGCATTCCGGCCACCTCAGCGAAATCATCTCCCCCCACCACTCCGCCGGAGCCTCCCTCGTTATCTCCGAACTCCTCGACGAAAAGCGCGACCTCCCTCTCGCCCTCATCGATGGCCGCGATACCTTCGACCCCGCCTCCTACGGCAACGAAAAATGCCGCCACCTCATCTGGCTCCGCTGTTCCAAAACCGAGCAAGCCCTCCAATGCGCCGACCTCCTCCTCAGCGATGGAAACCTCCCCCTCATCCTTCTCGATCTCCACCTCGTCTCCGAACGCGAACTCCGGCAAATCCCCACCGCTCTCTGGCATCGCCTCAAAATCCAGGCCCGCGACTCCGGCGCCGCCCTCATCGCCATGACCCCGCGCCCCCTCGTTCCCACTCCACACCGGCGCCTCACCCTCTCCGGCCGCTTCACCCTCGACCATCTCGAACTCAAATCACCCTCCCTCAACCTTCACCACGCAGACCAGCAAAAACTCGCCGGAAAAGCCTGACGTCATGAACTACGCCGCCCTCCATTTCCGAGACCTCCCGCTCAGCTGCCTCCTCGCCCGAGACAGCACCCCACCCGACCAACCCGCTGCCCTCCTCTCCACCGGCGAACGCGAAAAATCCCACCTCATCGCGGCCAACCTTCCCGCCCGTCAACTCGGCATCTACCCTGGCCTCCGCACCACCCGCGGCCTCGCTCGCTGCGCCGATCTCCTCCTCCTCGACCCCGATCCCACCGCCGAAAAATCCGCCCACGCCGAAACCCTCGCCTTCGTCGATTCCCTCGTCCCTGACTTCGAACTCACCTCGCCCGAAACCTTCCTCCTCGATCTCTCAACCCTCCTCATCGCTTCCGAAAAAGACTGGCTCGCCCACACCTTCGCCGCCTCCACCTACCTCGCCTTTCCCCTGCAAATCGGTCTCGGAAAAACTCCCGACTTAGCCCACTTGGCCTCCCTCAGCCTCAAAAATCAAAACCCTCTCTCCTTAAAACTCGCCGATCTAGCCATCACAAAAACCTTTCCCCTCCCACACGCCCCGGTCCTCCAACTCTGGGGCCTCCAAACCCTCGCCGATCTCGCAAATCTCCCCCGCCAAGGCCTAGCCGAACGCCTCGGTAAAGACCTCGCCCAGCTCCACGACATCGCCCACGGCAAACACCATCGCCTCCTCAAACTCCACCGCGCCAAAGACCACTACCGCGTCGCCCACATCTTCGAGCCGCCCATCGATAATCACGACCCTCTTCTCTTTATGGCCAAGCGCCTCCTGCAAACCCTTTGTAACCGCCTCGACCACCACCAACTCGCTGCCGCCGAGCTCCACCTCACTCTCGCCTTCGACAACGGAGCGGCCCACGCCCGCAAGCTCATCCTCTCCGAACCCACCCTCTCGCCCGAGGTCCTCCTCCGCTCCCTCTACACGCATCTCGATTCCTTCAAAGCCCCCGCTCCCACCGAAGAATTCCACCTCGAATTGGTCCCCACTCTCCCACGCCATGCCCAGCACCAACTCTTCTCACGCGGCCTCAAAGACCCCAACGAATTCGCCGACACCCTCCGCCGCCTCACCGCCATCGTCGGCTCCGGCAACCTCGGCATCCCGCACCACCTCGACACCCATCGCCCCGATGCCATCTCCCTCACCCCCGTCACGCCCGATTTCAAAACCCCGCTTGTCCCCAAAATATCTCCCGTCAGCCTCCTCCCCCTCAAGCGCCAACGCCCTCCCATCGAGGTCAACGTCGCCTCCGAAAAACAGGGCCATTACCAACACCCCCTCGCTCTCCTCACCGGCCCCCACCAAGGCCAAATCCGTCGAGCCCGCGGCCCCTTCCCCCTCTCCGGCTCCTGGTGGCAAAACGGCTGGCAACAAGCCCAATGGGACGTCGAACTCGCCGATTCCCTCCTCCTCCAACTCACCTTCCTCCCACCCAGAAAATGGCACCTTACTGGCGTCTACGCCTAGCGTGGCGGCGGGCAACATCGCATTGCGGCGTAGGGAGGCTCTTAGCCTCTCCTTAGTCCCATCTCGCTCATCCAAGAGAGGCTAAGAGCCTCTCCTTCGTTCAAAAAATGGAACTCCTCGCCAAATCCAACTTCTCCTTCCTTCGCGGTGCCTCCTCTCCCGAGGCTCTCGTGCAACGCGCTGCCGAACTCGGTCATAAATCCCTCGCCCTCGTCGATCACATGGGCTTCTACGGTTCCGCCCGCGCCCATGCCGAGGCCCGGAAAGTCGGCATCAAAGCCATCACCGGAGCCACTCTGGAATCCATCGCCGGATTCCAGAACCTGACGATTCTCAACAAATCTCGAACCGGATACCAAAACCTCTCCCGCCTCATCACCAGCCTCCATTGTGAAAAAGATGTGAATAACTTTAACGACCATGCCCTCACCGGAAACCACGCCATCCTCACTCCCGAATCCCTCCTCAAGCCCACCAAAGCGAATCTCCTCTCCGCCGCCAAAAATCTCCACCACCACTTCGGCCCCGGAAATGTCTCCATCGCACCTTTCCACCATTTTCGGCGTGGTGAGGACAAACTCAACCGACTCCTCCGCGATCTCGGCGAGTTCCTTAAGATCCCCCTCATCGCAAGTAATGCCCCGATTTATTCACATCGCTCTGATCGCCTCCTTGCCGATGCTTTCACCTGCTTACGCGAACACAAAACCCTCGACGATGCCGGTCGATTCCTCGAATGCAACGGAGAACGCTTTCTCAAGTCCCCCAAAGAGGTTTATAATCTATCCGTAGGTTACCCGCAGGATTTTCACAAGGCCCAAGCCCTCTCAGAAGAGTGCAGCGACTTCTCGCTCGAAAACCTTGGCTACCGTTTCCCCTCTTATCGTGACCCTGACACCGGAGAGTTATTCACAGACCGTGAACAGTGTGAATATCTTCGCCACGTCGTCAAAAAGGGCCTTAAAAAGCGATTCCGTTTTTTAAGTGAAAATCACCGTCAACAGATTGATAAGGAACTAGAAACTATCGAAAAACTTAAGTTTTCCGGATACTTCCTCATTGTCTGGGATCTCGTCCGCTTTGCCCGCTCTCAGGGCATCCTCTGCCAAGGCCGGGGCTCCGCCGCCAACTCTCTGGTCTGTTACGCAATCGGCGTAACAAGTGTCGACCCCGTCGAAAGCGGCCTCCTCTTCGAGCGCTTCCTCTCCGAAAACCGGCAATCCTGGCCGGACATCGATATTGACTTCCCTTCCGGTGATCGCCGCGAAGCCGTCATCCAATACGTTTACCAAAAATACGCCCCGCGCGGGGCTGCGATGACCGCCAATGTCATCACTTACAAACCCCGATCAGCCTTCCGTGAAATGTCGAAAATCCTAGGCTTCCCGGAATCCATTGCCAATCGCTTCACCGACCTCTGCGCCTCTCCCAAGGTCCACGATGCCTCCCGCGACTCCCCAAGCGAGGAACTCTCGATGAGCAATTACTACCCCAATGACAAAGTCGCAGAACTCGCTGGAACCATTGAAAGATCCGGAATCCCCCCTTCCCATCCCCGCTTTGAAGCTCTCCTGAAACTTTACCACTCAATCCTTCATTGCCCCCGCCACCTCGGCCAGCACTCGGGTGGAATGGTCTTTTGCGACGATGGACTCGACCACGTCGTCCCCCTCCAACCTGCCGCAATGGAAAATCGCACCGTGCTGCAATGGGACAAAGATGACTGCGAAGATCTGGGCATCGTGAAAGTCGATCTCCTCGGCCTCGGAATGCTCGCCGCGATGGAGGATGCTTTGAAAATCTGCGAGCGCCGCGGACGCCCCGTCAACCTCGCCAAGATCCCCAAAGACGATCCCGCTACCTACGATCTCCTCTGCCGGGCCGACACCGTGGGCACTTTCCAAGTCGAGTCCCGCGCCCAGATGGCGACCCTCCCCATCATGCAACCCCGCCGCTTTTACGACATCGCGGTCCAAGTCGCGATCATCCGCCCTGGACCCATCGTGGGAGACCTTGTGCACCCCTATCTCAACCGACGAACCAGACGCGAAGATATTGAATACATCCACCCCGATTTCGAACCCATCTTGAAGCGCACCCTCGGCGTCCCCCTCTTCCAAGAACAGGTCCTAAGAATGGCCATGCTGATCGCAGGATTCACCGGGGTGGAGGCCGATTTCCTCCGTAAGGCGATGTCCTTCAAACGCTCGGACGAGCGCATGAATGCCATCGTCCAAAAACTCAAAACCCGCATGAACGAGCGTCGCGTTTCTCCCGAGGTCCAACAACGGGTCATCAATTCCATCGGCTCATTCGCGCTCTACGGATTTCCGGAATCGCACGCCATCTCCTTCGCTCTCATCGCCTACGCTTCCTGCTGGCTCAAGGTGCATCGCCCGGTGGAATTTTACTGCGGGCTCATCAATAATCAGCCAATGGGATTCTACTCGGTGAACACTTTGATGCAGGACGCGAAGCGCCATGGCGTCCGCACCAAACCCATTTCAGTAATACATTCCATAGTCACCACCGAGGTCATTGATGACCACCTCTTACGACTGGGCTTTCATCGACTCAAAGGACTGCGCCAAAAGACCAGCGAGCGCATCGTCGAAGAACGCTCCAAGTCCGCCTTTTCCTCGTTGGATGACTTCCTCCGCCGCGTTCGCCCCAATGTCAAAGAGCGTCGACTCCTCGCCGCCTCAGGTTCTTTGAACGATCTCCCCGAAGTCGAGCACCGCCGCGACGCTCTCTGGCAGGCCGAACAACTCCCGCTCGATGATCTCTTCGCCACCCCGCCACCAAAAGAACAGGTCCTGAAAATGATGACCCCGTCCGAACGACTTAACACCGACTTCGCCCTGCAAGGCTCCACCACCGGTCCGCACCCCATGCGTCTTTGGCGGCTCGAACAAGACCTCGAGCTAGCCACTTCAGTGAGTCTTTTCGAAATGCCCCACGGCAAGCCTCTTGTCATCGCGGGCCTTGTGATTTGCCGACAAAGACCCGGCACTGCCAAAGGTCACTGCTTCATCTCACTCGAAGACGAATTCGGGATCGCCAACCTCTTTATCCCGCGAAAAACCTTCCACCAATACAAGCTCATCATTACGAGCGAATCCTTCCTCCTTGTCCGGGGCCGCTTGCAAATCACGGAAGGACGACAGCCCACCGTTTACGTCACCGCGCTGCAAGCGCTGGGAGTTTCGGGCGATCTCGCCACCGTTTCGCACGACTTTCACTAGCCAGAACCGGCTGAAAATGCCTCCTTTGCCAGTGATGTCACCCCTCTATCTCGCCGACCTCATCGGAGTCTTTGTCTTTGCCGTCTCAGGCGCGATCGCGGGTCGGCAAAAGGAGATGGATGTCTTCGGGATGTTTATGCTGGCGATCGTGACCTGCGTGGGAGGCGGAACCCTAAGGAGCCTTTTGATCGGAGTGACGCCGCCACCTGTCTTGAGCGACCCCGCCTATCTCATCATCGCCGCTGCCGCTACAATCTCGGCGTTTTACGCCGAACCTATCTGGGAAAAATGGCAGCGGGCTGTTTCGTTTTTTGATGCCTTGGGCTTAGGCGTTTTCGTCTGTATCGGAGTGCAAGTTTCTCAAAATCAGGGGCTCGCCTGGTGGGCTTGTATTGGAATGGGAATGGTCACGGCAACCTTTGGTGGAGTCTTGCGCGATCTCCTGCGGACCGAAGTCCCCCTCATTTTTCGAGAGGAGATTTACGCTACCGCCGCACTTCTCGGAGGCGGAATCTATCTTGTTCTGGATTTTAACGGCACCCCCACTTTCGTCAATATCCCCGTTACCACTACCATTACGGCTGCAATTCGTCTGATCGCAATTCGGTATAAACTCAACCTCTTGACCCCGAAGGCCCCGAAATCCTAATCATACAATTGTAGTTTTTAATTCCTCTTTTAGCTTGCGCGCAGAAGTCCCTAATCTTACTCTACGTCTATGAAACACACGGATCAGCCCCTCACTCATTTCTTCTTACCCAGGGAGAGCTTGGATGGCGCGCCTTCCGAAATCGTTGAGCGGATCAGAGATGGGATTCAGTTTCGGGAGTTCTCCACCCTTCAAGCTCTCCTTGAGATTCCTGAGGAGGCTCTGGGTCGCTACCTCGGTATGTCAAATGCCACCCTCCACCGCCGCAAGAAGGCCCGGCGTCTCTCCTCCGCCGAGAGTGAGCGGCTCGTTCGTTTCACCCGCCTCTTCGGGATCGCCCTCGGAGTTTTCGGCACGGAAGCCGCTGCCTGTAGCTGGCTCAAAACTGAAAACCCCGCTACAGCCGGTGAAGCTCCTCTTAGCTACGCAGACACCGAGTTCGGAGCCCGTGAAGTAGAAAACCTCCTCGGCCGCATTGATCATGGCGTCTTCTAGTATCACCTATCAATTTTCCAAAAAAGTCGGAGAAAAACCTGGGGCAGGAGAAGACTTCATTTTTGCCTACCGCCTCGTCGCCCCAAGGTGGGCCGAAATACCACTTTCCGGCGAAGGCTCCCGCCTCTACGGAGGCCGCTGGAATTCCCCAGGTCACTCCATCGTGTATCTTTCGACAAGCCGAGCTTTGGCTGCGCTTGAGCTACTGGTTCACCTCACCACCCCGGATTCGCGAGTCATCCCGCGGGTTCTTATTAAAGCCCGTATTCCCCGTGCACTCATCTGCGGCGAACTTTTTCAGGCTACCGGATGGCGCGATAATCCACCCGGAATCGACTCCACCGATCAAGGGGACGATTGGCTGGCTCACGGCAGGACCGCCGGAGTGTGGGCACCCTCGGTGATCATCCCGGAAGAGCAAAACCTCCTCCTCAACCCCAATCATCCGGATTTCAGCAAGATCGAAGTGGTCCAGACCAAGCCCTTCCACTTCGACCATCGCCTCAGCGAACCGCAATCCAAACTTTCATAAAGACCGCGATGGAGTCTATCTTTCCCCTATGAGTGATGAAACGAGATTTCCCGAATTGCAGTTGGATTTTGTGGAAAGCCGGGTCTTGGGGTGCCTTCTCGAAAAAGAGACGACCACCCCGGACTACTACCCGATGACAGCCAAAGCCATCGAGGCTGCCAGCAATCAATCCTCAAACCGCTATCCGGTCACCCATTTAGTCGCGGAGGAGGTCGAGGAAGCGGTGCAACGTCTGCGCCGAAAGAACCTCATCATGCAGGTTCACATCTCGGGATCGCGCGTCCCGAAGTATGAGCATCAGCTTCCTGAGATCCTCGATATGACGTCGGCCGAAAATGCTATAATCACCACCTTACTCCTCCGCAGTATTCAAACCGCCGGTGAGATCAAACAACGCACCGAGCGTATGCATCCCTTCGAGTCAGTCACGCAGGTCGAGGAGATTTTGAGCGGATTCATGGAGTATTCCTACGGCCCGCTCGTCAAAGAACTCCCCGTCGGCGGCGGTCGGCGCGTCAAAACATACGGACACCTCCTCGGAGGAGAGAAGGGCTTCGAGGCTGACGTCCGCTTTGAAAACACTCCTGCAGCTCCGCCCTCCCCGGATCTTGAAGAGCGGGTCGCGGAATTGGAAAAAAAAGTCGCACTCCTTATGGAACAGCTGGGACTTGAAGAAGAAGTGACGAAAATTGAGTGACCGGCGCTCATTCAATTTGACGATTCAGAAAAACTCGGCCAAGTTCCCTGCGGAGAGTGCTGTGTGCCTGGTGGTCGCCGCGGTTTTCAAAACCGTTGAAGGGCAATCTGTCCTTGGTGGGTTCAATTCCTTCCCTCTCCGCCATTTCCCCTTTAAAATCAATGGTTTGAGGCCATTCCCAGCCCCTGAAATCGCCCTCATTGGACTAGGTTTGTTGCCTTCCAAATGAGCTGAAATGCAGCAAAAAGCGGGCAATACGGGCAATAAATTGGCAATGACTTTTCCATCCTCAAGACTGCCTCCAGTCCCTCCGCGCTGAGAAGCCCTTCCAATGCCATTGTCGAGCGTCACTCCATCGACGAAGATTTTCAGACAGACGGCAGCACGTAAGATTCACCGCCTGAAACGTCGGCTTCAGTCTCGATGGTTTTGAAAAGTTGTCCGTCGGTATCGTAGACCTTGATGACGCCGCCTTCGGTCCTAGCGGCCCATCGCGCATGACTGGCGGCATATCTGGCAGTCTGAAAGAGAAGTTCCCCGTTTGCTCCCACTGGTCCAGACAAGCACCATGAGCCATCCCAAGGCTGAAATTTGATCTCGTATTGATTCATCGGATTTGACCTTCCTTGGCTAAGACAGCATTAAGCCCCGACTTGCTCAAAAGTCCTTCGCCGTCTAACGAACCTTAACCTCCGGAAAATTCTGCAAAATTTCGAGCCGCTAATAATTTCAGTCCACGAGCCAAGGGTAGCAGGTCTTCACTCTCTCCGTGCCCGGAAGTGGCGTTTGGGAAGCGCCTCGGTTATATTATTTCCCGCACTAACTGTAGGAATCCGCTTGCTTAGATGATTTGGGGAGGTCAAGGTGCCGCCATGCCTGCTCCGAGACTGATTATTCCTCATGATTCTGATGGGACGTTGCCGGATTTG
>JBLHUR010000128.1:0-17121 GCA_047629805.1 Akkermansiaceae bacterium | reverse complement strand
CTTTGGCTTTGCGGGGGTGGAGGAAGTATCCTGAGAAGGAAAAGAAGGCTCCGAGTTTGAGGCATTCCTGGGCGGTTTCTTGGGAACCAGCGAAGGAGTGGAGGAGGAACTTTGGGAGAGTGATGGCTGCGCGGAGTTCGTCGAGGAGCGGGCCCCAGGCTTTCAGGCAGTGGATGGTGACGGGGCGGTTGAGGGCGACGGCTAGTTCGAGATGTTGGCGGAAGACCAGGTGTTGGGACTCGAGATCGGGGTTTTTCATCCAGCGGTCGAGGCCGCATTCGCCGATGCTGGCGTGTGGGTGTTTTTCGAGATAGGAGGTGAGGGTTTCGAGCCACCGGGGTGAGCGGCTTTCCACTTTCCACGGGTGCAGTCCAAAGGCGGGGTGGACAAAGTTGGGGAAGTCTTCGGCGAGTTTGGCGACGGCAGGCCAGTCTTCTTCGGAGGTGCCATTGACGACGCAGCCGGTGATGCCGGCATTTTTCATGGTAGCAACAATCTCCGGTTGGCGTCCTGCAAAGCGCGGGTCCTGGAGATGGTTGTGGGCGTCGATCATGAATGCCGGGCGATGAGGTCAGCGGCGGCTTTTTGGAAATCAGCGGTGCTGGAGGAGGCCGGTTGGAAGGTGACTTCGGGTTCGGGATAGACGGAGTCTTCCGAGCCGGGGCGGCGGTAGCAGAGGTCGTAGTGGTCGACTAGGATGGATTGGAGGAAGGCGTCCCAGTCGCGGGTGTCGATTTGTTGGTGCCAGGTGTCGACTTGTTCGTTTCCGCGAAGGCGGCGGAGGCCGTTGAGGGTTTCCTTGAGTGAGTCGGGGTTTTCGATGAAGTGCTCGTAGTCTTCGGCGAGGAGTTTGGCGCGTTCGGGGAGGGGGAGGTCGATGAGAATCATGCGGCCTTCGCCGAGGCGTTTCCAGAGAGGCGGGGGGCATTGCAGGCGGCCGATGCGGTTGGACTCGGCCTCGGTGAAGACGGGGCGCTCGGGATCAAAGTTGCGGAAGGCGGTCCAGAGGGAGGACTCGAATCTTTTTTGATTGGGCTGAGGACTGTCGGGAGCGTTTCCGAGGATGGAGCCGCGGTGGTTGGCGAGGCCTTCGAGATCGAGGATTTGTGCGCCTTGGCGGTCGAGTTCGTGAAGGAGGCGGGTTTTTCCGCAACCGGTGAGGCCGCCGAGGACGATGAGTTCGGGCTTGGGCGGGGAGATGGTGGCCTCCATGTCGGCCATGAGGTATTTGCGCCACGCTTTGTAGCCGCCCTGGATGACGCGGCTGCGCCAGCCGATGGCGCGGAAGATGACGGCCATGGAATTGGAGCGGAGGTTGCCGCGCCAGCAGTAGATGAGGGGGGCGAAGGTGGTGGGGTGATCTGCCAGGGTGGTGGCGAGATGGTGGTGGATGTTTTTGGTGATCAAGGTCGCGCCGAGGCGGCGGGCTTGATAGGGATTTTCGGCATTAAGGGCTCCGACCTCGTGCCGCTCCTCGTCGGTGAGGACGGGGAGATTGTAGGCACCGGGGATATGATCTTCTTCAAACTCCGCAGGGGAGCGGACGTCGATGATGTCGGGGAAATCCGCGAGCGAAAAAGGGGGGGTGATGCTCTCAGGAAGATCCATGGAGTTACGCTTTCACCTCAACAATGAGGCTGATTTCGACGGAAACGCCGAGTGGAAGTGAAGAGCAGCCGACCGCGGCGCGGGAGTGCTTACCGGCCTCTCCGAAGACTTCGACGAGGAGATCTGAGGCTCCATTGATGACTTGAGGGTGTGCGGTGAAGTCGGGCTCGGCATTTACGAAGCCGCTGAGCGAGACGATACGGGTCACTTGATCGAGTGATCCGACCTCAGCCTTGATGACGGCAAGGCGGGTGAGGATGGCGAGGCGCGCGGCTTTTTGGGCGGTTTCGACATCGCACTCGGTTGGGACTTTGCCGAAGTATTTTTCCTCGCCCGCGATGGGGAGCCCGCCGGAAATATGGAGGAGGTTCCCGGTGCGGACACAATTGAGGTAAGAGCCGATGGGAGTGGCTGCTTCGGGGAGAGTGAGGCCGAGTGCGGCTAGTTTTTCTTCAGGAGTCATCGGATTCGTCTTTGGGAGATTTAGGCTTGGTATATTCGTTGGTGAAAAGGGCGATAAATTTTTTGCCCGATTTGGTGAGGCTGGCGCGTCGTCCGCTGCCAGTGAGTCGGCCGCGGGTGTAGTGCTCATGTCGGGATCGCGTGGTCCGGACGTAGGTGAGGAGGGCTTTGCTGACTTGCCGATGGCTTGGGACGATGGAGAGGGGGATGCCGGAGTCGGTGAAGGCTAGTTCGTAGGATGGGCTGGGTTTTGTGTGATCGCCTTTTTTGAGCCAGGGGTAGCGCTTCGTGATTTCAAGTTCTCCGTCGCGGGGGATGGCCACTTTAAAATACGGTGAGGCGCTTTCGAGGAAGCTGGGGATGGTGAGGTCGAGGTTGGCTTGGGCGGCGAGGAAGAGGGAGGCGATATCGAGGCCGATGAGGTTGCGACCGTCATAGTTTCCACGGGGATTTGCTGTCCCGATCCAGTCCTCGAAGTTCTCGGTGGAGAGCATGCAGAGTTCGAGATGGAGGTGAGCACGGGTGCGGTTGAGCCCGACCCCGGTGTAGCCCATCTTGGCGATGGGGAAGCCGCCGAGGACGCGTTGCTCCAGCTCGACATCGACACGGGCGAGGTGAGCGTAGAGGCTAAAGAAGGGGCCGTAGCCCCAGTCGTGTTTGATGACGATATATTTGCCGTAGGTGCTGCCTCCGGCATTCTTACTCAGATAGACGACCTGTCCGTTGGCGATGGCGCGGATCTCATCGAGTGGATTGCCGGTGCGGTCGCGTTTGGTGGGCTTGATGTCGAGCCCCTCGTGGAACTTGGTCGCGATGACGCCTTCTCTATCCGTTTTGATGAGGTCACGGACGAAGCCATACTGTCCGCCGGTCCATGCTTCGGTGGTTTTGCCATCCGCGTAGCGGTATTGGAACATGTAGAAGTCTTCCGGCTTACCTTCGAAGAGCGCGCGGTTGTCGGTGGCGAGACTGAGTTTGAGTGGTTCTGCTGCATTGAGCGAGAAGGGGAGCAGGAGGAGGATCGCGAAAAATTTCATAGTTAGGACTTACGACGGTTACGTTCTTTTTGAGCTTCTTTGGCTTCTTTTTGAGCGGCCTTACGCTGTTTCTCATGTCCTTTCAGACGGGTTTTCCACTCCTTTTCGGTTTCGCCGGTGAGGGGCATCGCATATTCGAAGCGGATGATCTCGACCTGCTTGATGCCTTGCCAGATGACGAGGCGTCCGTCGCGCACAGGGGAATCGACGTAGACGGCATCAACTGAGCGTCCGTTGAGCATGGCGACAAGCCATTTCCCTTGGTTTTGGGTTGTGAAAGCTGCGATGCGGGAGGTGGCAGCTTTGGTGAAGGTGAAGGTGGCACCGTAGGTCCCATCGGCTGTGATGAAGTGCTTGAGAGAGGTGAGTTCCTTCGTGAAGGTGAGGGGGCTTTTGGTGAAGAAGCGCTTTTTATTCCCCATTTGGAGATCGAAAACCATCTTTGGGCCGTCGGTGACGTCACCTTCGAGATGGAAGGTGAGGCGGTTTTTTTCGGGGCGTTTCCCCATCGCGAAGGCGGAGGGCAGGGCCAGGGAGATGGCCAGGAGTGAGAGGATGAGGCGTCGTGTCATTGTGTTGTGGGATTAGGTGTTTGGACAAAAGGGATTCGATCTTTTCTCGGTCCCGATGCTCGTCTGAGGACCGTGGCCGGGAAAAACTGCCGTTTCGTCGGGCAAAACGTAGAGTTTTTGGCGGATGGAGTCGAGGAGTAGCTCGTGGTTCCCGCCGGGGAGGTCGGTTCGGCCAATGCTGCCGTTGAAAAGGGCGTCGCCTGCGAAGAGGTAGGACTCTGCGGCCAAGTGGAAGGAGATGGAGTCGGGGGAGTGGCCGGGAACGTGGGCGATGACGAAGTGGTGGCCAGCGACTTCCAGGGTGGGTTTTTCTCCGATGACTTCGTCCACTTCGTAGGGAGGGATCTCGACGGGGAGGCCCATTTCTTGGACGCGTTTTTCCATGATGATGTCGGGCGCGTAGGCTTGGTAGGAATAAACGCGGGCTCCATCGGTGCGGAGGGCGGCGACATCTTCGACATGGTCGAAGTGTTGGTGGGTGAGGAGAAGGTGGGTGGGCTTGAGGGATTTTTCCTTCAAGAAATCGGAGAGGCCGGCGGGGGCATCGATGACGAGGCAGGTGCCGTCGTCATTTGCGAGAATGTAGCCATTGGTCTGGACGAAGCCGCCGGTGTGGATGAGGAGAGTCATTGAGGGGTTATTGTTTTTATGTTATTGCCGGAGATTGTCGATGGCTGGGGGGATGTCTTCTGGGGGGATGGTGGAGCAGGTGATGCCGTTTCCGAGGCGGTTGAGGAGGACGTAGGTGCGCTTTGTGCCGGAGAATTTTTTGTCGCGGGAGAGTTTTTCGAGGACGAGGTCGGTTGGGATGTCTTCGGATAGGATGAGGGGGAGTTGGAAGTGGGTGAGGAGGTTGAGGATGCGTTGGCTGGATTCCGGGGGGAGTCCGGCGTGGGTTTCGGAGAGTTTCAAAGCGGCGCGGATGCCGAGGGAAATTGCTTCGCCGTGGAGGAGGGTTCCGTAGGGGACGGAGGCCTCGATGCCGTGGCCGATGGTGTGGCCGAAGTTGAGGAGGGCGCGGGTGCCGGAGGTTTCTTGTTCGTCTTCTTCAACAACGCGGGCCTTGATCGCGACGTTTCGGGCGATGAGTTCGGCGGGGACGTTTTGGTTGAGTGGGTCGAGTGCTTCGAGATCGGCGAGCATGGGCTCGTCGCGGATTGCGGCGTGCTTGATGACTTCCGCGAAGCCTTCGCGGAACTCGCGGCCGGGGAGGGTGAGGAGGGTTTCGGGGTCGGCGAGGACGAGGCGGGGTTGGTGGAAGGCTCCGAGGAGGTTTTTTCCTTCGGGGGTGTTGACGCCGGTTTTACCGCCGACGGCGGAATCGACTTGGGAGACGATGGTGGTGGGGATTTGCACGAAGGGGATGCCGCGGTAGAAGATGGCGGCGACAAAGCCGGCGAGGTCGCCAGTGACACCACCGCCGAGGGCCACGATGAAGGAGGAGCGGTCGTGGCCGGCTTGGATGAGTTCGCGGGAGAGGGTTTCGACTTGGGACATCGACTTGGAACCTTCTCCGGCGGGGAAGATGTGCGAGGAGGTGTCGTAGCCGGAGTCGGAGAGGGAGGCTTCGACTTTTTCGAGATAATGAGGAGCGACGTTGCTGTCGGTGATGATGGCAGCGCGGCCTTTGAGTCCGGCGGCGAGGATGCGCGAGCCGGCCTCTGCGAGGAGGCCGGGGGCGACGAGGATTTCGTAGGAACGAGAGCCGAGGTTGACGGAGACGGTGTTCATTGGTGACGGGAGCGGTGCCAGGTGGAGGTGTCTGGTTTTAAAAGGACCTCGACGGGGGAGTCGGCGAGGTTGAATTCGGAGACAAGCTGCTTGAGAAGGGCGAGAGAGGCAAGCGCATCGTAGAGGGCATCGTGCCAATTTCGGTCAGGGGCGTGTTGGGCGAAGTCGGTGAGGCCGAGGGAGGTACAGAGGTCGCCGAGGGAGTGGGATTTTTCGTTGGGCCAGGCGGCGCGGGCGAGTTGGAGGGTATCGATCCAGGGGCCGAAGCGGTGGCCGGGGAAGGTGCGGAGGAAGCGTTTTTCAGTGCCGTGGCCGTGAGCCACGATGGGACCGCGGCCGAGGTTGCTTTTTAAAGTGGGCCAGAGGGAGAGGAGGGAGGGGGCTTCACGGAGGTCAGCGGTCGTGATGCCGTGGACCTTTTGAGCGGCCCAGGTGATGTCTTGCTCGCATTGGAGGAAGGAGACGAAGGGGGCGTGGATGTCATCGGCTGAGGTCCAGGTGCCGAGGCCGATTTGGACGGGGGCATCGGTGCGGCCTTTGGCGGTGCCAGCGGATTCGAAGTCGATGGCGGTGAAGATGGCTTCGGAGATCTTGATGGGGATTACTAGCTCAGGGGAGGAGAGGGGTAAAGTAGGAGTCTTTCATTTTCCAGTCTTTCGGAGTCGATTTGAAGCGGCTCATTGTTGAGGACCGACGGCGGAGCCCACATGCGATTATCAAAAGTGTCGAGTTGGCGCAAAATCATTTTCCGAAAGCCTCTGTGCTTTTGATGCCCCGCCATTCCGCAGTGAAGGAAGCGTCAGGGAAACCAATCCGAAGAAAGGCCGTTTTTTTCGGGTGGGGTGATTTCGGGTGGGGTAATAGGGCGCAACGGCCAAAAGCAAAGCGATTCGGCTACCGTTCTCGACAGGCGAAATTCGCGGTGGGTGCAGCGCTTAGCCCAGGATGTCGGTGATGACCTTGGTGGGTTTTACGCCGGTGAGCTTTTGGTCGAGGCCTTGGTATTTGAAGGTGAGCTTGTGATGGTCGATGCCAAGCTGGTGGAGAATGGTGGTGTGGAGGTCGCTGATGTGGACGGGATTTTCGGTGATGTTGTAGCCGAAGTCGTCGGTGTCTCCGTAAACTTGTCCGCCTTTGACGCCGCCACCGGCCATCCACATGGTGAAGGCGCGCGGGTGGTGATCGCGGCCGTAATTGGTTTTGCTGAGCGTTCCTTGGGAGTAAACGGTGCGTCCGAATTCGCCGCCCCAGATGACGAGGGTGTCATCGAGCATGCCGCGCTGTTTGAGGTCCTGAATGAGGGCCCAGCAGGGTTGGTCGATGTCCTCGCATTGCGGTTTGATATGAGCCGGAAGGTTGCTGTGCTGGTCCCAGCCACGGTGGAAAATTTGCACGAACTGGACGCCGCGTTCCATCATGCGACGGGCGAGGAGGCAGGAGCTGGCGAAGGAGCCGGGGGTCTTGGCTTGGGGGCCATACATCTCGCGGGTTTTCTCATCCTCAGATGAGAGGTCGGAGAGTTCGGGGACGGAGGCCTGCATGCGGAAGGCCATTTCATACTGCTGCATGCGGGTTTGGATTTCGTCGTCGCCGACGGCGTCGTATGATTTTTGATTCAGGGTGTTGAGGGAATCGAGCATGTTGCGACGAAGCTCGCGGTCGATGCCGGGGGCGTTGCGCAGGTAGAGGACGGGATCGCCTTTTGGTCGGAAGGCCACTCCGGCGTGTTCTCCCGGGAGGAAGCCGGAGCCCCAAAGTCGGGAGGAGATGGCTTGGACGTTGCCGGGGCCGGTGTGTTGGGCGTGGAGGACGACGAAGTTGGGGAGGTCTTCGTTTTGTGACCCGAGGCCGTAGGCGAGCCAGGAACCGATGGAAGGTTTGCCATTTTGTTGGCTGCCGGTGTAGCAGAGTTGGTTGGCGGGTTCGTGGTTGATGGCCTCCGTATGCATCGATTTTACGATGGCAATGTCATCCACCATTTTTGCGGTGTGCGGGAGGAGTTCGGAAATCCATGCACCGGATTTTCCGAACTGTTTGAAATTGAAGAGGGAGGGCGCGAGGGGCTTTTTCGCCTGTCCGGAGGTCATGCCGGTGAGGCGTTGTCCTTGTTCTTTCAGGTAGTCGGTGAGGTCTTCGCCGAAGCGTTCTTCAAGCTTCGGTTTGTAGTCAAAGAGATCGAGCTGGCTGGGGGCACCGAGCATGGAGAGGTAAATGACCCGTTTGGCTTTTGGTGCGACTTTTTTGAGCTCGTCGGGAACGGCGGAATTAGAGATTCCGCTGAGGTTGCCGGGAAGAAGGGTGGCGAGGGAGGCTGCGCCAAGGCCGACGCCGTTTTTACGGAAGAATTGCCGACGAGAAACGGCGGCGTTGAAGTCGGCGACGGAGTGCATGGGTCTGGAAAGTGGGGGGCTGGGGTTACTTATGACCTTCGTCGGTTTTGTCCTTTTTACAAGAGGCGAGGTAGGCGACGAGGTCGCGGGTTTCTTGTTTGGTGAGGATGGCTGACATAGGGGGCATGGCGGAGATGGCTTTGCTTTTGCTGGCGATCTTGGCCTGTGGAATGATCTTGGTGATCTCGCCAAAGTTGATGACGGCATTGCCATCTTTGTCGTCGGGGAGGAAATTCCCGCTGATGCTGGTGCCGTCTTTCAGGGTGATGGTTCCGACGCCGTATCCCTCGGCCACTTCGGCACCGGGATCGATGAGGGAGCGGAGGAGGTAAGCGCGGTCGTGGTCCTTGCCGATGGCTCCGAGTTCGGGGCCGACGTCGCCGCCGACGCCGTGCATGGTGTGGCAGCGTTGGCATTGCGCGGTGCCGTGTTCGTAGAGGACTTTTTTGCCGAGCTTAATGTCTCCGCCATCGCGGCAGAGGAGATTCCATTCGGCATTGGGATCGTCTTTGGGGAGGGAAGCGCGGAATTTGTCGAGCGAGAGTCCGGATTTTTCGGCGGCGGTGACGATGTCGAGAGCGATGCCGGATTTGGCTTTGCGTGCGATGAGTTGGTTGAGCGCGCCTTGGATCATCTCTTTCGCTTTGGGCGTTTTGAGTTTGGCGAGGGTTTGCAAGGTGAGTTGCTTTTCCTTGAGGGTGGCTTCCTTACTGGAGAGGAGATTGCCGAGTTGGGCGGTGGCGCGGTTGGGGTCGGTTTTGAAGAGAAGTTCGCGAGCTTGGCTGCGGATTTGGTCGCTCTGATCGGTGAAGAGAGTTTCCAAGGTGGCAGGCCAAGTGGCGTCGTCTTTTGAAAGCGGAGCGAGAAGCTGGAGGGCTTTCACGCGGGCTTCGGCGGGGGCTTCTTGGTTTTTGAGATAGCGGGTGAGATGGCCGGCATCAAGGGTGAGTTTGTCCTGCTCGACGAGAGTGAGGAGGCGGGGAAGGAGCTTGAGGGAATTGTCGTCAGCACCGTCGATGAGGCCGGTGAGTTGGTCGAGGACGGTGGTGGTGAGCTTGATGCGATTGGTCGGCAAGCCGCGGACGAAGGCGGTGACGGGATCGGCGACGGGCGGGGTGTTCCAGTCGAGGAGGGCGATGAGGGCATCTTTGCGGACGCGGAAGTCGAGTGAGGCATCGCTCACGATTCCAGCGAGGACGGCGAGGTCTTCATCGCGACCGAGAGTCCAGGCGGCGTGGATGGCACGGCGGGCGGTGAGGGGGTGCCATTTGACTTCTTGGGTTACACGCTTGGAGATGGTGTAGGCACGTTGCGAGAGGGCGGGGTAGGTTTCACGGACGTCCATTTCGTAGGCGGCGCGGATGGCTTCCTGGCGGACATGGAGGTCTTGGTCATCAAAGTAGGATTCGAGGAATATCGACTGCTGGCGACGCAGGGCGACGACGGCGGCGCGGCGGACGGCGGTGGAGGGGTGGGAATTGAGCTTCGCGAGTGTGGCGGAGTCGGCGCATTTGGCGAGGAGCATGATGCCGGCATGGCGGATGACAACGTCGTCGTCGTTGTTCTTTTCGACGAGAGCGAGAGCGGGCTCGACGGCGGATTTGTCACCATGATTCGAAAGAGCGATGGCGGCGAGTGAAGCGACGCGGGAAGAAGGATCTTCGAGCATGGCGATGAGGGCTTTGCGGAAAGGGGCGAGGTGATTGCCGTGATTGCCGAGGGTGCGGGCGAGGTTGGCGCGGACTTCCATTTCCTTGTCACCGATCAAGCTGGTGAGTGAGTTAAGGGCGGAGGGGTTTTCCTGGCCGAGTTGGCCAAGGCCCCAAAGCCCGTGGAGGCGGCGCATGAGAGGTTGGTCTGGCTTGATCGCCTTTTCAAAATGCGGGAGGGATTTGAGACCGTGATCGGCGAGGGCGAATTGGGCGCGTTGGCGGACTCGTTGGTCGGGATGGTCGAGGAGAGCGAAGAGTTTGTCGGACTCCAGTTTTGGAATGCCGGTGGCGAAGAGTTCTTTGACTTCTTTGATGGCGGGATCACCGAGTTTTGCGGTGTCGGCGAGGGTGTAGACGTTGCCCTTTCCGGATTTGGTCCAGCCGCCGCCGTAGTCGGCGATGTAGAGCTTGCCGTCATATCCCCAGTCGAGGTCGGTGAGGGCGATGCCTTTGAGGAAGTTGGTTTGTTCGCCGAGTTTAAAAGTGGCTCCTTCAGCGTCGAGGGTGAAGCGTTCGATGAGGCAGCGGTCGGGGCCGGCGACATAGCTGGCGAAGAAAAAGTTACGATCGAACTTGGCGGGGAGGCTGGTGATACCTGGATTGTAGGCGAGTCCGCAGGGGCCGTTGGCGCTGTAGGCGATGGGTGGGTTGATATAGGCTGGTTGGCGTTCGTGGCGGGTATTCCAGAGGCCTTCGTTCATCCAGGCGTCGATCTGGTCTTCTTTGCGGGGGGGCTTGCCGCCCATGTGGGTAAAGGCGGAACCGCCGAAGGAGGCGATGGTTTGGTGGCCCATCTTCCAGCCGGAATCGCCGTCTTCGATGAGGTAGACGATGCGCTCGCGGTCGCCGTGGTCGTAGTCATTGTCGACGGTGAAAAGGTTGCCGAATTCATCGAAGACGATCTCCTTGGGGTTGCGGAGGTTGATGTAGAATTCCTCGAATTCGGTGCCATCGGGATTGGCGCGGAAGACGCCGCCGGAGTCGGGGCGGGAGAAGGTTTTGCCGTCTTGCTCGATGTGGTAACCGCGGTCGCCGATGGACCAGTAAAGTTTGCCATCAGGGCCCCAGGCGAAGCCATTGAGGTCGTGGCCGGAGAAACTGACGCGGACTCCGAAGCCGTTGATGAGGGTTTTGACTTCCTCGGCTTTGCCATCGTTGTTGGTGTCCTTGAGGCTGTAAACGCCGGGGATCATGGCGAAATAAACGGTGCCGTCTTTTTCGATGAGACCGCCGGAAGGGCCGGCGAGGGGATCATTAAAATCATCCCGGAAGACGGTGGTCTTGTCCGCGACGCCGTCGCCATTGGTGTCTTCGAGGAGTTTAATAACCTCGGAGTCTTTCGTGAACTCCTCCCATTTGAGGTAATCGGGTTCTTTGCCGGACCACTCTTTATGAAAGGCGGTGCGGTCGGCGAGGGTCATGGAGGAGATGTCGCCATTGACGCGCTCGCGGAGGTAGCGGCCGTTTTTTCCGCCGTGGCGGATGTCCTGGACCTGCACGCGCCAGCGGTTGGTTTCGGCGATGTAGACGCGATTTTGGCCGTCGAGGCAGATCGCGGTGGCGTTTTGGACTTGGGATTGGTCGGCGAAGCGGGAGAGAGTGAGGCCTTCCGGGATGGTGATTTTGGGATCGAGCTTGGAGGGAACGAGCTGGGCGTGGAGCGGGAGGAGTGCTGAAAGGGAAAGGACGAGTGCGCGTGTCATGATTTCTGAAGCTACTCTACGGAAGAGGGGGTGGGGAAGTTTCAAGGCGTTGTCTTGACAAATGAGGCTACGATTTCTCAAATGAGAGCGTTATGAGACTACTTGCAGGCCTGATGGCCCTCCCCCTCCTTAGTTCCTCACTCTTCGGCCAAGCGGCAGTCGAGCAGAAGACCTACCTTCTTGCGAAAGAAAACAATGCGCTTCCGGTGAAAGAGAAGTTCAAGGTAATCAAGAGGATGGCGACGACTGACGCTAAGATCGGAATCGAGGTCGCCGACCAAACGATGAACGGGACGATGAATAATTCCAACAAAGAGGAAATCATCTATGACTTCCTCTCCGAGGACCAGATCCGGGTGACCTACGAAAAGAAGAGGAGCCTCGAAAAGTCTACTATGGCTGGGAACGAGACTGATGAGGAAGTCATTGATCCTTCCGAGGGAAAGACGATCCTTCTTGAGAAGAAGGACGGCAAGTGGGTTGCAAAACTTGAGAAGGGGAAGATCGAAGAAGCGGATCAGGAAAGTTTTGACGAAACTTTGAAGGACTTGGCAAAGGAGTTTAACGAAGATGGCGATCCGCAGTTGTATGGCACCGAGCCCCGGAAAGTGGGTGATAGCTGGGATGTTGATCCCAAGGCAATGCCCGGAATGGAGGAGTTCGATGTAAAAGGGGGCAATTTGACGATGACCTTCGTGGAAGTTAAGGATTTTCAAGGTGAGCCTTGTGCTGTTTTGAAGACTTCTTTCAAGATCGATGCCGAAATGATGGAGAAGCAGATGAAGGGGATGGGCGTTTCTTTCGCGGGGAATGGCCGGGTTGTCCGGTCGCTGAAGTATCTTACTGACTATAAATTCACTGGCGAAATGAAGATGAAGATGTCTGGCGATATGGAAATCCAGCCTGGGATGAACGCGAAGATGACGATGACCGGAGACATGAAAATCGACATGCGGATGGCTAAGGCCAAAGAGGCTGCGAAAGCAGAATAAGAAGTCCCCTGATAGGTCCGGCATTTCACGTTGTTCTGACAAAGGGCCATGGCCTTCACTCCGATGGCGACCTTTGCTCCGACGAGAAAATACACCTTGTCCCGTGAGATCTCGGTCCTGCCGACCGTAGAAAAGGAGTGATGAAATATTTGGCCCTGCTTTCGCTTGTTTTGGTTTCCTGTGAAAGTGGGAAAAGTGACCCAGCAGAGAAGGTTGACCTAAAGGAAATCACGTGGGTTACGACCGATCCGGCTGAATGGAATGAAATTCAATTTGGGGGAGAGGGCTCGGCGCAGTGGAGCGAGGGTGTCCTGCGTCTCGATGCTGGAGTTGAGCTGACGGGGACCCGGTTTGGTGGGGAGCTTCCGCAAATGCCGTATGAATTGGAATTGGAAGCGAGAAAGATGACGGGTTCGGATTTTTTCTGCGGGCTGACTTTCCCGATTTCGTCGGCCGAGGAATGTCTCACCTTGGTTGTGGGTGGATGGGGAGGGGGAACGGTGGGGATTTCCTCCATCGATGGCATGGATGCTTCGGAGAACGAGACAACCACTTACGAAAATTTTGAAGACGAAAAGTGGTATGGCATTCGCGTTGTGGTAGAGGAAGGGCAACTCTCGGCTTACCTTGATGGGAAGCAGGTCGTCGATGTGGCAACTTCCGGTCGTCAATTGGGACTCCGGGCCGGTGTGATCGAGTATTGTGCACCGCTCGGTTTGGCGGCTTGGCAAACAGCCTCGGAGGTGCGCCAATTTAGATGGCGTTCTCTTGCTGATTAGGACTTGTTATTTTCCTTGGGAGCCGTTAGGGAATTCCCCAACAACTTCTGACGTCAGTAAGGAGTGGGTTTTCTAACCCGCTCTTTGTCGTCTCAGGAACCCACGAATTTGCAATGACTACGGATATTGTCGCTCTCATCGAGTTCTACGAAAAAGAAAAGGCCATCGAGCGCGAACGCGTCGTCGAAGCCCTTGAGTATGCCTTCTGCTCCGCTTACCGGAAGATGGTTCCAGGTGCTGATGCCATCGAAACTCTCCGAGCTGATATTAACGAGAAGAAGGGTGATACCCGCATCTTCGCCAGCCTCGAAGTGGTCGCCGATGATGACTACGTGGACAAATTCAACGAGGTCCCGCTTGCCGTCGCTACGAAAAAGGAAGCCGGTGCCGTGATTGGTGATCGCGTTGATTTTGATGTCACACCTAAGAACTTCGGTCGCATTGCGGTGCAGACAGCGAAGCAGACCATGATGCAGCGCTTGCGTCAGGCTGAGAAAGAAAAGATTTACGACGAGTTCAAGGACCGCGCTGGCGATATTGTCAGTGGTTCCGTGCGTCGCTTTGAGAAGAGCGATGTCATGGTAGATCTCGGAAAATTTGAAGCCCGCATGCCCTCTAAGGAACGTGTTGGAACCGAGGAATACAACGTGGGTGATCGCATTCGCTGCTACGTTGTTTCCGTCGATAACGAGGGCCGTGGACCAGAGATCATCCTCTCCCGCAGTCATCCTAACTTCGTCCGCCGCCTCTTCGAATCCGAAGTTGCCGAAATTTCTGACCGCACTGTCGAGCTACGTGCCGTGGCGCGTGAAGCCGGGTATCGCACCAAAGTGGCTGTTTTCACTCACGATGATAAGGTCGATCCCGTCGGCGCTTGCGTGGGTCTCCGTGGAGCCCGCGTGAAAAATATCGTGCGTGAATTGAACAATGAGCGTGTCGACATCATTCGCTGGAATGACGATATCTCCGAATTTGTTTCAGAGGCTCTGAAGCCTGCGACCGTTCGTAGTATTTCGCTCGATGAAGAGAACAAGGTGGTCAACATCACGGTGGATGAAGAAGACCTTTCCAAAGCGATTGGTCGCCGAGGCCAGAACGCCCGGCTGACTTCCAAGCTCACCGGCTGGGACGTCCAGGTTCGCAAAGACGAGAGTCAGCACGAGCAATTCGAGGCCCGGGTCGGCGATGCCGCTTCTCACCTTGCCGAAGCTCTTGGACTTGAGCCGCTTTTGGCTGATAAACTGTTCCGCGCTGGTGGCGTCACCGTTGATATGGTGACCCAGATGCCGGCCTCGTATATTGCTTCTGCCCTTGAGGTAGAACTTTCAGAGGCCGAGCGCATTCTTGCAGCTTCCCAAGGTAAAGGTGCTCCTGTTCCTGCCGCTGCTCCCGAACCGGAAAGCGAGCCCGAAGCTGCCGCTCCTGCTACCGAAGAAGTGGTCGCTGAAGAAGTGGCTCCTGCTACCGAAGAAGTAGCCACTGAAGAGGTGGTTGCTGACGACGAGGTGACTGCTGAAGAAGCGGCCACTGACGAACCCAGCGAAGGTTAAGATCCTTCCTCCGAAAATATTTCGATCCCTTTACTTGAAAGACCCGCATAAGCATGGCCGACGACATAGAAAATAAAGACTCCAAGAAAGACGAAGTTCTCGATCTCTTGAGCGAGAAACCCAGGCCCTCACGTCGTGAGCGGCAGCGTCAGGAGGCGTCCATGGTGCAAACTGTGGACGACAAGAAGAAGGCTGCCTTGGACCTGGGGATCGACGATGATCAGCCAAAGAAGAGCACGGTTCGCAAGACCGATCAGTCGGGGAAAGCGCTTCCCAGCATTTCCAATCGGCTAGATAAGACCGAGGATCCTGAATTCATCAAGACTCCGCCGCCGGAAGATCCACCTTCGCCCACTGCGGCCGAGAGTGATGACGAACCTGAAGACGAGAATGTCATCAGCATCAAGCCTCCCATTATTGTCAGTGATCTCGCTGAGAAAATGGGCAAGTTGCCCTTCGAGATCATGGCGGATCTCATTAAGCTCGAAGTATTCGTCGCTCCCACGCAAGCGATCGAACCCGATATCGCCGAGAAAGTTTGTGAAGCTCATGGCTTTATCTTTGAGCGCGAAAAGCGGTCCAAAGGATCTGGTGTTCACAAGGAAGTCGAAGTCTTCGTGGAACCAGAGGCAGCCGAGGAAGAGCCGGAAGAGCAAATGGCTTACCGCGCTCCCATCATCACTTTCATGGGACATGTCGATCACGGCAAGACCTCCCTTTTGGACTACATCCGCAAGAGCCGCGTTGCTTCAGGAGAAGCGGGTGGCATTACCCAGCATGTCGGTGCCTATAGCGTAAAGCATGGGGATCGTAGCGTTACTTTCCTTGATACACCGGGTCACGCCATCTTCTCGAAGATGCGCTCCCGTGGTGCCGATGTCACCGACATCGTGGTGGTCGTCGTGGCGGCTGATGACGGCATCATGCCACAGACCGAAGAAGCGATTCAACACGCCAAAGCCGCGGGCAAGACCATCATCATCGCGATCAACAAGATTGATCTCCCCGCTGCCGATCCAATGCGCGTCATGACGCAACTCATGGAGCACGAACTTGTTCCGAGCGAAATGGGTGGTAACACCGACTGTGTCAAAGTTTCCGCTCAGACTGGTGAAGGAGTTGACGAACTACTGGAGCTTATGGCTCTTCAGGCCGAAGTTCTTGAACTGCGCGCCAACCCCAAGGCCAACGTCCGTGCCTCTGTCATCGAAGCCAGTGTGAAGGCTGGTCGCGGAGCGACCGCGACCGTCATCGTGGAAACCGGAACGCTCAAAAAGGGTCAGCCCTTCATCTGCGGACCCTTTGCCGGTAAGATCAAGGATCTCATCGACGGTTCCGGAAATACGATTGAAGTAGCTGGTCCCTCCACTCCCGTCGAGGTTCTCGGATTTGCCGAACTTCCCAATGTGGGTGATTCCCTGGTTGGAATGGACACCGAGCGGGCTGCCAAAAAGCTTTCTGAAGAGCGCATGGACGAGCGTCGCAAGACCCGCCTCGTGCAGCCGCGGAAGAGCCGTTTGGAAGACATGCTGCAAGCTGTTTCCGGAGGAGGCAAAGCTCAGCTCAACCTCATCCTCCGCACTGACGTGCAAGGGACTGCCGAGGCGATCAAGAATGCCATTCTCGAGATCGAGTCCAAAAAAGTGGAGTCAAACTTCATTATTGCGGGTGCTGGGGCCATCAACGAATCCGACGTCCTTATGGCCAGCTCGGCTGACGCCATTATCTTGGGCTTCAATGTCAAGGTAGACGGTAAGGCGGTGAAAGCGGCCAAGTCCGAAGGCGTGCAGGTGAAGCTTTACTCAATCGTTTACGAACTCATCGATCAGGTGAAGGAGGCCATGTTGGGCATGCTCGATCCCGAAGTCCGCGAGACTGTCATCGGTCGTGCCTCGGTTAAGAAAGTCTTCAAGGTCAACGGTGGTCGTGCTGCCGGTTGTGTCATCAAGAGCGGTAAAGTCACCCGCAAGGCGCATGCCCGCGTCCTGCGAGGCAAGCAGCCGGTCTTCGATGGGAAAATGTCCACTCTCCGTCGACTCACCGATGAGGTGGATGAAGTCAAGCAGGGCATCGAGTGCGGTATCCGCCTTGGTTCCTTCAATGACTACGAAGAAGGCGACGTCATCGAGTGCTACACCCTCGATAAGGTCCGCCAAACCCTCTAAGTTATGGCGAAACGACTGGACCGGGTCAATGAACTGCTGCGGCGCGAGATTAGCGCCGTGGTGCAGCGTGATTTTGAGTGGAAGAATGCTCTCGTCACGATCACGGCGGTCGATGTCACTCAGGATCTCAAAGAGGCTAAGGTTTACGTCAGTATCCTCGGCGGATCGACGCCGGGAATTCTTGCGCAACTCGGACGCAAGCGTGGCTTTATTCAGGGGAAGGTCGCGAAGCGCGTGACGATGCGCAGCACTCCTGTTCTAAGCTTCCGTCAGGATGCCTCCGCAGTGCGTGGAGTAGATGTTGTGAACCTCCTCGATGAGGTTGATAAGCTCCCGACGGCTCCACCGGCGGAGGACGAAGAGTAATAGGAAGCGCGGCCGTCTCGGCCTGCGTTTACTTGGTTGAGGGGACGCAGGCCG
>JBLHUR010000127.1:0-17139 GCA_047629805.1 Akkermansiaceae bacterium | reverse complement strand
TCGCTCCTCGCTCCCTCGCTCCTCGCTCCCTCGCTCCAACGATTTGTCGGAGGATTCGAGACTGGTCATAAATGTCGCGGCTTTGGCCGGGAGGGCGAAAGCGGCAAGACCGATGGATAGAGTAAAGAGCGAGTGTTTTTCATGAGATTCTATGTTTCTTGGAGTGAGTTTACCGGGACAGGATCACTTATGAGTATCGACCGATTCGTCAAAAAATAAATTGTTCGCCGCCGCTTAAATTTCCTTCCCGATATACAGAAGTGAGGCTTGAAGGAAGCCCAATCGTAAAACTTCAGACTTGAATCGGTTAATGACTAAGCCGCCTTTGCCACTGTAAGGGAGCTGTCAAACAACCTAGGAAGAAAAAAGGATGCCCCAATAAGGCTATGGGGCGAGCTCGGCTTCGAGTTTCTCGATTTGGGCGCTGAGGTCCTCCCACCTGGAGAAGGTGGTTTCGAGTTTTTTGGAAAGTTTCTCGTAGGCGTTGGTCGTCTCACGGAGTTTTTCGGGGTCGGAGGAGACTTCGGGTGATTCAAGGTGGTCGGTGAGGACGGCTTGTGAGGCTTCGAGTTCGGCGATGGTGGATTCGACCTTTTCGAATTCCGACTGCATGGGCTTGAGGACCTTGTTGCGCTTTTCGCGGTTTGCGGCGTCGCGTTTGCGTCGTTCTTTCGGGTTGAGCTTGGGGCCTTTTTGTTGCGGGGCGGCTTTGGTGGCCGGTGAGGTTGGGCTGGTGGAGAGGGTTGGGGTGCCGCCTTCGTCTGCTTCGATTTTGTCGAGGTAGTAGGTGAGGTTGCCGGCGAATATTCTGGGGTCTTCGTTGGGGCGGAATTCCATCGTTTTTTGGACGATGGGATCGAGGAAGTTTCGGTTGTGGGAAACGATTAAAAGGGTTCCGGGGTAGTCGATGAGGGCTTTTTGCAGGATATCCTGCGATTGCATGTCGAGGTGGTTGGTGGGCTCGTCGAGAATGAGGAAGTTCGCGGGGCGGACGAGCATACGGACGAGGGCGACGCGGGAACGTTCGCCACCACTGAGGACGCCCACTTTTTTGAAGACGTCGTCGCCTTTGAAGAGAAAGCAGCCGAGGACATCGCGCGCCGTCATTTTGGAGCCGCGCGTTTGGATTTGCTCGACCGTTTCGATCACGGTGAGTTCGGGGTCGAGCTCGTCGGCGTGGTTCTGGTTGAAGAAGGAGGGGCGGGATTTTGGGCCGAGTTCATGGTCGCCGCTGGAGGGTTCTTCTTCGCCGGTGATCATGCGGCAGAAGGTGGATTTTCCGGCTCCGTTGGGGCCGACGATGGCGATTTTTTCGCCACGGGTGACTTCAAGGTCGAGTTCCTTGAAGACGACGAGTTTGCCGTATTGCTGGGCCGCTTTCTCGAGCTTCGCGACGAGATGGGTCGAGGCGGGTGGATCGGGGAAGCGGAAGGACATGACGGCGTCCTGGGAATCGATCTGGATGCGTTCGATTTTGGCGAGATGTTTGATGCGGGACTGGACTTGGGAGGCTTTGTTGGCCTGGGCGCGGAAGCGGTTGATGAATTGCTCGGTCTTGGCGATCTCGCGGTCTTGGTTGACCTTTTGTTTGCGGAGGTTGTCCTGGCGGTCCTTGAGTTGGGTCTCGTAGGAGGAGTAGTTTCCGGTGAATTCCTCGGCGCGGCCGTGGTGGAAGGCAATGGTGCGGGTGGTGAGGCCGTCCATCATGGAACGGTCGTGGGAGATGAGGACGATGGCACCTTTGTAGCCGTGAAGATAGGCCTCCATGAAGCTTTGGGCGCCGATGTCGAGGTGGTTGGTGGGCTCGTCGAGAAGGAGGACTTCGGGCTCGGCGAGGAAGAGCTTGGCCATCGCGATGCGCATTTGCCAGCCGCCGGAGAATTCACCGCAGTCGCGGTCGAAGTCTTCAGCTTTGAAGCCGAGACCGGTGAGGACGGCTTGGATTTTGGGGCGCATGCGAGCGGGGTCGTGGCCGTCGAGGCGGAGTTCCAGTTCGCCGATCTTGTTGAGGAGGTCGGAGAAGGGCGACGAGCGGGGGTCGAGGTCCTCGAGCTCGGCGGCGTAGCGGTCGATGTCTTCTTGGATTTTTTTGGTCTCGGCGAAGGCGGATTCAGTTTCCTCGTAAAGCGAAATGCCCTTGATGTGGATGCCTTCCTGCGGGAGGTAGCCGATGCGGTGGTGCTTGGGCTTGTTGATTTCGCCGGCGTTTTGTTGGAGGACACCGCCGATGCACTTCATGAGGGTGGACTTTCCGGCACCGTTGTGGCCGGCGAAGGCAATGCGTTCCTTGTCCCCGATGGAGAAGGTGAGATCTTTGAAAATAACGCGGGGTCCGAATTCCACGCGGAGGTTTTTGACGGCGAGCACGCGGGAGGGGTAGGGGAGAGTGGCCCGGAAGAGAACTAAAAAGCGATTCAGGGTGACTCGGTTCTGGCTTGGAAGAAGGATTTGCCGGTAGAGAGGATTAAAGAGTCGGCAGGGATTCGAAATGCGAAATGACCACCGCCTTTGAATAGCATTGTCAACAGGGGTCCAATTTTGGAGATCTGTCGAGTGAGTTTAAAGAGTTCAAAGTGTCAGACGTTTTGTGACTACGAAACCACCATGCCACGCCAGAGTCCATGGCACGCCGGTTTTGGTCGAAACATTTCCGCCTTGATTGTGGACTTTGAGGCGCTTTTTCAAATCCGATGAAAAACCATTATAGAATCTATCTGGATTCTGCTTGGAACGGAGAATGTAGGTGTAAAACATACGATCAAAATTGCGATGAGTTTACTGCATGAGCAACCCTTCTTCGCCGAAGGCACTCTCCACTTCCGTGAGTTTACCTATGGCTTGCCATTCGAAGCTTCCCTCACGGAGGCGAAGAATGAGCCTGCCATTCGTAGCTTTAGCGAAGAATGGCGGCGATGAAGTCGGGGGCTTTAAAGATCTCGAAGTTGCGCTTGGTGGTGTGGTGGCGTTTGGAGCGGTAGATGACGGTCTTACTGGTGGCGTTCCAAGTGATCGCGTAAGAAGGCTGCGCCTCACGCTATTTTTAGTGAGTCGCCGAAGGTGTGGAGGGCGGCAATGGCTCCGATGCGGCCATTCGGGAGTTTGAGGCGAGTGCGGAAGGCGTCCTGAAGGGTGGTGGCGGTGTGGAAGAGGAGATTACTGCTAGGAATTTGCTTTTGGCGGGAGGGCTCTGAAGCCGCCCTTGGACCGGAGGAGGGGGGGGGAAGGGGGGTGTTCCGTGAAGCCTATCGCCCCTATTGTTGGGAGACTCCGGAGATCGATGATTACAAATTCGCCCCCTTCCATCTCCTCGCAACGGAAGGCAAAGTTCACATGGATCAAACCCACACTTGGCACATGGCTTTTGCCGACCGTCTCGCCAAGGCCGATCAAAACCTCTTCCAACCCACCCGCACCCTGCCTGTCGATCTGGAAGACCCTTCCTCCGTTGAAGCAGCGACCCGCTGGTGGGAGGAGTTCACCTCCAGCGGCGGCGAAGGCATGGTCGTAAGGCCCGAACACTTCCTCGTGAAAGGATCCCGCGGTCCAATTCAAGCCGCCATCAAGTGCCGGGGAAAAGAATACCTCCGTATCATCTATGTTCACATCACGATCACACTCTCAGGAAAGAACGCCGCATCGATTGCATCAACGCCCTCATCTCCCCTGATGTCGCCACACGTGAAACCAGAGCCTTCCTTCGTGAAAAGCATGAATCTCGGTCGGCGTTCTTTACTTGGAAACCACCAACTACTGCTATTGGCGATCGACCTGGCCGCGCTATGAAAAAGCCTGCTCCTCACAAAGAGAAGCAGGCTGAGAAATAAAATATCTTGTAAAAGTAAATCACACTTACCTACGACGACGACGCAAAAGCGCGAGCCCCGAAAGAGCAACGAGAAGAGCACTCGATGGCTCGGGAACTGGCGCCACCGTCGTGATGCGCATCGCAGAATCAAAGGCATTTCCAAAGACCTGCTCACCTTCTCCAAAGAGAGTGCCGTCGGAGATTGCAGTCGCATTTGTCAGACCCCAGCGTGCGTTCACCCGCGTTCCTAATCCATCGGTGAAAACAAAAGCATAGGGAGTCGAATCAGCGAGAACAGGCTGACTCGCGAAGGTGAATATCGAAATCGTTGCCCCACCTGCGGTAAAGGTCTGCGAGTCAGATGATGCGATTAACGATCCTGTCCCCCACGTCGAGTGATCTCCATCCAAATCGGTATGAAGCTCAAGCGTGAAAGGTCCCATAGGATCAGTGCCGTTTGCGCTCTGGGGTCCCTCGATCTCAATCGTAGACAGAGCGTTTTCAGCACCGAGCACGGTCGTGGTAAAAGTCTGACCTGCATCAGCATTCAAATTTGCTTGGTTATTTGCAGGGAGCGTATTGACGATAACGGCGGCATTTGCAACGAGTGCTGTTCCTGCCAAGATGGCAATAGATGTGTATTTTGAATTCATTGAGTCTTCTGGTTTGAGGTTGGTTACGGCTTTCATCATGAGACGATGCCGCTCGTTCCCGAGTGAGAAGTATTGGTTTTAAACCCCAACCACTTTCAAGAACCTCCTCCACTCCTTCTTTTTGGACTGATTTCCAAACCAGTTCCCCAAACTTTAAGAGTCAGAGTTCCAAGCCCAACTTAAGGAATGACTCGCGTAATCCTCTTCGCCCTCCTTCTCCCTTTATCGCTCGTCGCTTCTCCAGTCATCAGCGAATTCCTCGCCTCAAACTCGACCGGACTGCTCGATGAAAATGGCGACAGCTCGGACTGGATTGAAATCCACAACCCTACCGCCACTGCTGTCGACCTCGGTGGCTGGCACCTCACGGACGATTCGACTAACCTCGCTAAGTGGATTTTTCCCACGACCACGATTCAGCCGGGTGAGCATCTCATCGTCTTCACTTCTAATAAAGATCGCGCCATCAGCGGCTCCGAACTTCATACCAACTTCAAGCTCTCCGCTAGCGGCGAATACCTAGCCCTTGTCTCACCTACTTCAGAAGTCGCCTCCTCTTTCAATTTCCCCGCACAGGAAACCGACATCTCCTACGGCTTCACCGCCACCGGAGACGAAATCACCCTCATTTCCCAAAGCGCCCCCGCTAAGGCACTTGTCCCCACCCTTGCCGATGACTCTGCTATCGACATCACTTGGCGCGATGGCACCGCAAACTTCGATGACTCCGCCTGGCATAGCGGCCTCCTCGGCCTTGGCTTCGAACGCTCCACCGGATTCGAGGAAGAATTTGGAATCGATGTCGAAGCCGCCGCCTGGGGGATTAATTCCTCCGTCTATATCCGTATTTCTATCAGCGATACTCTCGATCCCACCAACATCGCTTCGCTCACACTCCGCATGAAATACGACGATGGCTTCGCCGCCTTCCTCAATGGCTCCCCCGTCGCCAGCTCCAACTCACCTGTCAGCCTCGCATGGAACTCTGACTCCGATGGCAACGTCACCGATGCCCAAGCTCTGAAATTTCAAGCCTTCGATCTCACTTCCGCCATCTCCAGCCTGCAAGCTTCCGATAATATCCTCGCCATTCAAGGGCTCAACCAGTTTTCAAACAGCAGCGACCTCCTCATCCGCCCCGAGCTCATCGCCTCCCTTATCACGCCCGCCACACCAGTCGAAGGATACTTTTCCTTCCCCAGTCCCGGCACCCAAAACCCAGCCACCAACACCGCCACTCCCGTTCGAGCCATTTCCGAAGCGGTCGTCATTTCCGAACCCAGCGGTGTCAAAACAACTGACCTCACTGTCACCCTCAGCACCGAAACTCCCGACATCGAAATTCGCTACACCCTCGATGGCTCCGACCCCTCCACCACCTCACCGCTCTACGCCAACCCTCTCACCATCGCCAACCCTTCCCGCCTCCGCGCACGCGCATTCGATGCAGGAAAACTCCCTGGTCGCCTCGCCCTTGCCGACTACAGTTTTCTGGACGCTTCTCTCCAAGGCTACCTCTCCGACGTTCCTGTCATCGTCATGGATAACTTCGGCGCCGGCGCTTATCCTAATAAAGGTCGCTCAACCGATGGACGGGATGTCATCCAAGTCCCTCGCCAAGCCAATGTCATGAGCATTTTTCAGCCCTCTGCCAACGGACAGCCCTTCACAAATCTCCCCACTCTCGAAACTCGCACCGGCTGCCGCGTTCGCGGCTCCAGCTCCAGCACCTTCACTCGCAAACCCCTCTCAGTTGAGTTCTGGGATGAAGTCGATAACGACCTCGACCTCTCACCCTTCGGCATGTCCTCCGAAGCAGACTGGGTTCTCAATGCTCCCAACCCATCCTTCGATCGCTCCCTCATCCACAATCCCGTCTCTCTTGGCTTTGCCAAAATGATCGATGCCCACGCCGCTGAAAACAAAGTCGTCGTCGTCTTCCAAAACACCAACGGCGGAAAAGTCACGACCGCCGATCTCGCCGGAGTCTATATCTTCTCCGAAAAGATCGAACGCAAACGCATGGGCGTCAATTTCGACAAGCTCAATACCGACGGAACTGCAGGCGGATGGATGCTCAATATCGACCGCATGGAAGCCATCCCCGAAGGCTCCCCCGCCGACACCATCCAACCAAATTTCCACGCCGCTGGTCCTAATGGCATCCTCCAAATCCCCGACGACCAGCAAAATTCAGGAGGCTCGCAATCGGGCGATGATATCTCCGAGTTCTACCACTCCTACCTCAACTTCAGCAGCCCCAACGGCTACGGAATCCTCCCCGCTCAACGTAGCAAAATCCAATCAGCCACCCGTGCCATGGACGCCGCCGTCTGGTCCGGTAACTTCGCCAGCCAACTCGATTCCGACAGCTGGGCCCGCGCCTACACCGTCCACAACTTTGCCAAAAACCAAGACGCCCACGTCCTTTCAACCTACATTTATCAGGACCAGCCCGGTGCCAAGATCAAGATGGGCCCCGTCTGGGACTTCGACCGCGCCTACACTTGGAAAGGGGGGGCAAGCGATACCCCACTCTGGGCCTCCGACCGCGATTGGTATCAAGGCCTTTTTCAAGACGCCGACTTCAAGCAAACTCACCAAGATATCTGGCAGGAAACTCGCCGCACAACCGCCACTAATACCGCCCTGCAAGGCCTCGTCGATGACGCTTCCGCCGGACTCCGTTCAGACCAAGTCTCCGCCAGCGGGCTCAACTACTCCACTTGGCAAAGCCGTGTCTCCGAAATGCGCACCTGGGTCGTCAACCGCGCCAACTACCTCGACAACCAATACGAATCCCTCCCGCTCGTGTCTCCCTCCGACGACCTCTTCGCGGGTACTATCAATGTCACCCTTTCACCCACCACCAGCGGCACCGTTTACTACACCATCGATGGCTGCGATCCCCGCCAAAGCGGCGGTGGCATTTCCCCTTCCGCTCAATCCACAAGCCCACTCACGCTTACCGGACGAACCACCCTCATCGCCCGCACTCGCGATGGCTCCCGCTGGAGCGGCCCCGTCACCCGCGAGTTTTATCGCACTGCAGACCTCCCTCAACTCGTCATCAGCGAAATCCATTACCATCCCGGTGATCGGACCCCATCCGAAATCGCCCTCGGTTTCACCAATGATGACGACTTCGAATTCCTCGAGCTCACCAACATCGGGACCGGAACTGCCGATCTCAGTAAGCTACTCTTCCGTGGTGGCATCACCTTCGACTTCGCGACATCTCCCCAGACAAGTCTCGCTTCAGGCGCCCGGATTCTTCTCGTCAAAAACCAAGCAGCTTTCGAATCTCGCTACGGAGCAGGACTCTCCATCGCCGGCCAATTCTCCGGTTCCCTCAACAACGCCGGCGACTCCCTCATTCTCGAAGATCCCGCTCTTAATCTCCAGTTTCAGGAATTCTCATACTCGGACAACACCCCATGGCCCGCTTGCGCCGATGGTGACGGATTCTCACTCGTCCTCAAAAACCCAAGTCTTGATCCAGATCATAGCCTCCCCATCAACTGGCGATGCAGCAGCCTCTCCGGCGGCAATCCAGGCACAAGCGACGCTCGCCCCGCCTTCAACGGCGACGCCCTCGCTGACTTAGACAATGACGGTGTCAATGCCCTCCTCGAATACTTCCTCGGCACTTCCGATACCAATTCAGGAGACTGTCCCGACCTCATCCAACTCGGCACCACTATCGCTTCAGACACTCTCACCTACCCCACGTTCCAAATCATCTACCCCATCGGCTCCGACGATCTAACGTCCTCTCTCGAATGGTCCCAAGACCTCCAAACTTGGTCCGCTGCCCCCGCGCAAATCATGCCCGTCTCGGAAACCCAAAACCTCAACGGCACCACCACCCAAACCGTCCGATCTACCTCCCCCATCACCGTCCCAAGACAGTTCTTCCACCTCAAAGTGACCCGCGAATAGACACCGACTGGCCAGCAGTAATACCGCTCACTCACAGAAAAACCGCCGGGCTCACACCCGACAGTTCTACTGGATATCCTGAGAAAGAATTTTATTGTTCTCTCTCCAGTCGAAAGAACAACTTACCTGACACCCGACCAGTCACATTGATTTCAGCACGACCAATGCCATTTGTATCAGTGCTGGCATCGGCTCCAAAGTTTAGAGACTCTTCGGTGCGGAAATCGTTAGGAGTCGTGGAACTTGTGACTTTATAAGTCACGCTTGGACGACCTTTAAAATCGATGAAAAAGGTGGTCGGATTCACAAATCCACTCTCGGTCACGGCGAGATGCTCAATCACACCAGTAGGGGCAACCGCCTCGTTGTGCAGTCGAATATAATCCACTTCCCAATCGCCACTCAAATCAGCCGCGAAGTCACCAAGGAAAAATCCGCCCGCCGTAAAGAGAGAATCTTCACTCCCAACGAGAGCTGTTTCACCGCCAAAAATCAGGAAACCATCACGCCAAACCGTAAAGCGACGGTCTGCTGCCACGTAAGCTACGCGGTAGAGATGAGAAACATCGGTATTACTTCCAGTCACTATGACAAAATCCCCAGCACCCGTG
Source organism: Akkermansiaceae bacterium (assembly GCA_047629805.1). Lineage (GTDB taxonomy): Bacteria > Verrucomicrobiota > Verrucomicrobiia > Verrucomicrobiales > Akkermansiaceae > SW10. Next base: position 8,128 of record JBLHUR010000127.1, on the reverse strand, counting down.
CTCATTTCATTCTCGCTAATATTGAGGCGAAGAGCGGACTGTCCGGGAGGGTTTAAAAATATCCCAAATCCGCCGAGATCAGATCCAGGCGCTGCAATCGTTCCCGCCTTAAGCTTCACTGCGACTTCCACCGTAAAATTCCCAACAAGAGACTCCCGACTCACGCTGCCGCCATAATCCGTGCGGAAGAGAGCCTCAGGCACCGCACCCGCTTGACTCGATGAAGCAATGCCATCGGCATAACTCTGAGGAATGATCATTGTCTGGTCCACCCCAGTCGCCTGCGCGGCATTAGCAAACCAATCACTCCCACCCAATCCATCAAGATCTTGTGTGCCGGGATTGACGTCCATCTCATAGCGCAAATCGAAATCCTCCGAAGCCAGGCTGTTTGAAACTCCCTCGAAAGCGTTCGTCGAAACCGATTGCGTCGTCGTCGACCACGCCCCACCCGCGCTGTTTTCAGCAAAGGCCCGGTAGAAGTAACGAGTGTCACTTTGCAAACCATCCACAGAAGCCGAAAAACCCCCGCCCTGCGCGCCAAGATCAAAGTTGGCATCCCAGGACCCGGCTGCGGTGCCTTGGTCAATGGTTCCGTAGAACATCGTGATCGTGGGGTTTTCGTTCCCGGTATCCGTCACTTCACCAATGAAACTAGCACTCACGGGGCTGTCGGAATTCCCTTGGGTCACAGTCACCGTAGGCGAACTCGCCAAGGCCGTCGTGAACGACCCCGCCGTATCCGACCAATCGGAGCCCGCACCATTCTCGGCAAAAAAGCGGAAGAAGTATGAGGTGTTCCTCGTCAGTCCGGTAATTTCGGTCGTGAAATCGCAGAATCTAAACCCAAGAGGAGCCGAAGCGTCCCAAGCACCAGGATCACTCCCGCCATCGCTCTCGCCCCAATAAACGGTGACATTGGAGAAATCAGTCCCAAAGGTCGACAAATCTCCCGAGACCTCTGCCGAAATTGCGGTAAGAGTATGGTCGTCACTAAGCGTCACCACGGGAGCCACGCCGGGATCGGAATTCACGATCACTTCGAAACACTCGATGTCCGTGGTGAAACTCTGCAGAGCCAGAGCTTCGGTATTCGAAGTCGTCCACTGCAAGAACCCGAAACGAATCTCGCCCGTGGCCGCCTGTAAATTGGGGCCGGTCGGATTATTCCGCGTTTCAGCGAAGTTCGAAGCACTCCCATTGAGCTCGCCCCAAATTCCGGTCGCAGTATTCTTACCGTTCCCCAGTTGCGACAAATCAAACCGATAAGGATCAGCACCATTAAAAGGAGCCGAAAAGTTCAACGGCCCATTCCCCGACCAGTCATTGTTGGAGTGGTTCCAGCGATAGTAGCGCGTCGCTCCTCCCTCCGTGATCGAGATCACCGGAGACCAGTTCGCAAAGGCCGTCGTCTCAAACTCAACCACCCAGTAAAGCTTCTCAATTCCGTCTGCCAAAGTCGCTAAATCAATGGCCTGATCATACATAAAAAGGTGGCCAACAGTGTGGTCGGCACCGGCTTCCCAAGTGAGATCGAACTCACCGTCGATGCTGTCGACGTTCGACGTATTCGTGATGACATTCTCCCAATTAAAACTGTGACCGGATTGCACTGTATCATCGAACGCCACCGAACTGGTGGTCCAGTTGTTGACGTCGGTGGTCTCATCCCCACCGAGGATCACCTCGGCATGCGCGGGATTCAGCAGCGCCGCCAGCAAAGTCGCTTGTGTTAATTTTTGAATCATCATTGGAGTTGGTTTCACCCCATCAATCAACACCTTCCCTCCAGATTCCACCAAGCGATACGACTGGTCTTAAAAACCAGCCTCTTTCACTTCGTTAATTACTGACTGCTAGGAATTTGCTTTTGGCGGGAGGGCTCTGAAGCCGCCCTTGGACCGGACCGGAGGGGGGAAAGGGGGGTGATTGGCCCGCCCAAAACATTGACCTCTTCCGCGAAAAGCGCGTCCTCATCCTCGTCAACGAACGCCTCGTGCCCCTTCCGAAACTTCTAAAAGAGCGAAAGCACCGCGTTCTCTTCTAAGCTCCCCACCTAGGCAAGCTCCCCCTCAAGACCGATCTCCGCCGCTCCCTCCGGTCCCTCCGCTCCGGCAGCACCGGGACTGTCATGCCTGCCTTTACCAAAATGAGCGAGGCAGATCGCGATGGCATCATCGTGTTCGTCCAAGGCTTCTCCAAAACGTGAAATGACCTCGAAAACTACGCCCTCCCCATCACTCTCCCCAAGCCACCCGCCTCGATCACCCAAGAAAAAGACCGAGTCCCCCACACCGCCAAAGGTAAAAAAACTTTTAGGAAACTCTGAGCCAGCTGCCGCGGATCCGGCGGAAAAAGCGATGGCCCCGCAGCGGCCGCCTTACTCGACGTCTGGAAATATCCCATCATCCCCGCCGACCTCGGCAAAGCACATCACAAGAACGGAGACCAAGCAACCGACCCATACCGCAGCATCGCCAACGGACTCGATGGCACCCCCATGCTCTCGTTCTCCGCTAGCCTTAAACCTGAAAAAATCTGGAACCTCGTTGCCTACCTCAAGAGCATCGAAAAATCTGAATAACTTACTCAGTCTCCCTCAGCGAAACTGGAAGCCATTCACCCGAGACGAAGTCCTCGCCAGAATCCACGCCATCCTTCGTCGTGCAAAACCAAGTCGATCAAAAGGGACCTTCAGCGTGCAAGACCTTCACGTTCATCCCGAGGGGCTGACCGCTCTGCGTGATGAAACTCGAATTGAACTGTCTCCCAGAGAGATCAAAATTCTGCAACTCCTCCACACCCATCGAGGTATGCCGGTCAGTAGGGACACCCTCTTGGACTTTTGCTGGGGCCAGGATTACTTCCTTGACCCACGCACTTTGGACCAACAGATCAGTGTCCTCCGGAAGAAGATTGAACGCGACTTGTCTGCTCCTGCCTACATCGAAACGGTGAGGGAAATTGGTTATCGAAGGCCATGAAGAGGTTGAGGCGGGTGCCACTGGATCACATGTGAGCTCTGTGTGGTTAGAGTCAGCGAACAACTTCAGAAAAACGAAGAGACGATTGGTGTGTCGAATTGATCGTGAGTTTAGTTGAACGGGTGCTCTTCAATGTTTCGCTCTTTATTGTGTTCCCTCCAAGCAGCCTTCGATTGAGCGTTGCTCCAGTCAGAGTTATCAATTCCGGGTTTGATGTTTTCAAGGGGGATCACTGCTCCAGGCACTGCCTGGGTCATCTCCCGGATGGCTGCAGGCAACAAGTAATCCAAGAACCACTAGTGTTAGGATCGTATTAACATTACGAGCAAATACTTTCATGAACCTGTAGTGCGACAGGGTAAGGGAAATATGCTAGCCATATCCCAATTCTAAAGAGGATCGGTTTTGGAGATGACCCATTTTACGCACTCCAACTTGGACGTGTGAAAAGGCGTGAAGCAACCCGTGAAAGGTCCCCATTTCAGGGTTTAGAGTTTCGGTAATATGAATCTGGTATTTGCCACCTTGCTCTTGGGGGTTTTCTTGTTCTCTGCGAGTCTTCGTGGGGACGGTCTTAGCTTGCTAAAGTTTAATCCAACACCAGTGGGCAAGGGCCCGGCTCTGGTGTTTAAGCAACCCAAGCGCGATTCAGATGAGCTCGCTCTCTACCTCTTCGATCCCGCCATGCACGAGAAGCCTCAAGTCATCTGGCAAGATCGCTACCATCCGAATCCACGCCCCTTGAAACGCCTCTCAGCTGAGGTGATGCTAATCGAGTTTCAGAATCAGCTTCACCTCGTCGATCTCCCGACCGGGGCGGTCACGACCTTGTTGCCAGGAAAGGAACAGAACAAGCTCGTCGTGACCGAAGGCAAGAAGAACAACTTTTTTAAAAGGATTGTTCTAGGAACGAGCGGGGGCCTCAGGCTGACAAGCGGAAAAGGTGGCAAGACAGTCGGAGAGCCATTTTTAAGGCATGTAAGTTTCCTTTATCCATCCCTGCCTCGGGATTCAATTTTGATGAGTCTGAGCGAATACTTTTGCTAAGGACTATGAATTTCACGGGTCTTCATTTCACCATCGACCTCGTATTGCACAACCACCGAAACTGCTTTGCGGGTGGCCGGGCCGGGAACTTCAAGTTTCACCTCGCTGAGTTTGTAGGGCGTCTCCTCTCCTCCGTGAGGGAGTGAGAAGGAACCGCTTTCCTCAACTTTGAACTGGTTCCCCACATCTTCGATCGCATTGAATCTGAAGACGACGGTATGATCGTATTGAGTAGAGTTGGCCCGCTGGGCCATTGGCATAGTATGCCTCAACTCGTAAGTTCTACCCTTCTTTTGCTCATTTAGGTCTTCAATAATTTCCCAGTTACGGGGACGATGGCCGCTTGGTCCAACTTCATCCCGGACTTGGATATCCTTTAATTTGAAGCGAGCCTTGCCGGGATCTTCTTTGAAGAAAGTGTCCTCGATTGAGATGGTCTGAGATGCAGGAATTTGGTTGTTTTGCAGAGGACCTTCAAACGGCTTGTATTGCAGGTTGAATTGATAGCGATTACCGAGAACACTTCTGAAATCGAGAAGCCATATGTCGCTTTCGAGAGTCACCACTTCAAGCTTGTTAACGAGACTTTCAAGATCCTTGGAGTCGGTCTTTTCATCTAACGATACGACTTCCTCTTTGGACTCCCTGCATCCCACAGATAGGATCCCTACAACAAAGAGCATGATGAACAGGTTCCTTTCTTTCCAATTTTCTTTGGCTTTCATAACGGAGTCATAAAAATTTGCCAACTGCCTAGGTCCGCATCAAGGGCAGACTTTTCCTGCACCTTTTACCGCGAGCGGAGAATCGCTACTCACCATTCTCGTAGGCGAGGATACGGTAGATGTTTTGGGAAGCGGCAACTTGGGTGAGGATGTGGGTAGTGGTTGCGGAGCCCTCGGCACCCTCGATGCTATCGATTTCCTCCACCCAGCCGCCGAGTGCGGTCGACCAGGTTTCGATGGAGTAGTTTCTCGTCGGTTTCGAGGTCCAGGTTATGGTGACGTCGGTGCCAGCCTCGGGGTGCGGCACTGCGGAGATTTCGGTTACCTCGAAGAGGGGTTCGGGGCTGAATGAGGCGATGGTTCCGGGGTTGGCGAACATCCCTGCGATCTGCTCTTCGGTGAGTTCGGTGCTGTAGTATTGGAAGTCGTCCATTTCCCCCTTATACCCAGGACCGCCGGATAGGGTTCCCAGCCAGATGTTGCGGAAAATTTCGCCCGCATCAGCGATGGAATCGAGGGACGGTACTTCGGTGGGGTTTTCCGTCTCGCCGACCATCACGCCGTCGATGTAAAGGCGGGCGCGGTCAGCTTGGAATGTGTCGGGACCGTCGGTGTCGAGATGGGTTACGACGATGTGATGGTTCTCTCCGTCGGTGATGAGGCCGGGCTCAGTCACGATGGTTTCGTTTGCAGCGATCATCCAGTGGAGTGCGCCCTCCCCATCGTTGAAGAGGCTGTAGTAAGCGCCGTTTGAGGGGAAGAATTTGTTCTCACGTGAAAAGATAGGATTCTGCTCCCCTGGTTTGTTCGAGTTGATCCAGATCGAGAAACTGAATGACTCGGGGTGGGGCGCATCTCGGACCAATAGGTAGCTGCCGGTGGGGTGGGTGTTGCCGGGTGCGTCGAGGCCGATGGAAAATCCGTCTCCTCCGATCAGCGAGGTCGTACCGTAGCGGTGGGCGGGGCCGTTGCTTGGGGTGCGGAGATCTTCGAGTCCTTTCCCGGAGGTGTCAGCTAGGGGCGCGCCAGCAGCGACGTCGAATTCGTAGCGGAACTGGAGAAATTTGGTGAATGCTGGAAAACTGGTCGGGTCGGTGGGATCCGTGCCGAAGGAGACTTCTTCACTGTCGGAGGCGAAGTCGCCGTCGGTGTTGGCATTGTTCGGATCGCTGCCTGGTTGGGTCGTGGGGGTTCCTGAAACGTATGGGAGATCGTGGTTTTCGAAGTCGTCGAGTAGCCCGTCACCGTCGCTGTCTTGGACGAGCGGGTTGGTTCCGCGGTCGTCGACGTTGACCCAGATGCCGGTGCCGCTTTCCACGCCATCGAGGAGGTTGTCGGAGTCGGTGTCTGGGTTGTCCGGGAGGGTGCCGCGCTGGAATTCTTCTAGGTTGCTGAGGCCGTCTGGCTCTTGATCCATCGCGGCGTCACCTGCGAGCTCGGGATCGAGGAAGTCGTAGAGGTTTTCGTAGTCGTTCGGAAGGCCATCGTTGTCGTTGTCGTTTAAGGTTTCGACGATGATGTTACTTATTTCCCAGTTTGGCAGGACGGCTCCTTTGGCGCCCTGGTCGAAGGCTGCGAGGAAGCGAAAGGTGATGTCATCGCCAGCGGCGAGGCCGAGGATTTCGACGACGCTGGTGATCGAGGTCCCGGCGGCGACACCTGGCGAGTCTCCGGTGAAACCACTGGCTCCTGCTAGGGCGTGGGCTCCCTGTAGTGGCACCGTGTTGGTGTAGCCATTTTCCTTGAAGTCGGTGGTGGGCACGGTGGTGAAGGCCCCGTTGTTGGCTTGGATTTGGAGCACGCCGGCGTCCCAATCGCCTTCGATGCTGTAGCGGTGGATAAAAGTGACTCGCAAGACCGGTGGGCTGGAAAGTGGGCTGGGGATCGTGATCAGCGGCGTTGCGAGATAGTGGTTGGTGGGTGTGCCATTTGCATCGCCGTCGGTGGCCCAGGCGAAGGTTGTCGTGTTGTAAATCCACGGGTTGTCCGGGAGGCCGTCGGAGGTTTGTAGGAAGCCTCCGTCATCGACGGTGAAATCCTGGGTCAGGAGTATGTCCGCGTTTGCTGGTTGGGCTTGGAGGCCGAGGACAACAGCCATGATGGCTGCGGAGGAGAATTTAGGGGCGGTTCGTGAGATCATTGAACTTGCGGGGTGGTGGATGGACTTCCGAGTGCAGAATACATCGGAGAGCGTTCAGACCTTGGGAGGGTGGCTATTGGAGTCAATTAAGTAGCTGTTTTTGGAGTAGGAGTGTCTCTAAACCCGTTCATTTAATGAGGATTAGCGTAAGTGGTTTTGAAAAACTACCAGCGTTGGGGCGAATCCTTTGGAGCGTGTTCATTTTTCAAATCGCGGAATTTACGAATGATGAAAATTGCTTCCTGGCCTTTTCGGGGGCTCTCTTGGCTTCGCCTTTAACTCGCGGATCCGCTAGTCGGATCATCTCCCGCTTGGGCCCCTCGTGATGAGAACGGCGACTATTTCACAGAAAAATTCTGGTTCGATAACGTTGTGATCACTCCCCACTCCGCTCCAAGGGTGGCTTCAAAGTTCTCCCGCCAAAAGGAAATTCCTAGCAGTCAGTTGGGCTCCAGACTTTTCCTAACCGTTAATTCCCTCCGCTGATTAAGCGGCGGATGGCGACTAGATTTTGTTGGGCATCTGGATGATTGGGCTGAAGCTTGAGAGCCGTTTCCAAGTGGATCACGGCTTGGGGAAGTTGCCCTTGCTTGGCGAGTGCGAAGCCGAGGTTCACGTGGTCATTTGCGGAGCTGGGATCTTGTTGAAGTGCCTTTTCGAGGAGGGCTTGCGCTTCGGGCCAGCGCTCCAATTTGAGCCAAAGTCTGAGCAAGATCGCTTGGCTCTTCTTGTCTCGTGGGTTGCCACGAAGGGCTTGTTTCAAATGACCAGAGGCTTCCTCCAATTTCCCTTTCTTGGCGAGGAGGGTCCCGAGATTGGCGTGGGCGCGGACGTGGTTGGGCTGGACGCGCAGCGCTTCGCGGAAGCTGGCCTCGGCGAGATCGAATTGCCTCTTCGTGATATAAGAAATTCCCAAGTTGTTATGAGGTCCGGCATTTTTGGGGAACGACTTGATCAAGGCGAGATATTCGGCTGAGGCAAGATTGGTATGGTCGTTCTGCTGCAGGAAAGTGGCAAAGCGGTATTGCGCTTCGTATTGATTGCGCTGCCGCGCGATGGTTGGGATTGGAAGGGTTCGTCCGGGGACTGGAGCGGAGCGTGCGAAACGTTCGAGCGGAGTGCCTTGCGAGTGCTTGCGGTCCTCCATGAGGTCGTCAGGGTTCAACCTTCCCTTGTAAATGACCGTGATTTTTCCGGCTCCATCGATCAAAAAACTGACAGGGACCGGGAGG
>JBLHUR010000126.1:0-17325 GCA_047629805.1 Akkermansiaceae bacterium | reverse complement strand
AGAGGACGACTTGCCAACTGCGGACCGGTGCGGTCAGTAGGCCTTCTAAAGTTCCGGAGCGGCTCTCTTCGGAAAAAAGGCGCATGGTGAGCACCGGAAAGAGGAAGAGGAAATAAAACCAGAAGAAAGGCGAGGTGAAATTCAGGTGGACGAGACTCTCGGACTGGGCCTGGTTTTCAAAGGCTTCCAGGGTGGTCGAGAGGATGAGCCCCTGCATGAGAGCGGCGAAGGCCAAGATCAACCACCCGAAGGGGGTGAGGAAGTAGGTCTTGAACTCTTTGAAGTAGAGGATTCTAAAAATGCGCATGGCGATGTGTGATTAGTCCTTGCGGGTGAGTTCGACGAAGACCTCTTCCAAGGTGCCCACGCGGCGGCTCAGCGAGCGGAGCGGCCAGTGTTTTTGGGCGGCGAGGTTGCCGAGTTTGAGACGAGTGTCGGTATTGGGGGCGACGAAGACGGTGAAGCGGTTCCAGTTGTCTTGTAGGGATTCGCTGGTGACGCGGGTGACTTCTTCGAAACTGCCGATGGTGGCTTCGGCTTCGGCGAGGGGAGCTTGCATCTCGACGGTGACGCGCCCGGCGCGGCGCATGGAGTTGACGAGATTGGCGGGGGAGTCGGCGGCTTTGACCTTACCATTGTCGATGATGACGACCTTGTTGCAGGTCATTTCCACTTCACTGAGGATGTGGGTGGAAAGCAGAATGGTGTGCTTTTCGCCGAGATTCTGGATGAGCTTGCGGATCGCGCGGATCTGGTTGGGGTCGAGGCCGTTGGTGGGTTCATCGAGGATGAGGAGATCGGGTTCGTGGATGAGGGCATCGGCCAAACCGACACGCTGGCGGTATCCTTTTGAAAGGGTCTTGATCATTTTGCGGCGGACATCGGTGAGGCCGCAGATATCCATGACCTCGCCCATGCGCTTGCGGAGGCGACCGCCGGAGAGTCCGCGGAGGGCTCCACGGAAGCGAAGATACTCCTTCACCCGCATTTCGGTATATAGAGGAACGTTCTCGGGCATGTAGCCGATGCGTTTGCGAACCTCGAGCGATTCGCGGAAGATATCCTTCCCGGCAATGCGGGCCGCGCCTGAGCTGGGAGGGAGAAACCCTGTCAGCATACGCAGGGTCGTCGTCTTTCCGGCACCATTAGGCCCCAAAAAGCCGACGATTTCGCCGCGGGCGACTTCGAAGGATATCTGATTGACCGCTTTATGGCGGCCATAGTTTTTGCTGAGACTAGAAATCTCGATCATGCGAATTTTTAAGTGGAATCGGAGGTGCGCGATTGACTCGCGGAGGTGTGCGCATTAGCTAACTGCATTGCCGGTTCCGTTCCAAGCTCGAATCTCACCCATCAGCGAATAAAGCCCTGCTTCGTAAATCATGTCCTCACACATCTCCTCACGGTTCAATGCCGCTCTTTTGGACGAAAAATATGCTCAATGGAGCGATGACCCCCAGTCTGTTGAAGCAAATTGGGCGGCCTTTTTCGAGGGCTTTGAGCTCGGTTCCACGGTTCCTAAAAAGGGTGGTCCCAATGGCAGCCCGGCAGTCGCGTCCGCCACGGATGCTCCTGATCTTAGACTTTCAGAGGAGCAATTGTCCTTCCGGGGCAAGGTGGTGAGTCTAATCTATAATTACCGGACGCTGGGTCACACGCAGGCCCACATTAACCCGTTGGAGGATGCGGGTCCTATCAATCCACGTTTGCAGTTGGAGAGTTTTGGCCTGACTGAGGCAGACCTCGACCGTGAGGCTTCCACGCAATTTTTCCGCAAGGGAGAGCCGACGAAGCTTCGCGATCTGGAAGCTGCGCTCAAAGAAACCTACTCGGGCCGCACGGGTTTCGAGTATATGCACATTCACAACACGGAAATACGTAACTGGATTCGTCGCCGCATTGAGGACCGGGCCGGGCAGCCGCCGATTACTGCCGATGACCAGAAAAAGGCCCTTCGTTGGCTGATGGAGTCGGAACTTTTCGAGAGCTTTTTGGGGAAGAAATTCCTAGGCGAAAAGCGCTTTTCCCTCGAAGGCGGGGAGGGCTTGATGATTCTTTTAAATCGAATCCTCGAAGGTTGCCCCGCGACTGGCGTGAAGGAAATCGAGATGGGAATGCCTCACCGCGGTCGTCTCAATGTGCTCGCGCATTTCGTGAAAAAGTCGATCGCGACTCTCCTCTACGAATTCACGCCAAACTATGTTCCCGATCTTGTCGCCGGTGATGGTGATGTGAAATACCACCTTGGCTACGAGAAAGTCCGCAAGCTCCCTGATGGTGAGGTAAGGGTCAGTCTCGCAGCCAACCCCAGCCATTTGGAAGCGGTAAATCCCGTGGTGGAAGGCAAAGCACGTGCCCGTCAGCGCCTTATCGGAGACGACGAGGTGAAGACAAATCGCAAGGTTGTCCTGCCGCTTTTGCTTCATGGTGATGCCGCCTTCGCAGGGCAGGGACCGGTGGCTGAGGTTTTGAACCTTTCCCAACTGAATGGCTACCGCACGGGCGGAACGATTCACCTCGTCGTGAATAACCAGATTGGATTTACCACGATGCCTGAGGATGCGCGTTCCTCGGCCTACGCGACGGATGTGGCCAAGATGATCGAGACCCCCATTCTTCATGTGAACGGCGAGCGTCCGGAAGAGCTGATCTGGGCTGCCGAGTTCGCCCTTGAATTCCGCCAGGTGTGGGGTCGCGACATTGTGATCGACATGTATTGCTACCGCCGTCAGGGGCACAACGAGAACGATCAGGCTGCCTTCACCCAGCCACATATTTACCGCAAGATCGAGGGTCGCAAGACTGCCGGTCAGCTTTTCCTCGACGAATTGGTGGCCGAGGGCGTGATCACGGTCGGAGAAGGCCAAGCCATGCACGATGAGATTTGGAACGGCCTTGATGCCGGTCTCGGGGACATGCGGAAGAACGAACAGGATGGCAACTTCGATGTTTACACCGGATCGACTGCCGAAGCGCAGCCTCCCTACACCCACGATGCGGTGACGACGGGAATTGATCTCGATACTCTCCAGCACATTGGCAAGGTTCTCACCACCATTCCCGAGGGTTTTCACTTGCACCCGACTTTGGCGAAACGCTTTGTGCCACGTCGCGCCGAGGCCATTCAGAATGGAGGGCCATTTGACTGGGCCTTCGCGGAAGCTCTCGCTTTTGGATCGCTCCTGATCGAAGGATTCCCGGTTCGTCTTTCCGGGCAGGATTGTCGACGCGGAACCTTCAGCCAACGGCACGCCGTGTTCTACGATTACGAAACTCGCGAGCGTTACATTCCGCTTCGTGAACTAAGCGATAATCAGGAACGCTTCTGCGTTTATAACAGCCTTCTTTCTGAGACCGCCGTTCTTGGCTTCGACTACGGATATTCTCTTGGCTGCCCGAACATGCTCATTCTATGGGAGGCCCAGTTTGGGGACTTTGTAAACGGAGCCCAGGTCATCATCGACCAATTCATTTCCTCCGCTGAGTCGAAGTGGCAGACACCGAGTTCGATGGTTCTCCTCTTGCCACACGGCTACGAGGGGATGGGGCCGGAGCACTCCAGTGCCCGTCTTGAGCGATTTCTCCAGCTTTGTGCCGAGAAGAATATGATTGTCGGGAACTTTACCACCCCGGCTCAGTATTTCCATGCGCTGCGCCGTCAGAAGCACTCGCCGACCCGCAAGCCGCTCATTTTGATGACGCCAAAAAGCCTCCTCACGCACCCGCGTGCGGTTTCACACGTCGAGGATTTTTTGGACGAGTCGAGCTTCCGCGAGATCCTTCCCGATGTCTTCGAATTTGAGAAGCCTCAGAATGTCACCCGCGTCATTTTCTGCTCTGGTAAGGTTTACTACGATCTCCTCGCTTACCGTGAAGAGAACGACATCAAGAATGCGGCCATCGTGCGCGTCGAGCAGCTTTACCCGCTGCACATCGACGAAATAAAACAGGTCATCAGCCCTTACCGCTCGGCCAAGAAGTTCGTCTGGTGCCAGGAAGAACCTCTCAATATGGGCGCGTGGTCTTTCATGCAGCCCCGCCTCGAAAAACTCACTCGTTCACGTGTCCGGTATGCCGGTCGGGAGCGCGCTTCCAGTCCATCAACTGGCTCCAAGGCCGTCCACAAACGCGAGCAAAAGACGCTCTGCAAAAATGCATTTTCAGCTTAATTGACCATGTCCCACGAAATTATTATTCCGCCCGTTGGTGAATCTGTCACCACGGCCCTCGTTTCTCGTTGGCACCATGCCGATGGCGATTCCGTCCTAAAAGGACAGGTGATTGTGACTCTCGAAACAGACAAGGTCTCACCTGAGATTGAGGCTGAGGTTTCAGGCATCATTTCCATCACGGTTCCCGAAGGTGAAGAGGTTGCAATTGGTGCGGTCATCGGATCGATTTCCGAAAGTGTGCCTGCCGCGAATTCTGCTCCCGCCTCCAAGCCGGCACCCGCTGCTGCTCCGGCTTCCGACTCCTCTCCTGCTCCCGCTCCCGCTCCCGCTCCGACCGGAGAAGTGGTCGATATCCTCATGCCTGCTGCCGGCGAATCAATCACCTCCGGAACTTTGGCCGCGTGGTCTGTTTCCGATGGTGACTTCGTCAAAAAAGGAGCGGTCATTCTCACCGTGGACACCGACAAGGTTTCCCAAGAGATCGAAGCGCAAGCGAGTGGCCTCGTTACTATCGAGGTGACCGAAGGCACTGAGGTGAGCATCGGTGAAAAGCTCGGCACGATTGCTGTTTCTGACGCGCCTGCTGTTTCCGACGCGCCTGCTGAGTCCGCCACTCCTGCTCCTGCTCCGGCACCTGCTGCTGAAGCTCCGAAGAAGGAAGTTGCGGCTCCCAAGCCTGCAACAGTTTCGACTCCCGCACCTGCCGCGAAGGCCAAGGCTCTGACCGACAATGAGTCCCGCGTCACTCGTAAAAAGATGACGCCGTTGCGTCGCAAGATTGCCCAACACCTTGTCAATGCGCAGCAGACTGCCGCCATTCTTACCACCTTTAATGAAGTCGATATGACCGCCGTGATGAGCCTTCGTAAGTCGGTTCAGGAAGACTTCGTCAAGAAACACGGGGTTAAACTCGGCTTCATGTCGCTCTTCACAAAAGCGGTGGTGCAGGCCCTCAAGGATGTTCCTTCCATCAATGCCAGCATTGAAGAAAACGAGATCGTTCAAAACCACTTTTATGATGTCGGTATCGCGATCGGAACTGAGAAGGGACTCATGGTTCCTGTTGTCCGCGATTGTGATCAGAAGTCTTTCGCTCAGATCGAGAAGGATATTATCGGCTACGCAACCAAGGCCAAGGAAGGCCGGATGGAGCTGTCTGATCTCATGGGCGGTGTCTTTACCATCTCGAATGGCGGCGTCTATGGATCACTTCTCAGCACTCCGATTCTAAACCCACCTCAAAGTGGAATTCTCGGAATGCACACCATTCAACAACGCCCTATGGCGATAAATGGTGAAGTGAAAATCCGGCCGATGATGTATCTCGCCATGAGTTACGATCACCGTTTGGTTGATGGAAAGGAGGCTGTCACCTTCCTTATCAAGGTGAAGGATTGCCTAGAGAATCCGACGCGCATGATGCTCGAGATGTAAGCAAATGCTTTCTCCCTACGCCGCCAGCAGAGCCGCACTTCTTTTTTGATAGCTAGGACTAAAAGGGAAATTAGGCCTACAGCATCAGGGATGATCATGATCGGGACGGATCATGCCATTTGTCGAGTCGTCCGCTTAACCGAGAGCCATTCACCCTGGGCTTGAGATATGTGATACCTTTAGTGCGGGGAGGGGTCGGATTTTTCTACTCAAGCTAGGATTGGCTTTACGACCTGGCCGTGGACATCGGTGAGGCGGTAGTGGCGGCCTTGAAACTTGTAGGTGAGGGCGGTGTGGTCGATTCCAAGCAAATGAAGGATGGTCGCTTGTAAGTCATGAACGTGGACCGCGTTCTCATCGTAAGCGTGCTTGTCCGGTGAGATGGCGACGCCATTGCGATCGACGAGATTGTAGCCGTAGTCATCGGTCTGGCCGAAGGACATCCCGCCTTTGATACCGCCGCCGGCCATCCAGAGGGAGAAGCATCGGGGATGGTGATCGCGCCCAAATCCGCCGGGGGTAAGCTTACCTTGCGAGTAGTTGGTGCGGCCGAATTCGCCGCCCCAGATGACGAGGGTGTCATCGAGCATGCCGCGTTGTTTGAGGTCGGTGACGAGCGCGGCGGAGGCTTGGTCGGTCTCGCGGCACTGGTTGGTGAGACCTCCTTTTAACCCTCCGTGCTGATCCCATCCTTGGTGGTAGAGTTGGATGAACTTCACTCCGCGTTCGGCGAGGCGGCGGGCCATGAGGCAGTTCGCGGCGAAGGTGCCGGGACTGCGTGAGTCCTTTCCGTAGAGTTCGTAAGTGGACTCGGTTTCGCTGCTCAGGTCTGCGACTTCGGGGACGCTGGATTGCATGTTGAAGGCCATCTCGTATTGCTTAATACGGTCTTGGATCGCGACATCGGGGCTGAGGGCGTGTTGATGGGCGTGCATCTCGGCGAGCCGGTCGAGGAGGAGGCGTCGGGATTTTTCCGAAACGCCATCGGGGTTGGTGAGATAGAGAACGGGATCTTTGCCGGAGCGGAATCGGACGCCTTGGTATTCCGAGGGGAGAAATCCTGATCCCCAGAAGCGGGAGAGGAGGGGTTGCCCACCTTTGCCCTTGGTGTTGAGGACGACGAAGGAGGGGAGGTTGTTGTTGGAAGTGCCGAGTCCGTATTGCAGCCAGGCTCCGATGGACGGGCGGCCGGCAAGTTGCGATCCGGTTTGGAGGTAGGTCACACCGGGGCCATGGTTGATGGCCTCGGTATACATGTTTTTGACGACACAAATGTCGTCGGAAATTTTGGCGGTGTGCGGGAGAATTTCGGAGAACGATTGGCCCGAGTCACCGTGCTGGGCGAACTTGAAAGGAGAACCGGCGAGGGGGATGGAGGACTGGTTGCCCGACATGCTGGAGAGGCGTTGGCCACCGCGGATCTTGTCGGGAAGTTGCTCGCCATGCATCTTGTTGAGGAGCGGCTTGGGATCGTAGAGATCGAGCTGGGAGGGGCCACCGGATTGGAAGAGGAAGATGACCCGCTTCGCTTTGGCGGGAAGCTTTGATTCCTGTGAAAGTGAGCTGTTCTCGGCTTGCAAGAGGTCGGCAAGAGCAAGGCCACCGAAGCCGAGGGCGGAGTTGCGGAGGACATCGCGGCGGTTTGGAAATGGGGAAGGAGTCATGGCGTTATTGCTTGGTGCTGACCTCGTTGAGGTTGAGGACCGCTTGTGCGAGAGTGGTGAGGGCGGCGAGTTCTGGAGTTGCGGATTTTGGCTTGGTGTGGCCTTGCAGGAGGAACTTATCTACTTGCTCGCGGTTGGCGGTGAAGTGATCCAATTGCTCGTTGTAAAGTTGTGTGAGGATTTTTAGTTCCGTTTCGTCGGGTTCTCGCGAAGTCAGGCGGAGGTATATATCCTCGATGGTGGCGCTGAGATCACCGGGGTGTTTTTGTGAAGCGGTGTCGGCGAGGTGGCGGGTTGCTTCGACAAATTGGAGGCCATTGAGAAGGACGAGGGCTTGCAAGGGCGTGGTGGTGGCATCGCGCTTGGCCGAGCAAACGTCGCGTTTGACAGCGTCGAAAGCCATCATGGCGGGTGAAGGGCCGGTGCGCTTCCAGTAGGTGTAGAGGGAGCGTCGGTAGACGCCTTCGCCAGCGGAGGGTTTACTCGGCTTGAAGGACTCGGCGAGATCGTAGGGATGGACCGAGGGGCCACCAACTTTCGGGACGAGGAGGCCGGAGGCGGCGAGGGCTTGATCGCGAATGGCCTCGGCCGGGAGGCGATAACGGGGACCTCGGGCGAGGAGTCTGTTGTCGGGATCTTTTTCACGCTCCAAGGAATCGGCGGAGGAATCTTGCTGGTAGGTTTTCGAGGAAACGATCTCTTTGAGGAGCGCTTTGACATCCCAGCCGGAGGCGATGAAGCGGGCCGAAAGTTCATCAAGTAATTCACGATGCTCGGGACGTTCGCCTTGGATACCGAAGTCCTCGGAAGTATCGACAAGGCCGCGTCCGAAGAGGGCCTGCCAGAATCGGTTCACGGTGACGCGGGCGGTGAGGGGATGGTTGGGATGGGTGAGCCACTTTGCGAGTTCGAGGCGGTTGCCGGCCTTCATTCCGAAATCAGGGAGGAAGGCGGGGAGGGCTGCTTCGACCGGCTCGCCTCGGTTGTCATAGGAACCACGGTTAAGGATATAGGCTTGCTTTGGTTGGGCCATTTCCTGCATCACCATGATTTCGGGAATGGCGTTTTCGAGCTTGTTGAAGTCGGCTCGTGATTTTTGAAGGTTGTTGAGCGCTTCTTTATACGAGGGATCTCGGACGAGAGAGGTTTTGGATTGGGCTGGGTCGACCGGAAATCCGAGGCCTCCGATCTCTTCGAGAGAAAGGGTGCGATTAAAAACGCGGAATTCGTCGATGAGGCCATTCTTGAAACCGCGATCGCGCATGCGTTCTCCAAGATGAATGTGAGGGTTCCCTCCGCCTTTGATTTGGTGGGTGAGGTTGTCGCGCACGATTTCGCTTTCGGCCGGCTTTCCATTGACGAAAATTTGAAGTCCGGCAGCGGTCGAGGAGCCATCGTTCGTGACGGTGACGTGGACCCACTCGCCGGGTTTGACGGCCTCCTTCGTCTTAATGGAGATGGCATTGCCGGGCCAAAAGTGAACGAGGGACCACTGGAGGTGGTTCTCGATGAGGAGGAGTTCGTAACCTCGGGAAGCGGCATCGTGCCACGCCTTTGAACGGGAGAAAACGACGGCGCGGTCTTTGAGGTCAGGAGTTTGCAGCGAGAGGGAAACGGTAAAGGGGTGCTCGCGGGGGAAGTCTCCCACTTTGGTCGTCACGGCATCGTCGCCGGTGAGCTTGATCGCTTGGCCCATTCGACCGGGAACGGGTTGATTGGCTCCGATGGCCTTGCCGTCGTCGAAGGAAAGGTGAAGGAGTTCATCCGGAAGGGCGCTGACGATGTCTTTCGGATCGGCGGCGGAAGGGATGAATTCCTGAGCCACTTTTTTAACCTTCGCTAGAGCGGTGGCGATGGCGGCTTTCTTTTCTACCAGCTGCTTCTTTTGGGCCTCGTTTGGAAGGGGAAGAGCGGGAGTGGGAGTGGCCTCGGCGTTGAAGTAGGAATAGAGGCCTGATTCGTCGATATCATCGAAGAAGGCAAAGAGCGAGTAGTAGTCCTTGGCAGTGGTTGGATCATATTTGTGGTCGTGGCAGCGGCAGCACTCCATTGTCAGGCCCAGGAAGGTGGTGCCGAAGGTGTGGACGCGGTCGGCGATGTATTCGACTCGGAATTCCTCGGGGACGGAGCCGCCTTCGACCTTTTGCTGGTGGAGGCGCGAGAAGGTGGTGGCGATGCGGGTTTCCTCGGTGGCGTCCGGGAGCATGTCGCCGGCCACCTGTTCGTGGATGAAGCGGTCGAAGGGCTTGTTGGCGTTGAAGGCATTGATGACGTAGTCGCGGTAGGGCCAGACGCGGCGGTCGCGATCTTGCTGGAATCCGTAGGTGTCGGCGTAGCGGGCGACATCGAGCCAAGGAGTGGCCATGCGTTCGCCATAAGCCGGAGAGGCGAGAAGTTGCTCGATGAAAGGAGCGGGGGTTTTGGAGTCAAATGAGGAGATTTGCTCGGGAGTGGGAGGCAAGCCGGTGAGGTCGAAGGTGAGGCGACGAAGTAATTGGTGAGGCTTGGCCGGGCCCTTTAGTTTAAGATCTTTTTTGGCGAGGCGGGTCGTGACGAGTTCGTCGATGGATTTGCCATTTGAGGCGGGAAGGGGAGTGAAGGCCCAGTGGTCGGCGTATTCGGCACCTTCTTTGATCCAACGTTCGAGGAGATTCTTTTGCTCTGTGGTGAGCTTGCGGTGTGAGTCCGGCGGCGGCATGAGATCGTCCGGATCGTTGGCATGAATGCGGGCAATCATTTCCGATTTCGCGGGCTTTCCTTCCACAATGGCGCCGGCATCGAGAGCATCGTCGCGGAGGTCGAGTCGTAGGTCGCCTTCCCGGTGCTCGGGGTCGGTGCCGTGACAGTAGTAGCAGTTTTCCGAGAGGATGGGCTGAATGTCGCGGTCGAAGGAGATCTTTTCCTCACCCGTAACTGGGAGGATGAGTAGAAGGAAGAGGGCTGAGATGAATCTAGGCATTGGAGAATCAGAAAAGGGAATTTAGCGAGCGAAGCTGTATGACACAAGGGATGCCTTACTATACATGTAATAAATAGGGGGACTGTCAGAAAAACTCATCGCTCGTGTTCTATTCCGGGAGATCCATAAGTCGTCTCAGCGCCAGAAGTTTCCTGGCCAGGGGCCGAGTCAGCGACGCGGGCTGCCAGGCGGTCTTCGAAGCGCTCGATGACTTCGACGTTGGCCAATCGCTCCTCAAGATCGGCGAGTTTGTTTTCAAGGGCTACGATTGCCTCTTCGTTGTCATTTTCAAGGGCCGCTGCCTGCGACGGCTTCTTCCAGCCTCCGAAGATCCAAATGATCCCCGTCGTTACCAGGCCCAGTCCAACGGTGGACATCAAAATACTGATGGGGGCGGAGGTCAGGGCCAAAATTCCAGTGAGCGCGACTGTGGTAGCGCAGATTAATCCGGTCGCGATGAGTTTGATCAAGGTGGTGGCGATGGGGCCTTCGAGGAGGCCGAAAACCCGATCAAGGAAACTCTGTTTGACCGCTTTCCCGAAGTCTTTGATCTCCTTGCCGACTTTACGGCGTTTCTTATTTTTCCAATCGTGGTCTCCCATTGAAGGGAATCATTGCAGAAGAAGGCGGGAGCGCAATATTCGGCATCTTCAAATTCTCACTTTATCCTCGAAAGTCGGGGGCGTTTCGCGGCGTAATCCTTCTCATGCCCAGCCACCTCCCCCCTGAGATCAAGTCCGGTCTCGTTTCCCTTCGTCGCCGCATCCGGCGCATTCAGCTTTTTCGCGGGCTTTTGCGAACTTTCGGAGTCGTGCTTGGATGGCTTCTGTTAATCGTGGCGCTGGATTACCTTCTGGCTCCCTTGCCCTCGTGGGCGCGGGCGGGCCTTTTTTTCCTTTGGCTCGCAGCCATCGCCGTCGCTTCGGTCTTTTTCATCCTTCGCCCGATGACCGGGAAACTCCCGCTCGTCCGGCTAGCTCGCTGGTTGGAGGATCGGCATCCCGAGGTTCAAGAGAGGATCAGCACCGCGCTCGAACTCTCCGCTCACCCCGAGGGGATTTCTCCCGCGCTCCTCGCTGAGCTTTCCCGTGAGGCTGCGACCGATATCAGCATTCTTGATCCCCGCGAAGAAGTTCAGACCAAGCGGGTTCGCCGTTCCATGGTGCCGGTGGGTGGGGCCTTGGTCGCTTTGATCGCGCTCGTGGCGGTTTGGCCTCAGGAAATGGGCCGCCTCCTCACACGTGCCGTCTCTCCTTTTACAGAGTTAGGGAACGCCGGGGCCTTTCGCTTCGAAATTCAGCCTGGCGATTTTGAGCTTTTGGAAGGGGATGAATTATCCATCGACCTCACCTATACCGGTTCATTGAGCAAGCCGCTCGAATTGGTGATTGAGAAAGACGGGGAAACTTTAAGCGAAACCCTCCAGCCCAAGAATTCGGATGGCGATACCCATACTTATTCGTATCAGATTCATTCCGCCCAGGCTGGATTCAAGTATTTGGCTCGGGTGGCTGGGAGTGAAAGCGACCGCTTCGAGGTGAAGGTTTATCCCTTGCCCCGTCTTCTTGAACCGACCGTCACGCTGCAATATCCTCCTTATACCAGCTGGCCCGACCGCAAAATGTCTCTCGGGAATGGTGTCCAAGCGCTTGCTGGGACCAAAGTAACGGTGAAGGGCCGCTTTGATACTCCGCTCGAAAGTGGCGAACTCCTTTTGAATTCCGAGCAGTTCGGAGAAGTCACTTTAGAGCCCTCGGCGCACGGAACGATGATGACTTGGTCGGAAGTTCTCAAGCCCGATCTCGATGGCTCGGCATCCATCAAAGTGAAGCACCGTCTCGGTCGTGTTCTCGATGGTGCCCAGTTCCAACTCAAGGCAATCGAGGATCCCGCGCCCGTTGTCAAAATCTTAACGCCGGTTCAGCGTGAGTTTCGGGTCAAGCCGGACGAGCAAGTCATCATCACTTACGATGTCATCGAGGGGATCGGCCTCTCCAGAGCGGAGATCGAACTCGAGGTAAATGGCAAGCCGGTGGATGCTCTTCTTAAGCTTCTGCCCGAGCGAATCGACGGGGAAGGTGGAAATCTATGGGAAGGGGAAGCGATGATTTTTCTCGGAACCCTCGTGGCCCAGCACAAGGGCGCGCGTCAATTCCGGATGCGCCTCGCTCTCAGTGACAACCGTCCGGGAGATCTTGATGGCCCCGGCGTGGGCCACTCCGAGTGGTTGGAATTTAAGCTGGATCAAAATGCCGAGTCGCTCGTTCGTCAGGAGCTCAAGAAGCAGGACCGCGACATTCGCGAGACGGTGGCGAAAGCGATCAAAGACATTAACAAGGCCCGCGAAAAAATGCATCAGGCCAAGGCTCAACTCCATAAAGAGGAGGTCAGCGAGAGCACTGAAAAAGCCCTCGCCGAGTCGCGGGATAAGCTCAAGGAAGCGCAAATGGATCTCGCCGAACTCACTGAACGCATGAAGCAAGGGGTGCAGGAGCACCGCCGTGATGAGGTGGAAAAGGCGATGAGCAAACTTGAGGCGGCCAAGAAATCGGTTGAAAGCACTCCTTTGCAGGACACGCCGGAATCACGTCAGGCCGAAGTTGATAATGCTCTTCGCGAAAGTGAGGAGGCCATTCAAGATCTCCAGAAATTCCAAGAGGAGGTGCAGAAGGATCATCCCAAGATGGAGGACTTGGCGCGCCTTCAGGAAATGGCCCAACGTCAGGAAGAGCTTGCCCGTCAAGCGGCGGAAGAAGATCCCGATCAGGATTGGAAAGACAAGCAGCGCCAAATGCAGGAAGAGATTCGCCAGAAGGTGCAACAATCTCCCGAAGCAAAAGCTGCCGCGATGAAGTCGCAGAGTGAGCAGGCCATGGATCTTTCGAAGGAAGCCGAGGCTCTCCAAAAATCTCAAGAGGAACTCGCCAAACTTAGCGAGCAGTCCGAACCCGCGACTCCGAAGATGAACGAGGAACAGCTGAAGAATGCACTCGCGCAAGAACAGCAGGACATCGCGACGGCGGCTCGTGAGGAATTGGCGGACGCGAAACGTGACAAGGAAGCTCGCGCGGACGAACTGCCAAAGGCGATCACGCAAGCCGAGAAGGCGGCGAACGAGGCTCGACAATCCAAGCCGGAGGAAGCCGCCAAGTCGGCCCAAGAAGCATCGAAAGAGTTGGCCAAAGGAGCGGATGAATCAGCATCGCAAAAGGCCTTGCAAGAGAAGCAGGAAAAACTCGCCGAGGCCTTTGAAGCCCTCGCGGAAGGGAAGACCGAAGAAGCGCAGGCTGCACTCGAAGAAGCGCAAGCAATGCTCGATCCTCGCGAGATCGCCAAGGCCCTCGCCGAAGAGCAGGGAAAGGCCCTCAGCGAAGCGAAGGAAGAATTATCGGAAGCCAAGAAAGGTCAGGAGGCTCGTGCGGAAGATCTTCCCAAAGCAGTCGAGCAAGCTCAGCAGGCCATGAACGAGGCCAATCAGAACAAGCTGGAAGCCGCCGCCGAGGCGGCTCGGAAGGCGGGGGAAGAATTGGCCAAAGGAGCGGAGGAATCACCTTCGCAAATGGCTCTGCAAAAGAAGCAGGAGAAACTCGCCGAAGCCTTCGAGGCTCTCGCCGAGGGAAAAACCGAGGAAGCGCAAGCCGCTCTTGAGGCTGTCCAGAATACCCCAGATTCCGATGAGGTTGCTAAGGCTCTCGCTCGGGCCCAGGAAGAAATTCTCGAAGGAGCAAAGGATGAATTAAGCGACGCTCAAAAAGGCGAGGAAGCCCGCGCCGAGACTCTTCCGAAAGCGGTGCAGGAAGCGCAGGCTGCTCTCAATGAGGCCAAGCAATCCGATGCCAAAGGGGCAGCCGAAGCCGCCCAAAAAGCGGCTCAGGAATTGGTGCAGGGAGCGGAAGAATCGCCTTCGCAAGAAGCTCTTCAAAAACAACAAAAAGCGCTCGCCGAAGCCTTCGAAGCGCTCGCCGAAGGGAAGACCGAAGAAGCGCAGGCCGCTCTTGAAAAGATGCAGTCGGAGCGTGTGACCGATGCTTTGGAGCAAGCTCTCGCTCGTGAGCAGGAAGCAGTCGTGGAAGGAACGCAGGCTGAACTGACTGAAGCCCGCGAAGCCCAGCAAGCGCGCGCCAATGATCTCCCCGAAGCTCTCGCCCAAGCCCAAGCCGCTCTCGAAGGAGCGCAACAAGGCGAAGCGCAAGCGGCCGCCGAAGCCGCGAAGCAAGCGGCCCGCGAGTTGAGCAAAGGGGCGGAAGTTTCTCCATCGCAAATGGCTCTTCAGGAAAAACAACAAGAGATCGCCGCGGCTCTGCAAGACCTTGCCGAAGGTCGTCCGGAAGAAGCACTTGCCGCGCTCGAGGAGATGCAAGCGGCCCGTGCCGCTGAGTTGGTGCAGGACATTCAAAGCATCGCAGAAGTCGAAGGGAACTCACTTGGCCAGGCCCAGCAACAGGCCACGCAAGGTTCTCAAAAAGCCTCGCAAGCGACCCAATCCCAACAGGCCGGCCAAGCTTTGCAAGCATCCCAGCAGCATGAGCAAGCGGCTCAGAAGTTCGGGGAGGCTCAGAAATCACTAGAACAAGCTTCCCAACAAATGGCGCAAAAAGCGGAGCAGGCGGCTCAACAATCTGAAAACCCGCGCAATGCTCCCGCTCCCGGCGAGTCGATGGCCGAGGCCTTACAACAAAGTGCGCAGGCTGCCAATGCAGGTGAGCCAAAAGAAGCTGCCACCAGTGCGCAAGCGGCAGCCGATGCTCTCAGCCAAGCTGCCAAGCAAGCTAAGGCTAGTATGAAACAAGGTGGCAAGCCCGGCGATGAAATGGCCCAAGCCGGCGAACCCGGGGAGCCTGGCGAAGGAAATCAACCCGGCGAGGAAACGAAAGAGGGAATACGACAGGCCCAGGGCAATCAAGGGGTTCCATCCGAACTCGCGAAGCTCGGCATTAGTGCCTCCGACTGGGAAAAAATTCAGGCCACCATGACGACCGATGTCAGTGGCTCGCGCCGCTCGGTCATCCCCGAAGATTACCGCGGCTTGGTCCAAAAATACTTCGAGCAAGTCTCTAAAAAACGATGAAATTCCTTCCCCTCATTCTCTTCTCATTCCTCTTCGCGACCTTGGCTCCCAGCCAGGACGTCGCTCCGACCGTCTTCGCCAAGTGGAAGGAAAAGGTCGATCCCTCGGTGGATCGGGGGCTGCAATATCTCTCCCGTGTGCAGGAGAAGGATGGCAGTTACCCCGGAAGTTATGGCAACTCCTGTGGCATTCCCGCGCTCGCTGGCATGGCTTTCTTATCGCGAGGTCACATGGCGACCGAGGGACCCTATGCCAATTCGTTGAATAAGATCATCGATTTCCTCATCACGCGTCAAGACCGCCAGGGGCTCTACACCGGCGGTCAGTATGGCAGCGGCCCGATGTATGGTCACAATATCGCGACCCTTTTTCTTTCCGAAGTCTCCGGCATGGTTGATCCCGATCGCCAGAAGAAGATCAACGAAAGCCTGCCTCGTGCTCTCTCTCTCATTCTACGGGCTCAAGCCGTCAAGAAAAGCAAACGTCACCAAGGTGGTTGGCGTTACCATCCCAACTCGCGCGATTCTGATACCTCGTGCAGCGGCTGGGCTCTCATGGCTCTCCGTTCCGCCAAGCTAAATGGGGCCGATGTTCCCGACAAAGCGATCGCAGACGCGGTGAAATATCTCTACGCCAACTTCTCGCCCAAGAACGGGCACTTTGGATATTCCAGCCCGCACAATCAGAAAAACTCCCTCACCGGAATGGGGCTGCTTTGCCTGGAGCTTTGCGGTGAACACGGGAAGCCATCGACGATTAAGGCGGCCGATTTCATCCTCCAAAATTTCCGAGCTCTCGAAGGAGCCCAGTTTGAGTTCTACGGGAATTACTACAACGCCCAGGCGATGTTCCAGATTGGTGGCAAGTATTGGGAGACCTATGCAGATTGGATGTACGCCACCTACTTGAAGAAGCAAAAAGACGATGGCTCTTGGTATAGTAAAGAGGCCGGGCAGGTTTATGGCACCGCCATGATGAGCCTCTCCTTTACCGTGCCGTATCGTCAACTGCCCATCTATCAGCGTGACGAAACGGTCGACGAGGAGTAGCCTCCGGCCATGACTGAAATCGAGGAACTTTACGAAGCTCTGGAAGAAGCACGAGAGGCGGATCAGGTGGCAAGCGCCTGTGTGATTTATGAGGAGATCCTCACGCAGGAAGATGTTGAAAATGTCTTCGCAACCCTTCTTTACGCCACCGATCTCATCGACTTCGGCAACTTCACGCAAGCCGAGGCCACTTTGAATCGGGTCACCGAACTTTGTGAAGACGACGAGTCCACCGAACTCCTCCTTTTTAATAAAGCGACCCTTCACGAAAAACGAGGCGAGTTTGCCGAAGCTGAAAAGTGCTACCGACAGGCCCACGAAAAAAATACGACCCGTGGCGAACTCCTCATTATGGCCGCCAACATGGCCTTCCACCGCAGCGAACCCGCCAAAGCGGAATACCTCGTCCGCGAAGCCCTCAAATTCCAGTGCGAGCGCGACGAAGCCTACAGTAACCTCGGCGGCTACCTCGCCAGCCAACGCCGCTTTTCCGAAGCCCGCGAAGCCTTCCTGGAAGTCCTGAAAATCGACCCCAAAAACGAGCACGCGCAAGAGTGGTTGGAGGATTTGGAGCAGGTGGTCTGATTTTAAGCTCCACTCGGGATTTCGACACTACGATCAAGCAATGGAATATCCCCGATCCTGATTCTCATCCTGCGGATACGAGGCTGACCGCTACGCTTGCGTGGTTCGATGGTGATTCGGTCGTTTATGAGGGGAAATTAGCAGGGAAATGGGAAGCCGTTCTCCTTATTTTCCGGCCTTCTCCAGAAACTGGATGAGGAAGTCGATACGCTTCCTCACCTCGGGGGTTTCGAGGAGGCGTTGGCGGTCGTTGGGGGTGTGGATGAATTGCTGGGCGACGGCGTCGGAGCAGGTGGCGGCGTCGCCGGCTTTGTCGAGGGTGGCGTTGACCTGTTCGTTGACCTCGGAGGGGAAGTTGGCGAGGGCGCGATTGATGGCGCGGCGGAGGCGGTTG
>JBLHUR010000125.1:0-17416 GCA_047629805.1 Akkermansiaceae bacterium | reverse complement strand
ATATTGATTTGAATCCGGTCAGGGCGGGAATGGTGGAAGATCCGGCGGATTATCGTTGGAGTTCCTACGGCGAAGCGGTTGGCGGTGGTCGTGGCGCGAAGAAGGCCCAGGAGGGTTTGGTGCGGGCGATGTATTCCTTTGGGAGCCGGGAGGTGAGTGCGCGGAGTTGGGCGCAAGGCGGAGTGGGAAAGGAGTATCGCAGGATTTTGAGAAGGCGGAGGCAGAATTGGCGCGACTCTCGGAGGAGAAGGCGCGGGATTTGAAGATTTCCAAGGTGATTCAATGCCGGGTCCGCTATTTCACGGATGGCGCGGTGATTGGATCAAAGAGTTTTGTCGACGGGGTGTTTGAGGCGAGTCGGGACCAGTTTGGTCCGAAGCGGAAGGATGGGGCGAGGAAACCGCGAGGGGCCCTCGGTGAGATGGCAGGCGAAATTTGGTCGCTGCGGGATCTGAAAGAAAAAGGAGTGCCGTAGTTGGGAGAAATTCAATCTTCCGGGGCGAGTTTTGAAAAAAAAGCAGGGCATATCGAACGGCGTTGGGGCCGCGAACTTAATTAGTGAACTTTGCTTATTACTGACAATTGAATGCCCTTCGACCTTTTATCTATAATGAATACACCAACTGAAGAATCGGCCTTTTTATGGAAAGCTCCAGACTCAGAGCTGCGTGGGGCAGCGCGGAGGAAATTTAGGGCGAGAGTCGTCAGGACGCTTGGCTGGGGTGGCCAAGTTTTTGCCAGCTCCACTCTGGGGTGGAGCCGTGAGAACATCCGCAAAGACGAGCAGGACCTTGCGACAGGGATCGACAACCAGGACAACTTTCACCTGCGCGGGCGCAAGCGCTCCGAACACCATCGGCCGGAACTCCTTAATGACCTCAAGGCAATCGTGGAACCCCGCTCCCAGACCGATCCCACTTTCAGGAGCATTCGAAACGACTTCGGAGGCAGGGAGAAGCACACTCCCTTCGGTGTTTTTTTCCCCGAGACGAAAGAGCAATATTTCCGGATGGCGACGAGCAAGGTCACGGCAGACTTCATGGTTGATCGCTTGGAGGAGATCATTCCGAAGCTGTTGGAAAATGCCCGCAGATGAAAACGCTCGTGATCAACGCGGACAACGGGTGCCATTCCAGTCTCGTATGTTTTTTCTCCGAATCTGAACCCTTCCGGACTTCTTCTCGGCAACTTAAGAGAGCTGTCAAAGCATACTGACGGGGTGCCCGCCCTGAAACAAACGTAAGTCGGCAAAGTTTAGAGTTTCAGATTATAGGATTTAGAGTTTAAACCCAAGCCGTGCCAGTTTCAGACTACATCGTCACCATCGGACTTGAGGTTCATTGCCAAATCAAAACGAACACCAAAATGTTCTGCGGTTGCAAGACCTCTTTCGCCGACGAGCCAAACACCCACACCTGCCCGACCTGCCTCGGTCTCCCCGGCGCCCTCCCGGTGCTCAATGAGTTCGCGATCGAGCGCACCATCCTCTCCGGCATGCTCCTCGGGTGCAAGACCCCGCCCACCGTCGTTTGGGATCGGAAGAACTACTTCTACCCCGACATGCCAAAGGATTACCAGATCACCCAGATGGATCTCCCCCTCTGCCTCGGCGGCGGCGTCCCCCTCTACGATCACAATTACCCCAAAGACTCGCAAAAAAACATCCTGAACCCCGGCAAGATCGTCGAGCTCAACCGCATCCACCTTGAGGAGGACGTCGCAAAGTCCACCCACCTCGCCAACTCTACCCTCATCGACTTCAACCGCGCCGGCACCCCCCTCATGGAGATCGTCACCGAGCCCGACCTCGACTCCGCCGAAGAAACCTTCGCCTATCTCAAATCACTCCAACAAATCCTCATCGCCGGTGGTATTTCCGACGCCGACATGGACAAAGGCCAAATGCGTTGCGACGTGAACATCTCCGTCCGCAAAAACCCGGAGGACGAACTTGGCACCAAGATCGAGCTCAAAAACATGAACTCAACCTCCGCCGTGCGCCGCGCCATTTACTACGAAGTCGCCCGCCAATGCGAAGCCCTCGACAACGGAGAAACCCTCATCCAAGCCACTTGGCGCTGGGACGAGGACCTCGAAGAAACCCAGGAAATGCGCACCAAGGAAGACGCGCACGACTACCGCTACTTCGCCGATCCCGATCTCCTCCCCATCACCACCGCCGCCTACATCGAGAAAGTCCGCCCCCTCGTCCCCGAGCTTCCCCACGAAAAATCGGCCCGCTTCCAAAAAGAACTCGGCCTCACCGAATACGACGCCTCCGTCATCACCAGCGACATCCAGCTCGTCACCTACTTCGAAAGCACCGTGGCCTCCGCCAAAACTCCCGGCAAAAAAGTCGCCAACTGGATCATCAACAACCTCCTCGGCCTCCTCAACGAAAAGTCCGTTGAAATCAAAGACTCCCCCGTCACCCCCGAAAAACTCGCCGAGGTCCTCAACCTCATCGAAGCCGGAACCGTCTCCAACACCCAAGCCAAGGACCTCTTCACCGCCCTCTGGGACGCCCCCGAAAAAGACCCCGCCGCCTTGGCAAAAGAACTCGGCTTCGAACCCGCCGACACCGGCGCGATCGATGCCCTCATCGACGAAGTCATCGCCGCCAACCCCGAAAAAGTCGCCGAGATCCAAGGCGGCAACGAAAAGCTCCTCAACTTCCTCACCGGCCAAGTCATGAAAGCCTCCAAAGGCAAAGCCAACCCCAAGATCGTCACTGACGGCCTTAAGGCAAAGCTCCTCTAGGAACGAAGCCATGGAACCCTCGCCGCGACCGCAAGGACCCTAAAATCGCAATCCGCCAAAACCAGACCTTGGCCCACCCGACTCGGCCTCACCGCTATCCAGAAGGATCTTCCCCCAACCTCAGCACTTCACGCCCCTGAAAATCAAGCTCGTGCATCAAGGACATCGTCCCGCAAACCTCCCCGTAGAGTCCCTTCTCCGGATCGGGCGCTTCCTTCATCGCCTCCACCCACGCGGGGGCCAGACTCTCCGACATCATCACAAAAGGACCTCCAAAATTTGTCGCCGTTTCCATCTTAAAATTGGCTTCCTTGCTTTCGTATCAATCCAGATTGCCCGTCATCCGCCAAGCCCGCCATCCCAAAAGCACCGCCGCGGATGTCAGCCCCGCACTTAAACCCCACCAGATTCCCGCTAAGCCCATCCCCAACGAAAAACAAAGGATTGTCCCCAAGGGCATCCCTATCGACCAGTGGGATAAAAACGTTATCCACGCCGGCCCCTTCACATCATCCATCCCGCGCAGCACCCCGGACGAGAGAATCTGAGAATGATCCACCACCTGAAAAATCGCTGCAATCAAAAACAAGCCCGTCACGATTTCAATCGGCCCCGGATCCGTCAAAAAACTCCGCGCCAAAACATCCCCAAAAGCTAAAAACATCCCCACAAAAACCGCCGAAACCACCAAGCCCATCAGCCAGCCACTCAGCAAGATTGGACGTGACCGATGAAACTCCCCCGCCCCCTTCGCCTCCCCGATCTGCACCGTCAGCGCCATCGAGAGGCCCAAGGGAATCATGAAAGTCGTCGCCACACACATCATCGCCACCTGATGAGCCGCCAATGCCGCCGCCCCCAAAGTCCCGATCAAAAGCGCCGCCACCACAAAGGCTCCAATCTCAGCCGACACCTGCAGACTCGCCGGCCAAGCCAGACTCCAAAATTCCTTCAGCTCCTTCCGGTCCGGCTTCAGGAACCACCTCTGCGGCGACCATTCCCGCAGTAATTCACTATGACGACACCACCACATCGCACCGGCGAGGCTCGCGATCCTCGCCAACAAAGTCGCCAAACCAGCCCCTTCCAAGCCCATCGCAGGAGCCCCAAGATTCCCATCAATGAAGACCCAATTGAGGAAAACATTCAGCCACACTCCCGCAAAAATAATCCAGAATATCGGCCAAGGCTTCGCCATCGCATCGGAGTGATTCCTCACCGCCATACTCGCGAGCGCCGGGGTCATCGAGAGGCTCACCAAGATGAAAAATACCGGTAACCTTTCCACCACCTCCGGATCTTGCTGGAGCAAGGGCATCAGAGGAATCGCGACAAAACTCAAAATCAAAGTCGCCACTCCCAGAACCAAACTCAACAAAAAACCATCCCGCAAAGCCGACTTCGCCATCGCCTTATCCTGCGCCCCCCGCCCCTGCGAAACCTTAATCGAGACCGCAATCGCAATCCCGATCCCCAGCATCAAGGGTAGATGCAAAATCGAATGCGCCAGCGTCGCCGCCGCCAGCTCCACCGTCCCGAGCTTCCCGATCATATAGGTATCGACCAGACCCATCAGCATCTGGCTGACCTGCCCGGCCATCAATGGCAACGCGAGGATCCATGTCGCCCGCCCCTCGCGAACGATAGAACTCATCCCGCTGTCTAGCGTCGCCTTTCCTAAAGCTCAAGATTGATTCCCGCAATGTCACCTCCCTTCGTTTCCGCCGACCCGGAAGAGCCCTCGTCATCAAAACCCCAATGTTAAAGAGTCCCACAACCACCATGAAATCAAAACTCATGAACCCCGCCAGGGGGCTAAACCCCGCCACCAGCTGAATGGCCCCACCACATACAGTCGCTCGCCCATCACTCGATGGGGGCATAAGATTAAAATCAGGCGAGGAGGCAGAGAGCCGGGAAGAGGAGAAACCCCATATAAAGTACGATCGCCGTCGTAGTAAACCGTTTCCCGTTTCAGATCATTCAGCCGGGCTTGGCCAAAAAGATGAAGAGAGTGACGAACACGAGGTAGTCGAGCGGTCACGGAATCTCGAGGAACTTGCGACCCTCCCAGATAGGATAGGATCCGGCTCTAAAGAGCTTTGAGATCTACGACTGCTGCTACTTCGGGTTTTCAGTTACAAAATCGAGAAACGCCCGCTCGGTCACCGAAGTGACATCGGGACGAAAAGTCGCGACCTTGCGGGCTGTCTTGTCAGTCGTGTAAAGCGGGACGGGAGGCAATGCGCGAACGGCTTTCACCTCTTCATGGGTGACTTCGCTACCGTTTTTACCGCGCTGGCTGTAGACGTAGGTCAGAACATTGGCGACGTCCTCATCACTCAGTTCGAGCTTGGGTATGATGCTGTTAAACTTCTGGCCATTCACTTCAACTTCACCGGCCAAGCCATGAACAACCGCACTGATCGAATTGCTTTTGCTGCCGTTCAGGTAGTCCGACTTCGCAAGTGGAGGGAAGGCCTCCGGAATTCCCGCGCCAGTCGCCTGGTGACAGGCCATACAAATCGCGGTGTATTTATTTTTACCGCGGGCAACTCTCTCGTCTTTATTGGCAGCGGGTGCCGGAGTTGAAGAGGCCTGCGGGATTTCCTGAATCGCTCCTCCTTCGAGGAGACCGATCCGGTCGTCCATCTTGCCAGAGTAGACCATGGCATTCTACTCCATGTCGCCACGACCGGCTTTGCTCACCCCAACTTGTCCGCTAATATAATATTGAGCCACCGAATTTAGATCCGCATATTGTTTGAATCGATATTTGAATTATCTTTATCGATTTAACTTCTCAAGCTCTATCACTATTCTCAGGCGTCATGAAAAAAACAGCCCCTACATCACTCGCACTCGTAACATTTCAGATGGACGGTAGCACCAAGCCAAAGGCCATTGACATTCCCAGCGGCACGGAGAACGAACGAAAGTGAGTCACCAATGAAGCCAGCAAGATCGAAAACCGGACGGAGCATCATCCTGAGGAGCCTTGTGCGGAAAAACCGCACGCAGGTTCTGCGAGTGGGCGGCAGGCAACCAATGTTCCTACCTCAATCGCTCCAGATCCACCCACCTAGATGGAGTTGATTCTCATATTTGTCGTGCTTGTGCTAGCCGGGGCCTCTGTCGTGATCCTCGTTGTGCAGATTTTTAATCTTTTGAAGATAAAACCATCAAATATATGGCTGATAGGACTATTGCTCTCGGTATTTGTTCCTCTGGTAGGCGGCACCCTCGGGCGGGTAAATCAAATGGGCGGGCTGCTGTTAGAGGGAACCTCTGGGATCTTATCTCTGACCTTTATATATATAATTTACCCTATCGCTCTAACAGTTGTTTTGAGTGTGATTTTAATTAGTGTTGGAAAGTGGCGGCACAGAACTGACGGTCAACTTTTAGGCCCTGTGCTGATGGTTAGTATTCTTGGATTCATTGTGGCTTTCCTTTTCCTAAATATCCTTCCCGG
Source organism: Akkermansiaceae bacterium (assembly GCA_047629805.1). GTDB lineage: Bacteria > Verrucomicrobiota > Verrucomicrobiia > Verrucomicrobiales > Akkermansiaceae > SW10. Next base: position 11,181 of record JBLHUR010000125.1, on the reverse strand, counting down.
CGGAGAATAATCCGGAGTCGGAGAAGATGCTGCGGTAAAAGAAAGGGGCATGCGCGAGTAAGTTCTCAATAATTTCGCACAATGAAAATAGTGCGGAGTGTAACGATACCCTGACAAGCGTCGGCGTGGGGTTACCTTCTAAAATGCAAACCGCACTTCGATACGACTTCCTCCGGTGGTGCTCCGCTTGGCTTAGGTGAGACAGTAAATGCACTCGGATCAACTCCTGTAAGCTGATCACTTGCTCCTCAAACTCCGATCTTCATCATTCGCTCACGAACTCACGCGGTGTTCATCATCCGTCAAAAGAAAGCCCGCACTCCGAGGAGGGCGGGCTTTGAAAATATGGAGAGTGGGAAAATGCCCTAAGGGTGCATCCTCCCCTTACTCCTTCGCTTAGTAACGGTAGTGAGCAGGCTTGTAAGGACCTTCAGCCGGGACATCGATGTAGTCAGCCTGCTCTTTCGTAAGCTTGGTCAGCTTGGCACCGATCTTGTCGAGGTGAAGTCGTGCGACTTCCTCATCAAGCTCCTTCGGAAGAACTTCCACTCCGATCTCGCGGGTATCCTTGGTTTCCCAAAGAGCGATCTGCGCAAGAGTCTGGTTGGTGAAGCTGTTGCTCATCACGAAACTCGGGTGGCCGGTGGCGCAACCAAGGTTCACGAGACGGCCTTCTGCGAGCATGTAGATCGCGTTGCCCGTCTTGAAGGTATACTTGTCGACCTGTGGCTTGATGTTGAGTTTCTCAATTCCGTCAAGAGCTTCAAGCTCCGCAATCTGGATCTCATTATCGAAGTGACCGATGTTACAAACGATCGCTTGGTCCTTCATCTTGTCCATGTGCTCGGCGCGGATGATATTGAAGTTTCCGGTAGTGGTGACGTAGATGTCGCCCCACCCGAGAGTGTCTTCAACCGTAAGAACGCGGAAGCCTTCCATCGCGGCCTGGAGCGCGCAGATGGGGTCGACTTCGGTCACAACAACCTGGGCACCTTGGGCGCGGAGAGCTTGGGCACAGCCTTTACCAACATCGCCGTATCCACAAACCACTCCAACTTTACCGGAGATCATCACGTCAGTGGCGCGCTTGATGCCATCGATAAGCGACTCGCGGCAACCGTAGAGGTTGTCAAATTTCGACTTGGTCACCGAGTCATTCACGTTGATCGCAGGGAAGAGAAGCTTCCCGTCACGCTGCATTTGATAGAGGCGATGAACACCAGTCGTGGTCTCTTCGGAAACCCCCTTAAGTTCGGGAACCCAAGCGTGGAAGATGCCGGGTTGCTTGGCGTGAATATCTTTGAGGAGCTCTTTGATGACTGCTTCTTCAGTGGAAGAAGCAGGCTCATTGACCCAGTCAGAACCGTTTTCGAGTTCATATCCTTTGTGAATGAGGAGAGTGGCGTCGCCACCATCGTCCACGATCATTTGAGGGCCGAGAGGAAGTCCACCGTCTGGATTCGGGAACTGCAGAGCCTGCCAAGTGCACCACCAGTACTCTTCGAGAGTCTCACCTTTCCAAGCGAAGACAGGGTAACCAGCCACAGCCATCGCGGCGGCGGCGTGGTCTTGAGTGGAGAAGATGTTACATGAACACCAACGGACATCAGCACCGACTTCGCGGAGAGTCTCCATGAGGACGGCAGTCTGGATGGTCATGTGAAGCGACCCCATGACGCGCACTCCATCGAGCGGCTTGGCGGGACCATACTTTTCGCGAGTGGCCATGAGGCCGGGCATTTCGTGTTCAGCAACATCGAGCTCCTTGCGACCGAAATCGGCGAGGCCGATGTCTTTGACTTTGTAATCTGACATAATGATTTTTAGTAGAGAGTGAATTAGAGGGCGGCTTTGAGAGCATCAACTTTGTCCAACTGCTCCCACGGAAGCGTAGCGGAAGAATATCCAAAGTGACCGTAGTTGGTCGATTGGCCGTAGATCGGGCGAAGAAGATCAAGCTGAGCAACGATGTTGGCGGCCTTGAAGCTGAAAACTTCCTTCACCGCTTTCTCGATCTTATCTTCATCGACTTCATTCGTGCCGAAAGTATTGACGTTCAGACTCACTGGATCGGGATACCCAATCGCGTAAGCAAGCTGGAGTTCACACTCGGTCGCGAGACCAGCGGCAACGATGTTCTTGGCAACCCAACGCGCCATGTAGGCCGCGGAGCGGTCAACCTTCGAAGGATCTTTTCCAGAAAAAGCACCACCGCCGTGACGACCCATGCCCCCATAAGTATCCACGATAATTTTACGTCCGGTCAGTCCGGCATCACCTTCCGGCCCGCCCGTCACAAAACGTCCGGTTGGATTGATGAGATACTGGGTATCGTCTCGCAGCAGCTCACCGGGGATCACTTTTTCAATGAGGTCACGCTTGAGAATCTCGCGCATCTCAGGAGTGTCGATTTCAGCAGCATGCATCGTAGAAACGACGACTGCAGTCACGCTCACAGGCTTGCCGTTCTCATAGTGCATCGAAACCTGCGTCTTGGAATCCGGACGAAGCCAGGTGTGCACGCGGTCCTTGCGGAGATTTGTTAAAGCCTCACCCAAACGGTGGGCGTAGGCCACAGGAGCAGGCATCAGTTCCTCGGTATCATTGGCCGCATAGCCAAACATGATCCCTTGGTCCCCCGCACCCTGCTCGGCGGTGTCCTTGTAAGCGGCAGCATCGGCATCCACTCCCTGTGCAATGTCTTGCGACTGCTTTCCGAGAAGATTCATGAAAAAGAGGCCCTCAGCTTCAAACTTCGACGTATATGAATACTCCGTGTTGTCAGCGTAGGTCCTATCGTAGCCGATTTTACGAACGGCCTCGCGGGCCACTTCTTCGTAGTTGAAGTTGGCACCGGTAGTGATTTCACCGGCAAGAACGAGGACGTTGTCCTTCACAAGAGTCTCACAAGCCACACGGGACTTGGGGTCTTGCTCAAGGCAGGCGTCGAGGATAGCGTCGGATACGGTATCACAGACTTTGTCTGGATGCCCTTCGGTGACGGATTCTGAGGAGAAAATGAAGCTTTTGCTCATGGGTCTTTTTTTTGATATCGTCGAATCGCGATTCGTTGATACGAACTAACAACCCTTTCCCATGCCGTCAATTCTCAATTCCCTGAAAATGATCTCCGACCCAACAAGGTTGCGCATTCTGCTGCTCCTCGGGGAGGAATCTCTCTCCGTCGCCGAGCTCCAGCAAATCCTCGGCATGGGCCAATCCCGCATCTCCACCCAGCTTTCCCAGCTCAAAAAAGAAGGCCTCGTCACCGATCAACGCTCCGGCAAAAATAACATCTACTCAGCTCAGATACCTTCCTCCTTGGAAAAAATCGTCCGCCAAGCCGGCTCCGAGCTTCCCGAGTCCAAAAAAGACCACTCCTCCCTCCGCCACATTTTAAGAAAGCGAAAAGACCAGGTCCGCGCCTACTTCGACGAGCTCGCCGGAAAGTTCGGCCGCGAATACGTCCCCGGTCGCTCCTGGAAAGGCCTCGCCGAAGCCATGCTCAAAATCCTCAACTACGACGTCGTCGCCGACCTAGGAGCGGGCGAAGGCACCCTCTCCCAACTCATCGCCCAGCGCGCCAAAAAAGTCATTGCCATCGACAACTCCGAAAAAATGGTAGAATTCGGGCAAAAGCTCGCGAAAGAAAACAATCTCCCCAACCTCGAATACCGCCTCGGTGATATCGAATCCCCACCCATCGACGACTCCTCCGTTGACCTCGCCATCCTCTCCCAAGCCCTCCACCACGCCGAATCCCCCGCCAGAGCCCTCTCCGAAGCCCACCGCATCCTCAAACCCGGCGGCCGCCTCATCGTCCTCGACCTCCTCCAACACACCTTCGAAAAAGCCCGCGAACTCTACTACGACACCTGGCTCGGCTTCCCCGAAGTCGAACTCGCCGAAATGATCGCCTCAGCTGGATTCTCTGACGTCGAAACCGCCATCGTCGACCGCGAAGAAAGTCCGCCCAACTTCCAAACCCTCCTCGCCCACGCCGTCAAATGAAACTCCTCCTCTTCCCACTCATCGCCCTCCTAAGTTCCTGCTCAGTCCCCTCCCCAAGTGCCCAGACACCTGCCACTCCCCAGCAACCCGCTCCCGTCATCCCAGCTCCCCCGCTCCCACCCACAACCCAGGAAATCGCGCCCAAAGTGACCCCGCATCCTCCCGCTCCCTCCAATCCACACCCCCTCAAAGTCCACACCGCGTCCCTCAATGGCACCACTTTTACCGTCGTCACCTTCGACCGCCGCGACTACACCCTCAAAGTCGTCGACCAAAAAAACGGCCCCGGCTCCCAATTCAGATCGGCCCAAGCAGCAGCCCAAGGCTCCCTCGCCGCCATCAACGGAGGCTTCTTCAACCCCGATGGTTCCCCCCTCGGCCTCGTCATCACCAGCGGTGAAGCACGAGGCACATTCAACTCCGCCTCCTTCCTCGGCACCGGCATCCTCGATGCCAAAAACCTCACCCTCGCGACCCGCCAATCCTACCGAAAATCCCCCGAACTCCTCCAAGCCGGCCCTCGCCTCGTCTGGAAAGGTGAGCCACTCACCGGCCTCTCCGCCAAAAACGAACGCCCCCGCTCCTTCCTCATCTGGGACGGCCAAAACCACTTCGGCCTCGCCCACGCCAACACCGCCACCCTTCAAGGCCTCGCCAACAACCTCAAATCCCAACCCCTCCCCGGATTCAATCTCCAATACGCCCTCAACCTCGACGGAGGAACCTCCTGCGACCTCTGGGTCTCCGACTCCGTCCCCGGCGGCCCCACCACCAAGCGCTCTTTCTTTACCAAAGACGCCCGCAACTACCTCGCCCTAAAAAAGCGTTAGCCCCCAAAAGAAGGACATCTCTCCAGAGTGCCCCCCTCAACCAAGCCCCAAAAACCCACCCTTCCCACGATAGATCCCCCAATTTGAGGTAGTTCTATTCACGATGGACACTCGCTTCCAAATCCTCCTCCTCGGCGCCCTGCTTACACCCCTGTCCGCAGCCCCCCTCGATTTTGAAAAAGACGTCACCCCCATTTTCGCCGAAAACTGCCTCAAATGCCACGGCCCTGAAAAGCAAAAATCCGCCCTCCGCCTCGACCAACGTCCCCTCATGCTCAAAGGCGGCGACTCCGGCCTCCCCGCCATCGTCCCGGGCGACCCAAAAAAGAGCTTCCTCATCGAGGTCATCTCCGACCCCGACCACGAAATGGCCATGCCGTCCAAAGGCGACCCTCTCAATGCGGACCAAATCGCAACCCTCACCACCTGGGTCACCGAAGGCGCACAATGGCCCGGCCAAATGGATAAAGTCCTCGAACTCAAAACCGATCACTGGTCCTTCCAACCCGTCAAGCGCCCCACCCCTCCCTCCGACGAAAAGAACCCCATCGACTCCTTCCTAAACACCAAGCTCACCCAAGCCGACCTCACCCCAAATAAACCCGCCGATGCCCGCGCCCTCATCCAGCGCGTCAACATCATCCTCACCGGCCTCCCTCCCACTCCGGAACAAGTCGCCACCTTCGAAAAGAACTACGCAGCCGACCCCGAAAAATCCTACGCCGCCCTTCTCGACTCCCAACTCGACTCCCCCCACTTCGGCGAACGTTGGGCCCAACACTGGCTTGACGTCATCCGCTGGGCCGAAACCAACGGCTCCGAATCCAACCTCTATCGCAAAGGATCATGGACCTACCGCGACTACCTCGTTCGCTCTTTTAACAACGACCTCCCCTACGACCAATTCCTCACCGAGCAACTCGCCGGCGATCAACTTGGCGTCGGTGAAGCCACCGGCTTCCTCGTCGCCGGCCCCCACGTCCCCGCCGCCACCGTCGGACGTGAACCCACCGCCATCCGCCAAGCCCGCGCCGATCGTCTGGACGAAATCATGCAGACCGTCGGCGCCTCCATGCTCGGCGTCACCGTCTCCTGCGCCCGCTGCCACAACCACAAATTCGACCCCATCTCCATCCAGGACTACTACTCCCTCACCGCCGTCTTTCAAGGAGTCGAGTTCGCAGGTCGCTTCCCGGAGCTGGCCAAAGATCACCCGCAAAAATTACGCGCCGCCGAAATCTATCCTCCCCTCAATCGAGAGAGAACGATCCTCAGGAAAAACCGTGGACTTTGGGAAGAAAATTGGGGCGGCTACGCCGACCTCGTGTTTCCAAAGACGAACACGCAGACCTTGCGCGTGGAATTTACAAACCCAAGGGTCCGCTTGGATGAACTGGAAGTCTTCGGCCCAAAAGATCACCGCAAGAACCTCGCCGCGGCCTCAGCGGGAACCGTCTTGACGGAAGATCCAGAAATGATCGATGAAGGAAGCAAAGTCTTCAAAGCCAACGACGGCCTCTACGGCACCATGGTTTGGAAAGGCTTCGCTCCGAAAGGCAGCAACAAAAAACCCTGGATCGAAATCCAATTCCCCAAATCCCAAGAGATCAACCGTTTCCGCCTCAGCCTCAATCGTGACTACTACTTCGAGACCGATTACCTCTTCTCAAAAAACGAAGCAAAATTCCCGCAATACCGCATCCTCGCCTTACAAGAGGATGACTCATGGAAAGAAGTCGGAAGTACGAAAGACGCCCGAGTTTCCCTCAACAAAAACCCCGAACGAAAAGCAGCTTCGGAGCGCCTGCACCAACACATCGAATCACTCGAAAACGAAGGACCGCGCCACGCCTTCATCGGCCGCTTTGATAAGCCCGTCGTGACAAGAGTCCTCCATCGCGGAAGCCCCGAGAACCCGCGCGACGAAGTCCCACCCGCGGGCTTTGAAATTCTAAAAGGCGACCTCGGGCTCAACTCCCATACTCCCGAACCGAAACGTCGTATGGCCTTCGCGCAGTGGCTCACCAAACCCGATCACCCCCTCACCTCCCGCGTCATGATCAATCGTATCTGGCACCACCTCTTCGGCACCGGCATCGTCCCCACCACCGCCGACTTCGGCATCGCCGGCGCTCCTCCCAGCCACCCTCAACTCCTCGACTGGCTCGCCTCCGAATACCTCAAAAAAGGCTGGTCCACAAAATCCATGATCCGCCAAATCATGATGACCAAGGCCTTCCGCCGCTCCAGCACCCCCCACAGCGCCGCCATCCAAAAAGACGCCTCCACCCAACTCCTCTGGCGCTACCCACCCCGCCGCGTCGAAGCCGAAGTCATCCGCGACGGCATCCTCCAAGCCTCCGGCAAACTCGACCCCACGATCGGTGGAAAAAGCTTCCGCATTCATAACGTCAAAAAGACCTATGCCCAATGGGAAGTGGTCAACAACCACGGCCCCGACACCTGGCGCCGCATGCTCTACCAAGAACGCATGCGCCGCGTCGACGACCAGATCTTCACCGCCTTCGACTTCCCCGACTGCGGCCAAGTCCGCGCCAAACGCCCCGTCTCCACCACCCCCCTCCAAGCCCTCAACCTCCTCAACTCCCCCTTCGTCGTCGAGCAATCTGCCTTCATCGCCAACCGCGCCAAAAAAGAATCCCCCGCCGCCCCCATCGAACGCATCTTCCAACTCATCCTAAAACGCCCCCCAAGCCCGGAAGAACTCAAAGCCGTCCAAACAATCCCCCTCCACATCCTCTCCCGCAGCCTCATCAACTCCAACGAATTCGCCTTCCTGCCCTAAGAAAACCTCACGCAGAGCAGCGGAGCAGCAGAGCGAAGTATTCTCCAAAAACAATCCCCCCCCAACCCTCTGCTGCTCCGCTGCTCTGCGTGAGACAAATCCACAACCCAAAGCCACATCGCATGAACCCAGAAAACCTCTCTCCCTTCGGCCACAACCTCCTCAACCGCCGCAGCTTCATGCGCAACACCGCCTTCTCCATGGGCGGCCTAGGCCTAGCCCAACTCCTCCAAGCCGAATCAGACAACCCCGCGAACTTCAGCGGCAAAACCCCCATTCGCCCCAACATCGACCCAGACAATCCCTACCTCCCCCGACCCAGCCACCTTGAAGCCAAAGCAAAAAGAGTCCTCGTCATCTACTGCCCCGGCGCTGTCTCCCACGTCGACACCTTCGACTACAAACCCGACCTCTACAAATTTCACGGTCAAAAACCTCCCGGTATTCCCGCCGTCACCTTCGAAGGTCCCACCGGAAACATTGCCAAACCCTTCTGGGATTTTAAACCGCGTGGCGAATCCGGCAAGATGATCTCCGACCTTCTCCCCAACCTCGGCTCCCACGCCGATGAGTTCTCCTTCATCCACTCCCTCCACACCCAGACCTCCGCCCACCCGCAAGGCGAGAACTTCATGAACACCGGATTCACCATGGAAGGCTTCCCTTCCTTCGGTGCCTGGTCCACCTACGCCCTCGGATCTGATAACGAAGACCTCCCCGCCTTCGTCGCCATCAACGACCCACGCGGTATGGCCCGCTCCGGAAAAAACAACTTCGGCAACGGCTTCCTCCCCGCCTCCTTCCAAGGCACCGACTTCAACGCCAAAAATCCCCCCGCCAACCTCAAGCGCCCCGCCAGCTACACCTCAACCGACGACAAACTCACCTCAGAAGTCCTCAAACGCCTCAACGGAAACCACCTCGAAAAATTCCCCGGTGACGCCGATCTCGCCGCCCGCATCGCCAGCTACGAACTCGCTGGGAAGATGCAGATTTCGGTTCCTGAAATCATGGATCTCAAGAACGAACCCACCTCTATCCATAAACAATACGGCACCGACACCGGCTCCGATCTCAAAAAAGAATACGCCAAAAACTGCATCCTCGCCCGCCGCCTCCTCGAAAAAGGGGTCCGTGTCGTGCAACTCTTCAACGGCTCCGATCCCTCCGGCGGAAACGGCATCACCAACTGGGACTCCCACTCCAACATCAAGGACAGCCACGGCATGCAGGCCGAGATCATGGATCAACCCACCGGGGCCCTCATCGCCGACCTCAAACAACGCGGCATGCTCGAAGACACCCTTATCGTCTGGGCCACCGAATTTGGCCGCATGCCCTTCCTCCAAGGCAACGGCACCGGCCGCGACCACAACCCCGATGCCTTTACCTGCTTCCTCGGCGGAGCCGGCGTAAAAAAAGGATTCAGCTACGGCGAATCCGATCGCTTCGGCGCCAAAGCCGAAAAAGACCCCGTCTCCGTCTACGACTTCAACGCCACCATCCTCCACCTCCTCGGCCTCGATCACGAACGCCTCACCTACTACCACAACGGCCTCGAACGCCGCCTCACAAACGTCCACGGCCACGTCATCCAAGACGTCCTCGCCTAGTTCTCAAGGCACCAACGGTCCGAACCAACCTAGCCCAGCGGCAGAGCAAAGAGCCGCCCTAGGGTTTTCACCACTCCAATTCCCGAGCGCTGAAAGTGTGATTTAATCTCCCGCCCCACCACTCCACCCACCCGGAACCCCTCATTGGTCTCGGTCACTCTACCCGCTCATCTCTCGTCAAATGCCGACAGACTTTCTCAAAGCCGAACGACGATGGCTCGCGATCACACCCATCGCCATCATCATTTTAGTCATCGTCTGGTTTTCGACCCACGACACCCTCCCAAAAATATTCCGTATCGCCACCGCTCACGAAGGCAGCTTCTATCACGAATTCGGCAAAGCCCTCAGAATGTCCTTAAAGGAAAAAACCGGCTGCGATGTCGTCCCCGTTCAAACCGAAGCCTCACTCAAAGATGAAAAACTCCTTCGCGAAGGAAAAGTCGATCTCGCCATCGTCCAAGGCGGCTCAGCAAAGATCAAAGAACTTCTCCGCCTTCCTCCTCCGATACGCCAATCTCACCAGCAAGATCCAGATGAAGATTTTGTATTGTTCGCCTCGGGCCTGAATGAGGTGTTCATAAGCGAATGGCACTGCGTTAGGCAGTGCGTTCGTGGTTTTTCAAGTTCGCCAAAGACCTGGGTATATCAGCATGAGGTAGAACGGAGTGCCGCACCGCAGACAGCGTGCCGGAGCGATCGAGTTACAGGACGGGGTGCTTGGGACTTTCGAACCACCGACAGGCTTCAGACGTCGATCACCGGGGAGTGCTTGAGGGAAGGGTTACAACGCCGTTGTAGGAACCTTTGCTATCAGTGCGGTATCTTGAACGTATTTTGGTGTTCTACTTAGTCAGAAGTATCTTTTGGCAACTTAGACCCCGGTATATTTGGCCTTGAAGAAAAGCTCTCGTCATTCTCGCTACCAAGATAAAAGACATAAAACTTCCTTCCTGTATCTGTGCTGACGTATTTTTCAGCATGAACTCCAGTTCCTGGGAAATCGAATATCCCTCTGATCACTCCATCTTCTCTTAAATAAGCGTATCTAGGTGTAAAAGTTTTAGGAAATAAAATATTTTCTAATTTCAAAGAACCACCTTCAGGGATTGATATCCCATAAATCGGCTTAGGATTGGCAGGTTGAGCACCTTTATTGGCAACTAATTCAACTATCACCCATCCTGTGAAACCCTCCTTAAATAAGAAGGTGAATTTCTTTCTTTCCGATTGATCACTGCATCCACAAAATAGAAAAACAGCCAAAAATAACACCTTCATCTTTTCTAGTTTTAATGATCCAACCAAATTTCTGAGCGGCATTCCAAAACAATGATAAAGCTGATCCACCGACAGCACGGAATTTGTGGGCCCGTTTTTTGTTGTTGTCGAAAGGCTCACGCGTATTCAGTGACCTCCCCGGCGGTGAGTTGGTCTTCTTGTTCAAGGCTCTCAATAAGCTTTGAGGTCACGTAGGATCGGTCTGTGAGCGGCAAAGCCAGCGCGCTTTGGATCACGTCATCAACAGTTTTCATAGCTTCAGGGTAGTGGGTTCCAATTTAAAGTGTCAGACGATTTGCAGGATTAGTTGTTGTCGGGGGATCCTTGGCTGCGTAGAGTGGCTGGGTCATGAAGAAACCGCGTCGATTTTTGGTTCCGAAGAACTCCTCGGGGGAGTGTCCGCCCGTTGCGATTTATCACGTCGTTACTCGAATTGTGGATCGGCGCTTTGTTTTAGAGGCTGAAGAGAAGGAGCAGCTTCGGGTGCTTTTGCGGATGTATGAAAAATTCAGTGGGTGCAAAATTTTGTCATATTCTTTGATGAGTAATCATCTCCATGTGCTGCTGGAAGTTCCCCCGGGCTGTGAGAAGGGGGAGTCGTTGGGGCTTTCTGAGGAGGAGCTTTTGCGGAGGCTGGGCG
>JBLHUR010000124.1:0-17425 GCA_047629805.1 Akkermansiaceae bacterium | reverse complement strand
CGAATCACGTTTTTGAACAGTTGCCAGAAAACTTCGATTACTCCTGGTTGTTCGGCCTACCCATCTGCAACTTGTAGCCCACTCCACGCACGGTCACGATGAAATCCGGATGGGTGGGATTAGGTTCAACCTTGGCACGGAGTTTGGCGATAAAGTTGTCCACGATCCGGGTCGTGGGCCAGGCATTGTACTCCCAAACTTCGTCGAGAAACTGTTCTCGAACGACGGGTTCACCTTTGGCCGCGATGAGAAGTTTTAGCATGTCCCACTCGCGGGTGCTCAACTCGATTGCCCGTCCTTCCCGGGTGGCATTCTGGGTGCGTAGATCGAATTGCAACTCTCCGAGTTGGAGTTCGTCGGGAATCGCCCGGCTCCGTGACTGCCGACGCAGGAGGGCTCGCACGCGAGCGAGCAGTTCCTTCATCGAGAATGGTTTCACAAGGTAGTCGTCGGCACCGCAATCGAGACCGTTGACGCGGTCTTGAACCTTGGACTCTGGTGCCAGACACCATAATTATGGTTGTACATCAAATCTATTTTGGCAATGGGGCGACACGCTATCGTGCCATGTTTAAAGTGGGTTTTCTAGCAAAGCTCATCAAGGCGGTGGAACCGGAAATGACCTATGTGCCCGAGCAGGGGATTTTCGAAGCGGTTTTCAATGAATCTGGACTTTTTAGCGGTGATCCCGATCGCTATTCCTGTGAAGACTTGATTCATGGAATGCTGGGGGAGACCAAGGTGAGGTTTTCCGAAGTCCACGCGGAGGAGAAGCATATTTCAACCGATTCCAAAGGGAACACCTCGACTCGATGGGAGACCGTTTTCAAGGGGATCCTTTTCGTAGCTGATTTTCACAAGGAATTTCGGACCCCGTTGTCGATCATGCCTGATGTTGCGGAGCGCCATTTCGGGTGGTTCGGAAAAAAGCTCCAAAAACTGGGAGGGAATCTTCAGAAGATGGAGAGTCCGGAATTTGAAAAGATGTTTGTGGTTCGGGGAGCCGATGCTGTTGAGGCCCGATATATCCTCACGCCATCAATGCAGGAAAGCTTGGTTGATTTGCGGAGGTGACTGGGAGATGGAATCAGGGTGGTCTTTCGTGACTCACATGTCTGGCTCGCCATTCCGAACAAGACCAATTGGTTTGAAGGAGACCTCTTCAACAGGCATTCCGCACCATACAGGATGGAATTATTTCCTATCTTTAAGTCACCTATTATCAGTTAGTTAGGAGAATAAGGCGTGTGGAAAATTAAATAAATATGCACTTTGTATTTACATTGTGGTTCGTTCTTCCTCATGAACAAACCTGCCTCTTCTGCCCAGGAATTCGTCGATGAGTCCACCATGCTGCCAATCGGCCACATCCCGGCAATCGCCCGAATGTGTCACCGCGTCGGCCTCATCGATCTCATTAATGAGAGTATCCCGTGCAACACCGACGTTGGTTCGTCGATCAAAAATCACGCTCCCTATCGGTCGCAGAAATGAAAAGAAGCTGGCGGCTGGAAGTCGAAGAAGGCCGCTGACGCGGCCGGGAAAGAGCGGCTAAAATAAAAAAGGTCAGCTCGTAGTTGTGTTGATCTTGAAGAGTCTGCGAGCTTCAAAGTGCTCAATGATCCGTGAGCAAGCTGACTGAAAAAGCTCAGCATCTTCTCGAGCGGTGTGCATGGCTTCGCTGAGTTCGCCATAGACTTCAAGTAATGTTGGAAAGCGGCTTTTGAAATCTTCCGGAAGTGTTGTTTTATAGGCAGCGCCCATCTCGTCACCAGTTGCTCGACCGGATCGTGAAACCAACTCTTTGACCTCGGCAGTGGAATGCCAGAACTGCTCGATGCAAACTCGCAGCAGGAATAATCCGGCAAGCACTTGTCCCGCGTTTGCAGCTACAACTGCATTTGAGTAATGCTTCCGAAATTTCTTTGGAATGTCGTTGGGAGCAGGAATAGCTTCGACAGGGGAGCGTCCGCAAATGGTAAGTTTTAAGCCTTCTCGTGCGACGAGAAAATCCACTGAGGTGGCTTGGCAGCCTTGGCAGAGGAAAGCGAAATAGAAGATTGGCGAAGGCTTGAAAGGTTTGAACTTGGCTTCCTCAACCCAAGTGTTGCGCCAGTGCCGTTCATAACCATCGAAGACTTTGAAAGCCTGCCTTTCGTTGCAGGTGTGGCAGAAGGTTTTGATGTTTGAAATCCTGAAATCAATCGGGGAATCGTTGTGTTCTTTGGTGGCTTGTCCGAGAAGAAGCTTCCAAGAATGACTTTTAACTTCCTCTTCTAACTTCCCGTTAATGTGCCTTGAGGAGAACTCTTCTTGCTCAATAATTTTATCAATGAAATCCAGTGGTAGCTCGTAGGATTGGTAGAGATGCTTGGTGGAAAGAAGCGTTTGGAAGGCTTCGCCAATCGCAATTGAGCGATGCTGTATCGGGATACGGCCCATGCTTTTAGGCTTGTTGGAGGACGGTCTCGATGAAGTCTGAAACGAACTTCTGCTTGGCGCGTGGCAGAGTGGAAATCTTCTCGATCTGCTGTTGTAGCTTGGGTGCGGGGCCAGGCTTGGACTTGCCTCCGGCGAGTCCTAGTAACTCTTCGACGGAAACCTGAAAGAGTTGAGCCAGGTCAGGAAGAAGAGCAATCGGAAGTCGCAAGCGTCCAACTTCGTAGGAAGCGTAAACCTGTTGGCTGACGCCGAGTTGCTCGGCGACTTGCATCTGAGTGAAATCAGCGCGTGAGCGCATCTCGCGGAGTCGTTCTCCGAGAGCTTTGTGGAACCTCTTGCTTTGTTCATCTGTCATGGCGAGGTCTCGAAGATAGCACGGTCTCATAGGTAATGTTCGTTTTGGGGTTGTCTTTACAACAATTCAGAGTAAAACAAAATGGGGTTAAATTTTACAACAGAAACTTGACAGCCTTTTAAAAGCTATGGCCCGATTACCCGACGAACTCATTAACCGGATCAAGCGCGAGGTGCCGCTTGAAGATCTTTGCCGCGAATACTCCATCGAGCTTTCGCGTTCAGTTACCCGCACGAATAGCAAAGCCCCTTGTAACGGCGTTGAAATCCTCTCCCCAAGCTGTTCGGTGGCTCAAAGCGTTTTGCCATAAAGACCAGCCTCCCGATGGTCGGTCGAATTGTCAGACCGTGCGTGCTGTCACGTCTCCAGCATCCATGGCCATTTGACTCCGGCTTCGCCTCGCCCTGCGGGCCCTCCTGCGGAGTGTCCATCTCCGCTCTGCTTCGATTGACAACATCCGTAATCCGTCGCCGTGCCTGATCGGGTGGGTCCTTCCCCAAACCCTAGTCGCTCATCCGCGCCCAGCCCTTCCACCCGGGCACCATTCCAGCCGGTCGTCTCCTCTCTCCTTGCATTCGCCGTGCGGATTACGGAGTGTTGTGTGAAGTCATGGTCGGGGCGCCCAGCTTCGTGGTGTGCCTCCTTCGTCGGGTTGCACACGACACGAGGAAAATTGAGGGGAAGGTTTCTGACGGGAGCCATAGCCAAAATTCGCTCCGACCCGCCTCCTGAGATGGGTCTGGATTGCTTTGATCGAACAGACTCATGAGGTCTTCCAGACCCAAGCGAAAGACACTTTTGCGGCTCGCTGCCACAGTCATTTTGCGGGTGCTTTCCCGGAAGCGACAGCCCCATGCAAAGCTGAAATGGAAGGCCAAAACCGTGAGGGCAAAGAGCATGCTCAAGCATTGTGGCACCAGTCATATGAGTGGCTTCCAGGTCAAATCCGTTTTTCTTGAGATGCCCGAAAAGACGCTCAATCCCCCAACCCTGGCGGTAGATCTGGAGTGCTTCTTTTCCGCTGAAGCGGTTGCTGACAACCATGAGAGATCCGTCTCGGCCACTTCCTCTCGTCGATTTTGAGGCGAAAAACAGAGTCAGTGCAAAGATGCTCTGGCGGGCTGATTTTTTCGCCTTTTTTCGCCTTTTTTTGCTGATTGTCAGCGAGTTAGACTCTTATTTTCTCTCGTGCAGTGTGGCATCCCGCATAGATGTGGGAACGTCGGGTGAATCGCGGCAAGGGATGGGGGGCTGTTTATTCAGTCGTCTTGCCCTACTTCCAGCCGACAAAGTTGAAGGTTTTCACCGCCTCTTGGTCATGATCTCCCATGACGTGACTGGACTCTAAGTTAGGGGAGATTTACCCCCAAGCCTCTAGGAGGGGTGCTCCATAACCCCGGGGTAGTCGTGTCAATTTCACCGGCCCTGTGCCTGGTGTAGGCAGGACGTTAGCAAGATGATCGCGGCCGAGAATGTGGCCTCCCTCGAAGTTGCTCTTGAAGAGTTGCGGGGAGTGGACGATAGCTTAAGCCGAAAACATCAGTGTTGATATGTCCGAGAAGAAACCCAGCAAGAAGGCTGCGAAGTCCCCGCCTGTGACGGCGATTATTGTCGTAGATAAAAAAGATGCGCCGGAACGCGAAGAGAAACCATCCGAGGACTGGTTCGCGGGGATTGGTGCTGGGATCAAAGGGGTTTCTCGAAAGCTCTTTGATCACGTGCCACCCGAGATTCGTAAGAAAGTGGTCGAGCAGGCCCGCTCTCAGGGGCTCGGAGCTGCCGCTATATCTATCAATGCGGCGGCCCTGAAGACTAGAAATCTCAAAGCAAAACTGGCTCTGAAAACACTGGGAGGGCTGCTCAAGCTACTAGACTCCAAAGTCCCCAAAAAGTGAGTTGGATGGTTAAAAGCCTGCCGTCCACGCCCTGATCGGGATCAGCCTCTTGCAAGTGCCGGGCTGCTGGAGAAAGATACGGGGGCGCATTTCGAGGAAAAGCGAGGGGTGCTTGTTTAGGACGTGCTGGAGAAGTATCCCGATGAGGGTGAGTGTGACTCGGTTTATTTCAACGAAGCTGGTTCGTAGTTGGGATTCAGAGAAAGGCGGATGGAAAGTGGGCTCGTGCTCGACATCATCAAAAAAGATGACATTGTATATACAGAATGAGTGATTTGAAAAAGTGCCCCTTTTGCGCGGAAGAGATTCAAGAGGAAGCGGTGAAGTGCCGATACTGCAATGAGTTTTTGGATGAGTCGAAGCGGCCTGCCCTGGTCGGGAAGGCTTATGAAGCGTTGCCGTTTTATCTGCGGACCTCATTCATCGTGCTGATGTTTTTGGTTTTTCCGATCCTTGCGCTGCCTTCGATCTTGTTGCATCCCAAGCTTAATCTCTGGTGGAAGGTGGGATTGGCCCTGGTCGCTGTGGTATTGAGCTGGATGGCTTATGAGGCCATTCAGGGCGTGATGGCGCAATTGGAGGAGGCTACTCAGTCTTTAAATGATCTCGGTTACTGAGACGGGTAGCTGATGGGGTCGATGAAAATTTTAGAACGAGTCTCCTCAATTAACTCTGTGCCAGTGAGTCGCAAGCAGGGGGCCATGAGGGCGCAGTCGTGCTTTTGTGCAAAGGCCTGCCCGTGGAGGTCGAAGGCCGCGTTGAGGCCGGACTTGCCGGAAGCGACGCCACATCCATGCTGATGGACCTTGAAGCCGCGGAGGGTTTTGCTCCGCTGGGAATCCAGACGGTGTATTGGATGGGGAAAAGCGAGTTTACCGATTTTATTGGAAGCTTCGTAGCGGACGCGAAAGTAGGGTGGATCGGCGGGCGGGAAGACGTCGTAGGGTGCCTGCTGTGCGGGGAGGGTGGTGATGATGGCGAGGAGGAAAAAGAGGGAGTGCATGGAGGTGTTCAGTTTGTGGTTTTGGTTGAATCGGGATAGTCGGAGGGGGCGATGAAGTGTGGGATCGTGGTGTAGGAAGGCTTGATCATGAGGCAGCGATCGATGGGGGTGTCGGGTGCCCAGGGTTTGAGGGGGATGTTTTCGAGGAGGTTGAGAGGGACGGGCCAGAGGGGTTTTGGGATGATTTGAAAGGCGGTGTTTGGTGGGAAGTGGGTCGGGATTTCGTGGAGGTGGAGCCATTTGCCGCGGCGGCAGTCTGGGGTAATGAATTCTGGCGAGGCGGGGGTGGGAGCGTGGATGTGGTCGAAGAGACAGCCGTGGATAAGGTGTTGGGTGACGATGGATTGGTATCGGTATTTTTCGGGGAGGTGGTCTTTGAAAAGGGTGGGGAGTTGGAGTTGATGGCTGCGGAGGCGGGTGAGCTTCTTCAGGTAGTTGTCGCGGGCGTCGGGGCCGGGGAGGGTGAGGCCGGATGGGGTATCGACGGCGAGGTAGAACTTGGTGGCGAGTTCGAGGTGGATGAGTTGGTCGGTGGCGAGGTCGCGAAGGAGGAAATCGAGTTCGCCGACCGTGGTGTGGATGTCTTTTTGAATCTGGAGGCTTTGTTCGAGGAGATCGAAGTGGGGGGAGGATTTGAGGAGGAGGGCGAGGGCGTCTTCGTAGAGGTGGCCGAGTTTTTGTTGAAGGTTGAGGGGAGGGATTGAGGTTGGGATGCCTAATTGAAGACGAGGGAAAACGGTAGCCTCCGGGAGCTGATCGACCAGAAGGGGAGCTTCGATGAGGCTTTGGAGGAGGGCTTTTGAAATGGTGGTGGGATCGGTGATCATCCGGAAAATGGTTGTAGGTTGTTGCTTTAGAGGCTGTCAGTCCAAGTGATGGAGGAGGAGGGATTTTAATTTATCAGCCCTTTTCTTGAATTTTTTGGAAACAAGAAGACTCTAAACAATCGATACTCTAGTAAAAATTATGATTAAAACACTCATTCCAATTTTTGTGCTTTCGACGGCGGCATTGCTTTCGGCAGTTCCAAGGGTCGAGAGTCTCGGGGATCTCAAAAAGCTGGAACAGCAGGTTCAGAAGGTGGTAAGAGATAATACCGCTACGACAGTTTCACTGGTTGCTCCAGAGCTTGGGGCGTCGGGAAGTGGTGTCATTGTTTCGAGCGATGGTCTGATTTTGACGGCGGCCCACGTGATCGAGGGAAGTAAGATGATGACGGTGATTTTCCCTGATGGTCGCCAGGAGAAGGCGCGGGTTTTGGGTGCCAATTACACGAGGGATGCTGCGATGGCGAAACTGGTGGGCGAGGGCCCTTGGCCTTTTTCGGAAGTGGCTGAGGCAGATACGCTGGAGGTGGGGGACTTCGTGGTGTCGATGGGGCATCCGAAAGGATACGATCCAACTCGCCGCCCTCCGGTGCGTTTTGGGAGGGTAATGACGATGCGGGCGCTCGATTTCATCACGACTGATTGCACTTTGATCGGGGGCGACAGTGGCGGGCCACTTTTTGATCTTAAGGGACGTGTGGTGGGGATTCATTCCAACATCAGTCCGAATCGGCAGATCAATAACCACGCTGGGATTTCGGGATTCAAGGACTCATGGGAAAAGATGCTTGTTGGGAAATCCTGGGGGGTGCTAGGCGGGGATCGACGTGATCCCAACCGTCCGGTGATGGGTTTGAATCTGAAGGCGACCGAGAATGGCTTGGTGGTGGAGGAAGTGCCGCAAGGTGGCCCGGCCTTTGAGGTGGGTTTTCTTCCCGGGGATCTCGTCACCTCGATCGGTGGCGAGGAATTGTCAGTGGTTGAGGACCTTTCTGAGATTTTCGTGGATTTTATCCCCGGAGATGAAGTCGAAGTGAAATTCACCCGCGATGGTGAGAAAATGAGCAAGACGGTGACACTGGCCCGACTTGGAACGATTTATAAAAACCAACGCCGATAAACTGATATGAAAGCACTTTTATTTTTGATTCTTTTGATGACAACCGGGCTTCAGGCCCAGATACGTTCGCCCAAGATCCCGGCGGCCGATCGTGAAACAACGGATGCGCAATCGGATGCGATTTTCAAGGCGCTCCGAGCGGTGAATTTTGCGGCGAAGGAGGTTGTCTATCCCATCTATGCGGGACGTGAGCGCGTGGCTTATGGAATTGCGATTGGTGATGGGAAGCTCCTTACGAAAGCGAGTGAAGTGCTGGCCGGGCAAGCGCTTTTTACGGCAAACCGGGAAAAGGTGGCTCTTGTTGCTAAGGTGGTGGGAACCTATCCTGAGTATGATCTAGCGGTGCTGAAAGTCCCTGGGTTGACAGCCGAGGCTGCGAGGTGGGGGGATGCTGAGACTTTGGAAGAAGGGGCTTTTCTGGCAGCGGTGAGATCTGATGGCGAGGCCCAGGCGATGGGGGTCTTGAGCGTGAAGGAGCGGAGTCTCAAGACGCTTGATCAAGGTTTTTTGGGGATTCAGATGGATATCGCTGAGGCGGGCGCGGGCGTGAGAGTGCAGGCGGTGGTCCGGGGATCAGCGGCGGAGGAGGTGGGGATCAGGGCCGGGGATATCATTACCATTATCGAAGGCGAGAATGTACGAGGTTTCTACGAGTTATCGACACGACTACGTCGGCTTGAGAGGGGCGGGCAGCCGGAGATCGAGTTTTTGCGCGCAAATAAGACTTTTAAAGTGAAGCCGACTTTGAAGGGGCGGGAGATTGATGAGGGGGAATCCCGCCGTTTGGAAAGAATGGACCGGATGAGTGGAACACAGAGCCGGGTCAGAGGTGATTTTGGGAATGTCATCCAGTCCGATATGGAGCTGGAGAGTAAAGACGCGGGCTTGCCGGTGGTCGATTTGGAGGGTCGAATCGTGGGTATGGTGATCGCACGTGCTGGGAGGATCAGTACGTTGATTTTACCGGGAGATGATATTGCCAAGGTTCTTGAGAGAGCGCCGCAGCCTTTTGTGGGAGATCCGAGGGCGGTGAGGCAGAGTGAGCGGGTGGGCCGCGGGGGAGATTTGAGACAGAGGTTATGGGAGGGGTTGCAGCGGGGCTTGGAAGGGGAGTCGGGTGAATAGCTAGTTCTCCGAAGCCCGGTTGCGGCGGATCAGGGCGGGATCGAATCCGGCGGCGGCGAGGGCCTTGTCCCAACTACCGAACAATTCTCGTGCCACCCGGATCAAGGGGTAATCCCGCTGCTTGGGATCATGGCTTAGAGACCGGGAATTGAGATGCTGTCCCGCTTTAAAACGTTTGCGAATCCCTGCGACGACTTCCTTCTTAGTTCTATACTGATTGCTGGCGCGCGCGACCGAGTAGTCTTGTTTTTTCCGCACCACGGCGGAGTAGTCCAATCCGGCGACCGTCATGGCATCCCCCCAGTTTTTGAAAAATTTGCGCGCGGTGGTGATCAAGGCGTAGTCCGCATTTTCGCCGACGGTAAGGGAGCGCGCATTCATGGGGGCGCCCTTTTTGTGTCGGAGGAGGATTCCCTCGATGACGTCTTCCTTGGTCGGATAGCGGCCGGTGGGATTGAGGTTTTTGTCATTGTATGATTTGGGATCGATCCCGGCGGCAACTGCGGCATCCCGCCAGCCTCCGAAAAATCCGTGGGCCATCGCGACCAAGGCTGTGTTTCGCGGGTCGCGGGGCAGCCGGCGTTCGCTGGCGAACCTTTTAGCGCGATGGAGTTTTTGAAACTCCCGGATCACTTTTTCCTTGGTGAGAAAGGGATTATCCCGTCCGGCTTCATTTGTGAAGCGAACCTTATTCCCGCCTGCCGCTTTCACCGCCGCCCGCCAGTTTGGGAAGAAATTGAAGGTGGCTTTGAAGAGGATCGGATCGCGCCGCGTCCCGATCCACATCGAGGCTTCATCGACCCGGTAGCCGTTCTCAAGGTGCTTCTTAAGATGTAAAATGACTTTTGCTTTCTGATCGAGTTCCCGATGTTCGGTTGTGGCGGGCACGCCCGCCGCCTTGAGAGCCTTGGTCCATGTTTTGAAATACCGGGGAGCTGAAAAGACGATGGTGGCGTCATTGCGGTTCCGAACCGCGTCCAGAAAGGCGGTGGGGCGACCGGCGGCGGCGATCTCACGAATCGCTTCGAGCAGAGATTGCGCGTCCGGGAAATGCCGTTCGTTATAGGCGGGATGACTGAGATCGAGGCCGCTGGCTTCTAGTGCCTCCGTCCAACTGCGGTGGTGGAAGGCCAGGGCCCAGGCTACGATGCGATTTCGTAAATCGACGGGTCCCTCGAGTTCTGTTTGATGAAGATCCATGACGGCTTCCATGGTGTTTTTGAGACCGGCTTCCTGCCGTTCCAGAAGCCATTCCGCGAATTCTTCGATGGTAAAGTCGTCCTCACGAATGGTCCGACGATGGGCGGTCGGATCGACTCCGATTTTCTCCATGACGAGATCCCACCCTTCCTTGAGTTCTCTCAGGAGCTTGATCGTGATCGCGGAATCGATGGCATTGAGATTCGTGTAATGGACATCGAATCCCCGCTGGTAATATTCGGAGGTTTTATCGAGGGCGTATTCGATGGACAAGGCCGGTTCCCAATCGGGGAGGCGGTCCGGGTGCCGGTCCAGAATCCCGCCCTTGCGAAATCTCATGACCTCGGACATGAGGTCGGCATCGGGGAATTCCTCCCGATATTCTTCAGCGGTGACTTGATGAGCTTTTTCAAGGTGGGCATTCAAAAGAACGAAGGTATCGCCGCAAATCAGGCAGGGGATTTCATCGATATAGTGGGCACGGATGGTGTCGTAATTCAGACCGGCCAGTTCGAGCGCCCGCTTCCATCCCAGAAACGGTTTCAAGGTGTAAGCGGCCGCCAGCAAGTCGGGGTGGGAGGTCCGCACCGCGCTGATATTGAGCGACATCTTCTTGGCGTGGAGTTTGCGAATGGCGCAGGCAACTTTTTCCGGGGTATCATACTTCATGACTAGACGTTCTCGGGTAAAACGGAAAACTCGATCTGCTGGTGAAAATATCGGATGGAGCCTGATTGGCGAGGGTTTTTTGAGGCTGTCCTGAAATCCAGCAAGGAGGCTTGTCCAAAGCCCCGCACTTCAGTCCTGAGTCTTATACACAAGAGAGTCTTCATCCTTCGGGGGTCTGGTTCCTAAGTGCCAAAGGCGCCACGACTTTATTTCTCAAACTGGCTTCGCCAGTGGGCGAGGCGTTCTTTGATGCGTTTTTCCATGCCGTTTTCGGTGGGCTTGTAGTAGGTGCGGCCTTCGGGGAGGTAGGCTTGGGGGGTGAAGTTGCCTTCGTAGTCGTGTGAGTAGAGGTATTGCATCGCGGCTTTTTCGACTCCTGATTCTTCGGCGATCTTTTTGCGGAAACGGGTCACGAGGTGGTCGGGGACTTTGAGGGTGGCTCCTTTTTCGATGTCGGCTTGGGCGAATCCGAGGGCTTTGTAGGCGGAGGCTGATTTGGGGGCGGTGGCGAGGTGGACGGTGGCGTGGGCGAGGGGGATTCGGCCCTCGGGCATACCGAGGAATTCGAAGGCTTGTTGGGCGGCGATGGCGATTTGGAGGGCGGAGGAGTCAGCGAGGCCGATGTCTTCGGAGGCGGAAATGACGAGACGTCGGGCGATGAAACGGGGGTCTTCTCCGGCGTAGAGCATTTTGGCGAGCCAGTAGAGGGCGGCATCGGGATCAGAGCCGCGGATGGACTTGATGAAGGCGGAGATGGTGTCGTAGTGCTGGTCGCCATCGGAGTCGTAGAGGACGGCCTTTTGTTGAATGGATTCGGCGGCGATGGCGAGGTCGAGGATGACGGTGCCATCGACGGGCGGGGTGGTGAGAATTGCAAGTTCGAGCGCGGTGAGGGCTTTGCGGGCGTCGCCATCGGCTTTTTCGGCGAGGTGGTGGAGGGCGTCGTCGTGGGCCTCGATGGTCATTTTTCCAAAGCCCCGTTCTTCGTCATGAATGGCGCGGTGGAGGAGGGGAATGAGGTCGGCGGTGGCGACGGGTTCGAGTTGGAAAACCTGGGAGCGGGAGACGAGGGGGGAGTTGACGTAGAAGTAGGGATTGTGGGTGGTGGCTCCGATGAAGCGGACGGTGCCGCGTTCGAGGTGGGGGAGGAGGGTGTCTTGTTGGGCTTTGTTGAAGCGGTGGATTTCGTCGATGAAGAGGACGGTGGTTTGGTCTCGGAGGGTTTGAAAAGTGCGGGCGGCTTCGATTTTTGCGCGGATTTCGGCGACGTTGGATTCGACTCCGTTGAGGGATTCAAAGCGGGAGCCGGTGGTGCGGGCGATGACATTGGCGAGGGTGGTTTTTCCAGTGCCGGGAGGGCCGTAGAAAATGAGGGAGGTGAAGCGGTCGGCCTCGATGGCGCGACGGAGGAGTTTACCCTCGGCGAGGATGTGTTGTTGGCCCGCGATCTCGGCCATGGTGCGGGGACGCATGCGGGCGGCGAGGGGTTCGCTGCTGTGGTTGGACATCATTTCTGACGGTGTATCGTCCGGTGCGAAGAGTGAGTCCATGGGTAGGTTGTTACGGGGTGGAGAGGGGCGGGGCCACGGAATTTTTTCAAGGAACCACGCTTTGTTGAAATGATGGGGATTGATACCGCTCGAAGGAATGGCTAACAGAGGCGAATGAAAACACGCGAGATTGTCAAAGTTCACTATGTTGGGACTTTTGATGACGGCACGATTTTTGACAGTAGTCGGGAGCGGGGGGAGCCGGCGGTGTTTGGTTTACATGCGGTGATCAAAGGATGGGGCGAGGGCTTGCAGTTGATGAAGCCGGGGTCGAAGTATCGCTTTATTATTCCTCCTGATCTGGCGTATGGGAGGCAGGGCATGGGTGGTTCCATTCCCCCTAATGCGACCTTGGAGTTTGAGGTGGAATTGATCTCGATCGAAGAGTGATTGAGATGTCTTCAACTTGGGCTTCTCAGACTCGGAGGACTTGATAGATTGGCGTCGTGAAGACACTAGCGAAGTTATTTGAGCAGAACAAACTTTGGGCGGAGGAGCAGGAGCTCACGGATCCGGGGTTCTTTGAGAAGCTGGCGAAGCAGCAATCACCGAGGTATCTCTGGATCGGGTGTTCGGACAGCCGGGTGCCGGCGAATCAGATTACGGGGTTGAATCCGGGGGAGGTTTTTGTGCATCGGAATGTTGCCAATGTCGTGAGTCAAACTGACTTGAATATGCTCTCGGTGGTGCAGTTTGCGGTGGAGGTTTTGAAGGTAGAGCACGTGATCGTGTGTGGTCACTATGGTTGCGGTGGGGTTTCGGCTTCGGTGGATGGGATCCGCCACGGACTGATTGATAACTGGATCCGGAACATTGGCGATATTGCGGAGGCCCATGAAGATGAGTTGAAGGAACTCAGCGAAGAGGGCCGGAAAGATCGGCTTTGTGAGCTGAATGTGCTGACTCAGAAGAGGAATCTAAGCCGCACGACGGTGATCCAAGATGCTTGGCAGGCTGGGCATGATGTGAAGTTGCATAGTTGGATTTATCGACTCACGAATGGCAGACTGACTGATCTGGGGCTTGCCAGCGAGGGTGAGGCGTAGTGATACTGTCGGCGTGAGCGAAGCAGTAAGTCCTCTGGTAGGAGTGGTGATGGGAAGTGATTCCGATTGGCCGACGATGGAAAAAGCCGTTGAGGTTTTGGAGCAGTTTGGCGTGCCTTACGAGGCACGGGTGGTGAGTGCGCATCGGACTCCGGAGTTGCTGGTGGAGTATTCTAAGACGGCGAAAGAGCGGGGCTTGAAAGTGATCATCGCGGGAGCGGGTGGAGCGGCGCATTTGCCGGGCATGGTGGCATCGATGACGGTGTTACCGGTGTTGGGAGTGCCAGTGCAATCGCGGGCCTTGAGCGGGATGGATTCCCTCCTTTCGATTGTACAGATGCCGAAGGGAATTCCGGTGGCGACCTTTGCAATTGGAGAAGCGGGCGCGGGAAACGCGGGGCTTTCAGCGGTCTCGATTTTGGCGACGAGTTGTGATGATCTGACGGCGAAACTGGAGAAGTTTCGCGTTGATCAAAGAGACACGGTTCTTGGAAAAGTACTTCCTCCGAAAGCGTGATGATGACTCTAGGGATTCTCGGTGGGGGACAGCTGGCGCGGATGCTCTGTTTGGATGCTCGGCGGATGGGTTTGCGCACGGTGGTGTGGAGTGGAACGCCGACGGCGGAGCCGACGGAGGGAGTGGCGGATGTTCTGATCAAGCGGAAGTTTGATGACGAAGAGGCGCATGAGGAATTTTGCCGGCAAGTGGATGTCGCGACGGTGGAGTTTGAGAATATTCCGCTGGAGACGTTGCGGAAGGTTGAGGATGCGGTGGGGCTTTTTCCGTCTGCGGAGAGCATCGGGATTAGTCAGCATCGTTCGCGGGAGAAAACGTTTTTGAGAGAGCATGGAATTCCTTGTGCGCCCTTTGCTTTGGTGAATTCACTGGAGGAATTGCAATCGGCTTATGAGGAGGTTGGACCGGCGACGGTTTTGAAGACGGCGGCCTTTGGTTATGACGGGAAGGGGCAGGTAAAGATTACGGCTGCCGGCCAACTTGAAGCGGCTTGGGAATCAGTTCAGGGAGAGCCTTCGGTGTTGGAGGGCTTTGTTGATTTTCAGTGTGAGGTTTCGGTTTTAGTAGCTCGGGCCAAAGGGGGGCAATGTCTCGCGTTTCCGGTGGCTGAGAATGAGCATCGGAATCATATTTTAGATCTTACGATTGTGCCTGCGAGGGTTTCGAAAGAGACCTTGGAAGAGGCGGAAGCGACCGCGATTCGCTTGGCGGAGGAGTTGGGCTATCGGGGCCTTTTGGCAGTGGAGTTTTTTGTTGAGAAATCGGGTCGAGTTGTCGTGAATGAAATGGCTCCGCGCCCTCACAATTCGGGGCACTTCACGATGAATGGATGTGTGACTTCTCAATTTGAGCAGCAGCTTCGTGCGGTTTGCGGGTTGCCACTGGGATCTCCCGAATTGCTGGGAGAGACGGTGATGGTGAATTTACTGGGCGATATGTGGAATCCCGAGCTTAAGCTGGCCGAAATTTTTGAGACCGAAGGGGCGAAGCTTCACCTTTATGGGAAGAGTAGTCCGGGTGAACGGCGAAAATTGGGGCACGTGAATGTCGTGGGCGGAACCGGAGTGGAAGCACGGGCTCGCGCTTTGAAGGAAAAGCTGCTTAGTTAAATTTATGAAACGACTTCTTCTTCTTCTTCTTTGGATGCCAGCTTTCGCAATGGCGGGGGAAATTAAAGTGACCTCGTATAACATTCGGCAGGATACGGGGGGGGATCGAGGTGACCGGGATTGGAGCAAGCGGACTCCCGGGGTTGTGAAATTTCTCAAGAACGGTTCTTTTTCAATCATCGGGCTTCAGGAGGCGAAGCACAATCAGGTGGAGGATGTGCAGAAGGGGCTCCCTACTTTTAAACTGCTTGGGGTTGGCCGGGCCGATGGCAAGAAGGGCGGGGAATATTCGCCTTTGTTTTATGATCCGGTGATTTGGACGGCGGATCCGAAGGAGCAGGGGACCTTTTGGCTCTCGGATACTCCCGAGGTTCCGGGGAGTATGACCTGGGGGAATGGCGTGACGCGGATTTGTTCGTGGGCGCGATTGATCGGGAAAGATGGCAAGGCGATGTACGTTTATAACACGCACTGGGATCACCAGAGCCAGCCTTCACGGGAAAAGGCTGCGGAGTTGATTTTGAAGCGAATCAAGGCGCGGAAGCACGGTGAGGATCCGGTGATTATGATGGGGGACTTCAATGCCACCACTGACAATCCGGCGATCAAGACTCTGCTGAATTCCAAGATCTTGATTGATCACGGAGGAGATGACCAAAAGCTGACGTTCAATTATTGGAAGACGGGCTTCAAACCAGGGCTTCGGATTGATCATATTTTCACGAGTCCCTCGATTGGAAAAGCGAAGTTTCAGGTGCTGATGGACGGGGATCCGGTGAACTCGGATCACAACCCGGTGGTGCTGGTAATCCCGGTGAGCTGATTGTTCCGGGGCCCGCACGGTTGGAAACTCAGGAGAGATGTCCTTCCCTTTAGATGTCGATGACGAAGCCGTTTTTGTTGCTGACGGCTTCGGCTTCATCGAGGTGGATCCAGCGGATGGTGTGATTTTTTCCCCAGGAGTCGCTGACGGCGATCTCGTTGGTGGTTTCGTTGTAGCCGATGATCATGCAGATGTGGTAATTCCCTCTTTCCTGGAGGGTTTTAGCGTTTTTTTCGGCGGCGGTAGCGATCTTGGTGGTGTAGTCGGTCCAGTCTTTGACACCTCGGCGGGCGCGGGCGCGGGCGATTTGGTTGTAGCCGGAGAGGCTGCACATCTGCCAGAGGATGGGGACGCCTTTGTCGAGGTAGCGTTTGATCTTATTTGGGGCGAGCGACTTGAGGGTGATTTCGCGCGCGGTGCGTCCGCCTTTGCTGCGTGTGGTGAAGGCCACTTGATTGAGAAGGGGAGGGTCCGGTCTTTGTGATCTCCGTAGGCGATGACCGTCTTTGGCTTGGCTCCGGCGAAGGAATATCCGCTACGGGTGTAGAGGCGGTAGCTCCTTGTGAAGGGAGTTTGGGATTCGAGCGGAAGGCGGAGGCGTTACGCAACGTGGCCGGTGGCTTCGTTCCAAAGGTTGCCGTTGCTGGCGAAGAGGGGGGCGGCCGAGGGCTTTGTTGAGTGGTGCGAGGTGCTTTTCGACTTTTGCTCGGTGGGCCATCCAGGTGTTGCGAATGTCGCTGCGGGATTCTTCG
The DNA here is from genome assembly GCA_047629805.1 of Akkermansiaceae bacterium. Classification (GTDB taxonomy): domain Bacteria; phylum Verrucomicrobiota; class Verrucomicrobiia; order Verrucomicrobiales; family Akkermansiaceae; genus SW10. The sequence continues at coordinate 992 of JBLHUR010000124.1, read as the reverse complement.
GAGAGGTAGGCGAGGGGGGATCGAACTCCTGACCATCAGCGCGGCGGAGGAGGGCGGTGCCATTTGCGAGATTGAGAAGCTCGACGTGGAGTTTGTCGGTGCCACTGGCCTCTTGAAGTGAGCTGAGGGGCTCCGCCTTCAGAAAAAGGGAGCTTGCGGCAAGGATAGGGAGGAGTGGGCGAAAGGTCATCAAATCAGAGGTGTGAGAGAATCTATGGTAGAAAAGCGATTTGGGTTGAATAAATTAGTTCCCCACTGCATCTTGTATTGAGCTTGTGGGGGCGTTCTGGTTTCGACTGAATGTTATTAACGCTGGCTGCATGTAGAGGTTGATCGGTTGGCCTCTTTAAAAAGCCGCTCAAAACAAATAATTGCAGACTCTAACGAGCTCGCACTTGCTGCTTAATTGACAGCGACGTCCCAATCTTGACGCCTATTACGGGGCGGGGCGACTACTTAATAGGCTGGCTACTGAGTCGGGGATCCGGGCAAGGTAGTGAGATTCAACAGGGTCATCGAATCAGTGAACGGGCTAGGTGAGGCTCATTGATTTTAAAGCAGCAAACGCCTGGCTATACCTGTAGACGCCTTCGTGAAAGGCATTTAGGACACGGGTTCAATTCCCGTCGCCTCCACCATCTTCAAAAGACCCGTAATTGACTGTAAATCAGTTGATTTCGGGTTTTTTGTGGTCTTTTTTGGAGGGCTCGTAATGGCCGTATTTGGCCGATTTTGGCGAAAAACCCGTGTGTTTTCTGTGTGTTTTTGTAGGGTGACTTCATGCCCCTGGACTCACAAATTGGCCCTGTGAAGCTCTATTCACCATCCTCTCCAGGAAGACCGTGGAAAGTGGCATGGAGCCCTCCGGGGATGCCGCGTCAGGTGAAGGATCGCAAAACCAAAACGGATGCTGAAAAGCTGGCTCGGGAAATCAGGGCTCAACTGAAGCGTGGTGAAATTGGGCGCATTCACCGCGTCACCAAGGAGGAGCA
>JBLHUR010000123.1:0-17596 GCA_047629805.1 Akkermansiaceae bacterium | reverse complement strand
TTGAGGGAGCTGCGGCCGCTTTCCCAGTCGTCTGAGCTTTCCATGAGGATGGAGGCGATGAGACGCAGGCCGCTTTCTTTGTTCGGAAAGAGGGAGACGACTTTGGTGCGGCGACGGATTTGTTTGTTGAGGTTTTCTAACTGTTCGCGGGCTTCTTCAAGGCTGGGGGCGTTGAAATGGCGCGGATGTCGGCGGCGACGGGAAGGCGCATGGTGAGCTTGGGGACGTCGGCCTGGGCGTTTTGCTGGAGGTGGAATTGGCAACGTTGCCAGGGGCTGGATGGAAAGACGGTTTTGAGCGCGGCTTTGAGTCCTTCGTGGGCATCGCGGGTGATGGATTTTGGGAGGGAGAGGCCGCGTTCTTTGAGACTGAAATGTCGTAGCGGACATCTTCATATATGGGGTCGACGACGAGGTGGGAGATTTCCCCAATGGGTCTGGTGCGCCAGGCTTGGATTTGTTCGTCGCGTTGTTTGGTGGCTTTGCTGACTCATGGCTTGGTTGATGAGGATGGAGGAGGCTTGGGGGAGACCTTCGAGTCCGTGGTTGAGGATTGCTTCGAGGGCATTATCTGGGAGTTTCTGTTCTGGGTTTTCGGTCATCATGGGACGATTTATTTTGTGGTTAAGACTGAGATCTCGCTCATTGAGGCCGAAGCCCACTTGCGGGGCCAGACTGGGTTTTGCACCCCACCCCTCGGGGGGCCAGTCCGCTTTTACAGACGAAAGAAGACACGCCCGAGCAAGGCCGCCGCTGAGAAGGAATTGGCCCGACTGGAAGAATAAGAGAGTATCCCACACTAGCTGAAGTAAGTATTGCCCCCAGGGAGACCTGCGTCCTCCTCCCAATGGAATAGGCATGTTGGGGCACGCCGAGACCAAAACATCGCTCAAAAAGAGGAGCAGGGTATCCCCCCTTGAAGTGAACTGATAACTTGAACACCTGAAATTTTGGGAGTCGCGAAATCAGCCTTCCTTGGGAAAGGCTCTAAACACCTCATAAAGCACTAGTAATAAATAGATTGCGTGTTTTCAAGTCGGTGCATATTCTACAAATATGTTAAAGGATTCCATTCTATTCACCGAAACTGATCGTGTTCGAGAACTTAAGTCTTACGAGGTCCTTGATACTGAGTCAGAGGTGGAGTACGAAAATGTGGTCCTATTGGCGGCGGAACTTTGCCAAGCCCCCATGTCCCTCATCACTTTAGTGGACGAAAGTCGGCAATGGTTCAAAGCCAGAGTGGGCATGGATCCCTCTGAAACTCCCCGTGCCATCGCCTTCTGCGCCCACGCCATCGAGGAGCCGTACGAACTATTCGTGGTAGAAGACACGCTCAAAGATCCGCGATTTCGCGACAACCCTTTGGTCACAGATCAGCCCAATCTTCGCTTCTATGCTGGGGCTCCGCTCGTCACTTCCACCGGCCATGCCATTGGCACACTTTGCGTACTGGATGAAAAGCCTCGAAAGCTCGACCCCAGGCAACTGAAAGCACTGCGAGTGTTGAGTCAAGGCGTGATGAACTTGATGGAACTTCGGCGTGCGAATCAACGTCAGCACGCAGTCGTCGCGGAGTTGGAGACTGCTAAAGCAATCGCTGAGGCCGCTGCGCGTGAGGCCGAACAAGCGAGCGAAGCTAAGAGTCAATTCTTAGCGACCATGAGTCACGAAATCCGCACTCCCATGAATGGCGTGATTGGTATGACCGGGCTGCTCCTCGACACCGATATCGATCCCCAGCAACGCGAATTCCTCGAGATCATCCGCGATAGTGGCGATAGTTTGCTTACGGTTATTAACGACATTCTCGATTTCTCCAAAATCGAGTCGAAGCAACTGAATATCGAATCCGAGCCCTTTTCCTTGGTTGAGTGTCTTGAGCAGACCTTGGAAATTCTCGCGCCGTCCGCCGCCGAACAAGGCCTGGACCTTCTCTATGAGGTCAATGACCGCGTCCCTCCGATCGTCATCGGAGACGTCACTCGGGTGCGCCAGATTCTCATCAACCTGGTCGCAAATGCGCTCAAGTTCACCGAACGAGGCGAAGTTCTCGTTTCGATCGACTGCCAGCCACTGACCGAATCTGGAAAAATCGAGCTGTATTTTGCAATTAAAGACACCGGAATCGGCATTCCTAAAGCCGCCCAATCTCACATTTTTCATTCGTTCTCCCAGGTCGATGCATCGACAACGCGGAGGTATGGCGGCAGCGGGCTCGGGCTTGCCATCTGTCGGCGCCTGTCAGAATTGATGGGAGGGAGAATTTGGTTTGAAAGTAAAGTAGGCGTGGGATCCACCTTCTATTTTACCGTCAAAGTAGGCTGCGTTCCATCACACCGTAAATCGGTGGTAGGACAAGGCACTTCCACTCTCGCCCCACGTCAAGAAGCCGCCATTCCCCTCAAAGGAGAGGTGCAACTTGATCGCGTGCTGCTCGCCGAAGACAATTTGGTGAACCAAAAAGTAGTGCTCCATTTGCTCGCCAAACTTGGATACCAAGCCGACATCGTAAAAAGTGGCGCGGAAGCGGTGGAAGCGACCTCCACTAAACGCTACGACCTCATCTTGATGGACGTGCAAATGCCCGAAATGGACGGCCTCGAAGCGACACGGGAAATCATTGAACGCTTTCCAAATCCTGCCCATCGCCCGTGGATCATTGCTCTTACCGCCAACGTCATGGAAAGCGACCATGAAAGCTGCGCCGCGGCAGGCATGGACGATTTTCTGGGCAAACCCATTAACATGAACTCGCTTACGCGTGCCCTCGCGAAAGGGAGGTTCGAGCATCGCGCCATTTGCGCGTCCGCGGAGCTTTCCTCCCCGGACTCTCCGCAATCTCAGTGAGAGCGGGGATTTGTGAAGATCCGGCGGATTACCGATCGTCTTCCTACGGCGCAGCGGTGCGTGGTGGACGGGGCTCGGCGAAGGCCCGGGATTTAAAAATCGAGAAGGTGGTGCAATGTGAGGTTTGATTTTTTAAAGACGGCACGGTGCTGGGATCGCGGAAGTTTGTGAATGATTACTTCGAGAGTCGACGAAGGTCACATCGTCATTGAGCAACACATCGACCTTGCAGCCGAAGCCGACCACATCATCGACATCGGCCCCGAAGCCAGCCCAAACAACGGCACCATCGTCGCCCAAGACATCCCCGAAGAAGTCGCCAAATCAAAAGTCTCCGTCACCGCCCCCTTCATCAAGCCAGCACTTCACTCGACAACTTCGTAAGCGCCCTTCTCAGTAAAGTTAATGAGGATGCGCTCTTTCTCACCCATCTTCTTATACTCCAATTTCCCCTTGAGCTTGATGGTCTTACCGACCAGTTCCTTCAATGTCTCCTCGGTCACCTCGTCCTTTTCCAAAGTTGAGATCTTACCGCTGCCATAAAATTGGTGACCGCTGCCCTCAAAGATAATGTAGAGATTTTTCTTTTCACCGGAGACACGAACGCTTTCCACTTTCCCTTTAAAAGTCGCATGCGTATTCCGCAGAGCCACAAGTTGCTCGGCATCAGCTGTCGTATAGACATCCTTTTTCGGTAGGAGATCAATCGCCGGCACCACTGTGATGTCAAAGATACCGTCAATCTGAACCAACTCCTCGGAAACCATCCATCCGATCACCTTGACAATCTTCCCCGAGAGATGCTCAGCGGAACCTTTCACCAGTTGACCTCGCACCTTCGCGGGATTTTTAAAAACGAGCACTCCATCTTCGTCACCGCTGCGAACTTCCCCTTGCAAGCGCACCCACTTCCCCACATTTTTTTGAAAATCTTCCCGGCTCTTTGCCGAAAGCTCAGCCATTTCCTTCTTTGAAGGACGTTCGCCTGTTTCCTCAGCTTTGCGCGGCTTTTTCTTTTCCTTATCCACCTTTTTTGAAACTTCTTCCTGATTCCCTCTGAGTGGAGCCTTCCCTTTTTTAGTCCCCATCACCAACCAAAGTCCGCCGCCAATCAAGACGACCAATATCCCCATAATAATCCACGGCTTGGCCCCACCACCGGGAGGAGGTCCCATCGATGCCAGTGGAGGTTGCGGAGTCGGCGCCGAGGGCTGATTTTGGCCTGCATTCATGATCCTTGATTTAAAGCCCCCCATTTAAAAAGCGAGATTCCTTTTGGATCACGCCCCACAAATGAAACAGGCCATCGAGATGGCTCCCTCCCGATGGCCCGTGTCGCATTTTTGAAGTCGAATCAGATCAATCCAAAGGACGGAAGCGGTAAAAGATCTTAGGATTAGCGGCATCTGGAGCGATGGAATTATCGATAGATGTCGCTGAAGTCTCACCCTCAGCGATGACTTCGCTATCACTAATTTCAGTCCAGCTGGTAAGGTTCCTAGAATATTCGAAAATGTAGTCACCGGGAGCCCCTGACCAGTCCAGCTCGACATTTCCATTCTCCAAACGTCGAATGGCGATCACCTCAAGAGTCACGTCGATCTGAGAGCTCAGCTTCTCCACTTCCTCAGAAGAAAGCGCGCGGTTATAAATACGGATATCATCCATCTTTCCGGTCAGCGCCCGGCCGGCGATTCCTGGTGAAGAACCGATGAGGACAGGGTTCGTCGTGGTAGAATTGATTTCAGTTCCTCCGGTCGCGGTCAGTGGGTCTAAGACGCCATCAATATAGAACTGAATGTCTCCGATTGTCGTCCCGATCGTTGGATCGACCACCACGGCGCAATGATGCCAAGTGTTATCAGTAATTGGTGCCGTTCCATTGCTTCCTGAACCCGCGACTTCCGTCCGAATCTGCCCAACTCCGACTGTATTGATACGAGTGTCGAAACGATTTCCAGTGCCTCCCGTCCCCCACCCCACGAGATTCGCGTTCAGATTAGCTTGTGCCGCGTCTCCCTTAAACCAGAAAGCCACGGTCCGGGCTGCGCTCCCACCAATTCCAGTGAAACCGGTAACCTCAACCCAACTGCCCGCACCATCAAAAACAATGGAAGCAGAAGAGCCACCCGGAAGAGGTGCGGTATCTGCGGTATCGAAGATCGGATTCCCGACAAAGGTTCCGTTGAAATCGACTCCAGACTCAGCGATGAGCGTGGTGCCATCAAGCTCGCCGGTCGCCTCCCCAACCTTCCAATGAGCCACTAGTCCAAATTCTCCAACCGCAATACCCACGAAGACTTCGGCAGTCACCGGACCTTGGGAATTATTGGCAGTCAGGGTGAAAGTCGTGGGCTCTGTGACGGCCACCGTAGTGCTTCCAGATGAGGCATCGACCGCACCAACGCCGTTATCGATTTCAACTGTGATCCCATTAGTGACTACCCAGGAAAGAACCACGTTCCCCCCTGGGACAGCCACAGAAGAACTCGTCCCAAAGTCGTCGATCACCGCAGCCTCATCGACCACGATCAAAATCTCCAACATCTCGGTCCCAAGAGGGCCTGTGCCTTCCAAAGTGTAAGTCGTCGTAGCGGTTGGAGAAACAGTCGTTCCTCCAAGACACCCTGTCGTCTGGCCCAAAACATCGACGGGGCCGGTGCCCTCATCCAAAGTCAATGAAGTCAAAGCCGGAGAAACCAACCACGACAAATCAGCACTCTGCCCGGAATCTAGATAAGGCACGGAGCCTTCAAATGTGACGAGAGTCTCTGAATCAGCCAGAAATTCCTTGTAGTGAGCCCCTGTCCGGGAGTCCGAAAGGTCCCCGTCGCCATTAGGATCATCAAGACGCGTTCCATAGACCGCAATCTCATCAACCACACCGCTGAAGAGCTGCGAGGTCGGCACCTTATTCGATCCGATGACCCAGTTGCCGTTAGCAGCTTCCGCAATTGCCAGACTTGTACCCGCCTCAACTCCATTCACATAGAACCGGAAAGTTGGATCAACACCGCCGACCGAGGCACTTTGGTCATAGGTCAATATGACATGATCAAATCCGACATCAGTCACGGTTACGCCTGAGTTGGTGACCCCACCGCCCGAGAAGGAAGTGAATTGCCGGTTGGCATTCACGATGAGGTTACTGCGACCCGGTCCCAGAGTTCCATCTTGGTTCGCGATAATCACCCCATCCCCTACCGTTGTTCCGGCTTGGACCACTGCCTCAATCGTAAAGTCTCCAATCGACGGATCGAGCAAGAAAGGAGTCAGGATAGATTCATCCCCGTTGAATAGAGCGCCTAATCCAACCGCTCCGGCAACTCCAAGTTCAGTTGTTCCGATAGGAGCACTGTAATCAATATCCAGACCATTGCCGCTGGAGTCCGCCAGAGTCGTGGCTCCGGCTACTTCCTCAAAGCGATAATACGCAAGAGGGTTGTCAGACACCACCGCCCCTGGGAAATCCGCATGGACCGTGAGCGCCATCAAAAGAGAGGCGAGTGTAGGTAAAATGAGTGTGTTTTTTTTCATAACTTTTTAAACTTTGGTTTTATTGAATCAAGGAAACTTGGATCCGCAGAAATTGGCGGGCTGTCGGGCTGATGACGAAAGGACTTTCAAAAGTGACTTCTTCCGAGCCATCACCGTTTGACGAACTGGTCGTCAGGATTGCCGGGGTGGACCAATCGACAAGATCTCGCGACACTTGCACCGCTAGCGACAAATCCGGCGCTTTTTCCAGTCGGGAGAATACCAGTGAAGCGGTAATTCCATCAATGATCAATGCTCCGGGCCCTTCTGACTGAGCGACGGTCGGGTCTAGCCCAAGGGCATAGTTCATCAGATTACTTGTTCCATCGCCGCTGGCATCGCCCCCCGACCCACTGGCTACGGGATCTGCAAGTTGCGCCGTCGTAAAATATCCACGACTCCAAGTCGCGTAGTCGTTGCTATGAAGGCCTGAATTCACCAGCCCGGGAGATCCACCCACATCACAACTGACCGCCCAATGAAACTGATCATCCCATGTCGACCAATCGGCCGACTCGTCCAAAATATCGAGACTATACCCGGCAACCTGTGCCGCCGAAAACCAACTCCCTCCATAGCCAAAGGAGAGAATATTTTCGCCCATCGCGTCCCGCAACGTCACTTGTTCTCCGCTATTATTCAAAGCCCCCGTAAAAGTTCCAATCACCTTCAGCCCTCCAAAATTCGCCGGATCGGCAACAACCAAACCATACTCCCCGGGACCCAGCGAACCAGACAAGGTCGCCTCAATACCATCCGTGAATTGAATCCCTGTCAGATCGAGAGTTGTCGTGCCGATATTTTTCAGCTCAATGAATTCAAACCCTTTTCCTCCAAGCGGAGCAAAATGAAGTTCCGTGATTCGAAGAAACTGCTGGGCCTCACCCGGGGTGTCCGGAGTCACCAACTCATCGACAAATCCTCCAGTCGCATTCAACAGAGTCAAAGCTTCACCTCTCGTAGAAACTTGACCCCGGTAGTCACCCTCGACATTCAATCCTTCGCCACCGGTCGGACTCACCGCACGACTTCGAAACACCTCCACCTTAGGACTCAGATACAAGCTACTGTTGGCCTCGATGATGGTTCCGGGAATCAAATCAAACTCCACGCCGCCCGTAAGTGACCAATCGCTCAGGTCCACCGCTTCATCGCTGCTATTCTTAATCTCAATAAACTCCTCGTCTTGATTGCCCGAAGACGGATTCGCATCGACTGTCCCAATCTCAATGGCAGGACTTGCGGACTGCAATCCCGGAAGGAGCGCCGAAGTGGTTTGCGGAGTCGGATAGCTTCCGGCATTGCTTGCAAGATGTGTCACCGAAAGGTGCATGCGGCGAGGAACGAGGTAATCATTTTCAAGAACCCCGATCGCCTGGGCCAAACTCTGAGACTGACCAAACTGTCCCCACTTATTTCGATCAAACACGGCATCGTTTCCGAGAGCCATCTCTATGAGGTCAATGCGATCTTCGATCTCCGTCCCCAGCAGCACTTCATCAATGAGAGTCTGCAAGCGACGACGGAACATGCCTTTGAAGCGATCGTTTTCCAGAAGTGTGTCGATGATCTTGTTCCAGCTGCGGTTGCCGCGAAGCTCCTGAATCCCAACAAACGGGTGACTTGGAGAAATGAGAGCATTTGCATTGCGCCCGCCCAAAACGTAATCCGCCGTCGCCCAGATTCCATCGTGCGCGATATTGTCATTCGTCATGTAGTGACTCCCCCAGGTAAGATCGGTGTCCCACGGCAACTGGGTCCACTCACCACTCCCCTCGGTATCCCGATACAGGTAGTAGTTCTTCGTCATGTTGTCGTTGTTCTGTGTCAGAACAGTGGCCGCGAGGTAGTTGAGCTGACGAGGGATGTCGACATTGTCGAAAATAAAGTTCTCCAAAGCCGTTCCGCTCAGATTCAAACCACTCACAAAAGCCGCGAGATCGGCATTCGATTCATACTCGCGATTCTTCTTTTCCACCCCGCCATTGGCACTCGTGCCTCCATTGGACATCTTATAAAGAGCACCATCGTCATCAATTCCCTTTTCCCGCCGAAGGAGACGCTTATCCACCTGCTCGGTATAAGCCGCCACGCTAAAAAAGGCTCCATTCTGCTCCACTCTCATCAGGAAGCATTCTGGCCCAGGCGAACCCGCCAAATCATAAAGATCGTAGCTCAGCGGCTGTCGAACGTAGGCCTTATCCGTCCAAGTCGTATTCAGGTTGAACTCCTCAGCCCGAACCGCGCCCAAGTCCTCCTTCATCCGAAAGTGGTACTCCGTATTAAAGTCAAACTTGTAGCTTTTCTTCGACAACCCCGCTGAAGAGCCACCGCGAAGCCGGCAAAACACATTGTCATAAAATTCGCCAAGATGCAGCACCGCGGCCCGTGTTCCCGTCCTACCGTTTGCAGCCGCAGGACTTTCGATAAACCACTCCAAAACCGGGAGACTGGAATCCAGGGCAGGATGAAGCGCAGCAGTCCCATAGTACTCAGGTGAATTCAGAGGATCTAAAAAGAAGGGCGCGTTCGAAATCAATCCCCCGGTGTCGCGCGACTCAATCCGCCAACGAACCATCCCGCCGGCTTGTAATCCGGCCAATGGAAGATCTGCGGAAAAAAGACCATCACCCGCCAGATTATCCGGAGCCACTCCATCATCAAACATTTCCAAAACACTCTCAGCGCCAAAGCCCTTCCGATGAATCAAGTCAACCCGACTCACCGGGGCCAAAGTCACGCTTACTTTCGCCGTCACCTTCAACGCTGATTCCGAAGATAAGTCAGGACGCGGAGGATTCTCGGTAACCTCATCAATCAAAGGCCCCAGATCAACAACTCCGTCGGAATTCGCCGAATCAGGCGTTGGCGGAACCATATAAACCAGCTCCGCTCCACCTGAGGCGCTCACTTGCGCTTTCAGCACACAGTCAAAAAGAAAATCCGAACTCCTCATGCCTCGATTCAAGCCATGAATTGCCAACACGTTGGTGCCGCTGACGAGATTGACCTGAGCAAAATTGATCGAGAACGTTTCCAAGGCGATCGCCAAGCTGTCGCTGTGAGAACCGCTGGCTTCGGTTTCAAAGTCCCACACACCATCCGCCGGAGCATTGGCTGAAGTCAGAATAGGACTCCCATTGATCGAGACTCCAAAACCATCATCATATCGCGCCGCAAACAACAACCCCGTCACCGCACTCGGATCATCAATCGTAAAAGGGATTCTCAGATAAACCGTGGTGTTTTCATCGTAAAGGTCCTCCTGAAGATCACCGCCTGTGCCGATAAACTGATCATAAGGGTCCGTGTTGAGAATCGTCGCATAACCAACCCCCATCTCCGCCGGGCTCCATCCACTATCAGCGAATCCCAATTCATTCCAGGGGCTCGCTCCACCGAGATCATCTGCAGCATCAGCCGGCACTCGAAAACGCAAAGGTGAATCAGGCCCTACAAGAGAAACAACCGATCCTCCCGAAATCCCCACGCCATAGGAAACATCGGGATACTGTTGGGGGTATGCGGGAGAAAACTCCACTTCAACGGTCGAACCATCCGGCCTCACCAACCCGAGATACTCACCTGAGGCACTTAGCTTAAAGTCAGCATGAAGCTCCGAACCTAAAACCGCTCGATCCTTCCCCGAGGCAAAAACGACAAGCTGATCTCCGGGACCTAATGTCACAGCGGGAAAGACCCAGCGATTGAGCTCTGTCTGATCATCCGTTAAGGACCATCCCGAAAGTAAGACCGCAGCCCCCGAAACGTTCTCCAATTCGATCCAATCAGAATTCTCCCCGTCCTCATCCGTCAGGCCAGAAATATTGGAGGCCAGGAATTCGCTAATCACAATATCTTCACCCAATGAAAGTGAGATACTCAAAGCGGAACAAATCAAAATTCGAGGGATAGATAGCTTTAACATTTCAAACAAAAAAAAGGCAGACCCAGGTTGCAGGACCGCCTTTGGCTAAAGTTGTAAACCGGGAAAATCGACGTTAATTGCGGCGACGGATAAAGAATGCCAGCCCACCCAAAAGAGTGAGCAGAGCAGAAGTAGGCTCCGGAACCGCGGTTGCTGTATTTCCACTAAAAGATAAAATCGAATTGTCGGAAGCAAAAGTCACTCCATTCACCTCAATATCAGCTCCCTGCTCAGTGAACTCAGCGACCGAAGGCAGGGTCAATTGAGCACCCGGAGAAAGCTTGATCGTTGTCTTCTCCGTCTGGCTGTTGATGGGATCTCCTCCTCCTCGAAAAGCTAGGATACTGGTTGAATCGACGGTAATGTCGATTCCAACACTCGCGAACTGAGCACTGAGAGAAGATCCATTCAAGAGACTGACGGTGGAAATAACATCAGCGACATCGTTAACTCCCCCAAAACCGTTATTATTGGTAAAAATAAAAGAAGTACTATCGAGTGTCACAGACAAACCGTCGCCAACCTCAATCGTGGAAAATGCCGCACTTGGCTCATTAATCGTCGCACCAGTGATCGTCATCCCGTCGTCTGTCGGCGAAGCGACAGCGGACGAAGCCGAACCTGAGAAATCCCAGTTCCCGGCATCATAAAAATCATCTGTAGCAGCACTGCCTGTCCAGACAATGGCGGCTTGGGATGAAATCGTTCCTGCGAGAGCCAGCGAGGCGATGGAAAAAAGATGTTTCTTCATTGGTTGGATAGTTCGATTAAACATAAAAAGGGAAAATTACTGTCCTTTTTGCCCAGACAGATTAACACCCAACCTTTTGACTGAAAAGAAAAAATAAATGAATTTGATTCATAATCGATCCCGATCCTACTCGCCACTTTCGCCCCCAACCAGATACCCAGCACAGGAATCCGCCCGCCCTCCGAAACTTGTGGACAACCGGAGATCACATCACTTGATTAAAAGAATCAGCAGAACCAACCGAAGACTCACCCTCCAGATCGCGAGTTACAACCACGCAAGATCGACAGATTTCAGGGTATTAATCTCAACCGCAGCGAGCGTTTCCATCCCTCAAACAAAGAAGCACTTTTACCGAATGCCACGGGAACAACCTCATGAATTCCACTCTCCCTCCCTACAATAATGGCGCGTAAAATAACTCGCACTTCCCTTGGTGACATAGTTCAGTCGAGGACATAACTCCCATGGAAGACATTCTGATCTGGCTCGGCATCTTTATCTGCATTATTCACTCCGCGATGTTTTCCGGGTGCAACCTTGCCTTTTTCTCTCTCGGTCGCCTTAGACTCGAAGCCGAAGCGGAGCGCGGAAATGTCGCTGCTTCCAAGGTCCTCAATCTCCGGCAAGATGCCAACCTCCTCCTCTGCACCATCCTGTGGGGAAACGTCAGCGTGAATGTCCTCCTCGCCCTCCTCAGTGGTGAGGTCTTTTTTGGGATCGGCGGCTTCATCTTCTCGACCATCGGAATCACCATCTTCGGCGAAATCATGCCGCAGGCCTACTTCTCTCGAAATGCCCTCAAAGTCGGCGGCATCCTCTCCCCCGTCATCCGCTTTTATCAAATCATCCTCTACCCCATCACCAAGCCCTGCGCCATTCTCCTCGATGTCTGGATCGGACCTGAAGGGCCCATTTTCTTCCAGGAGCGTGATATTGAAATCATCCTGGAACGTCATATCGACGAGGAGGACTCCGAAATTAGTGCCAATGAAGGCCAGGGCGCACTGAATTTCCTCGACCTTGACGACCGAAAAATCATCGAAGAAGGGAATGAGATCGAAACCGACACCATCTACCAATTCCCCAGCAAACTCGACCTCACCATCCTTCCGGGTCTGGAAACAGACGAAGGAAAGGCCTTCGTTGAATCCCTCAAAAAACACCACCACCGCTGGGCTATCATCATGAACGAAGCCGGAGCCCCCGTCATCGTCATGGATACCACCAAGTTCCTCTGCGACCTCAATGTCGAGGGCGAAAAAACCGATATCTACGCCCAGTGCCACCGCCCGATCATCGTCACCGAAGAAGAAACCTACCTCGACTCCGTCCTCGGCGAATTCGTGGTCGAGGCAGACCACTCGCACGACCACGTCGTTGACCGTGACGTGGTCCTCTACTGGACAACCGAGCATAAGCGGATTATTACCGGGGCGGATATTTTTGGCCGCCTTCTCAAAGGCATCGCCAAAAGAATCCCTTCTTCCGTTCCCACACCCTTGCCTCCCAACTAGTCTCGGCCCATGTCGCAGTCCCATCACTTCACCTGGCCTCGTCTTCCCGACGTGGACCACCGGATGACGTGTCATTTCTGCGACACCCTCCACGACATTACCCTCATCGAAGAAGGTCGCTCCGCCCACTGCCGGGAATGCGGCTGTGTCCTCTACCGAAATCGCCCCAGCAGCCTCCAACGGGCCGTCGCTTTCGGAGTCACCGCCCTTTCCCTCTTCATGCTCATGTCGCTCTTCCCCTTCATTACCATGAATGCGCAAGGGAATCTCAGCTCCGTTTCCGTCCCCGGTGCCGTCGTCAGCCTTTGGGAAGAAGGAGGCCAACTCATCGCCATCTGCGTTGCTCTTTTCGTCATCGTCCTCCCGCTGACCCTCATCGTCTGCCTCCTCTACCTCTGCGTCCCCCTCCTCTTCGGAAAAATCCTGCCAGGCAGCCGCCCCATCATGCGAACCTTTCAAGGCATCCAAGCTTGGGTCATGGTCGAGGTCTTTTTCCTCGGAGCGATCGTTAGCCTCCTCAAACTCGTCAAACTCGCCGACGTCGAACTCGGCATCGGCTTCTGGTCCGTCGCCGGACTCATGGTCTGCGTCGCAGGAGCCGTCGGCGGCATCGACCGCACCGAATTATGGGACCGCATTGAAATTGCCGACCACCAGAGAAAGAAAGCGGCATGAATCCCTCCGCTCTCGAACTCGACCTCGCAGGCTGCCACACCTGTAATAAAGTCTCCGACATTTCCCAGCACCACTGCCCACGCTGTGGCACCCCGCTCCATGCCCGAAAGCAAGACAGCCTCTCACGCTGCCTCGCCTACGGCCTCGCCGGCATCCTCGCCTACATTCCCGCCAACATCTTCCCCATCATGCTCGTGACCCAGCTCGGGACCGAAGAAAAAAGCACCATCCTCGGTGGAGTCGCTACCTTTTGGGAGATGAAAGCCTACCCCGTCGCCATCACCATCTTCATCGCCAGCGTCATGATCCCCGGCCTCAAATTCATAGCCCTCGCCATCCTCTGCGCTGCCGCCTCCGGCAAAATCACCATCGATCCCAAGCGAACCAACACCATCTACTTCCTCACCGAACTCGTCGGACGCTGGTCCATGGTCGACGTCTTCGTGGTTGCCATTCTCGTCGGGCTCATTCAGATGGGGAACCTCATGTCTATCGCACCTGGAGGCGCCGCCATCGCCTTCGGAACCATGGTCGTTCTCACCATGCTCTCCGCCCACGCCTTCGATCCCAAACTCATCTGGGATCGCCTCCGCAACAATCAAACCACCCCTCCTCATGAGTAAAACAGCTCCCGAGACCGAAAAAGGACTCGAACCGGACGTCCGCCCGGCAAGCCGCTTCAACAAAGTCTGGATCATTCCCATCATCGCCCTTCTTCTCGGCCTCTGGCTCGTTAAACGAAGCTACGACGAAAAGGGCGAAACCATCATCGTTCGTTTTGAGACCGCCGACGGCCTTCAAGAAGGAAAAACCGAGGTGAAATGTCGAAATGTCACTATCGGAATGGTCGAGGACATCAACCTCACTGACGACCTCGAGGTCGACATCACGATTCGCGTCAAGCCCGCCCACCTCCATCTCATTCGCACCGATTCCCGTATCTGGGTCGAAAAACCCCGCGTCCAGGGAGCCTCCATTTCTGGTCTCGGCACCCTCATCAGCGGAGCCTTTCTCCAGCTCGATCCCGGCATCGGCGAAGAAGGTCAACGCTACTTCGACGGCCTCGAAACCCCGCCTCTCACCCCCCGCACCATCGAGGGGCTCCGCCTCACTCTGAACGCCGAAGAACCTGGCTCCATCGGGATTGGCAGCGGGATCTACTACAATCAAAACCCCATCGGCCGGGTCGAAAGTCGCACCTTCAACATGGACACCAAGACCGTCAACTTTGGCGTCTTCATCGAGAAAGAGTTCAGCGATCTCATCACCGACAATACCCTCTTCTGGCAGGCCTCCGGCATCTCACTTCACATCGGGGCCGATGGCTTCGACCTCGAGCTCCCCTCGCTCGACTCCCTCGTCGCCGGCCGCATCGCAGTCGGTGTTCCTCTCGGCGTTTCACCCGGAAAACCAGTCCCCGATGACAGCCTCCTCGCCCTCTTTAAAAGCGCTGAGATTGCCCGAAACACCACCTTCGAGGGCGGAGTAGAATTCCTCCTCCTCCTCGACGAATCTCTCCGCGGCCTCAAGGTCGGCTCACCTGTCGAATTCCGTGGACTCCGCGTCGGACGCGTTGGCAAAATCTCCTACAATCTCATCGAGGAAGTCAACATCGCCAAGATCCCCGTCCTCATCCAACTCGACACCCGCCTCCTCGCCACTCACTTCCCCCCCTCCATCCTCGATGAAGGTGAAGGCGGTTTCGAGAATGCCCTCAAACAAGGACTCCGGGCCTCCCTTAAATCCAGCAACCTCCTCACCGGTCAATTGTATGTCGATCTCGACTACTATCCCGAGGCTCTCTTCACCGGAATCCAACAACGCGGCGATCTCATCGTCCTCCCCACCGTTCATACCGGCCTCGAAAGTCTCCAGGATAAGGTGGCCGCCCTTCTCGACAAATTTAACGACCTCCAGCTCGAGGAACTCGTCACGAAAGTCGGGCAAACTTCTGATGAAGCCACCCAAGCCCTCAGCAATGTCAACCTCGCCATGGTCTCCAGCAAAGGGGTCGTTGCCGATGCTCAAACCACCCTCAAAGAGATTTCCGAGGCCGTCAAATCTCTCAACACCATCCTGATCGCAGATGACACCCAGGCCATCTCCGGCGACCTCCGCGACACCCTCGCCAGCGTCAATAAATCGCTCGAACCCCTCTCCAACAACGGAGCCGTCTATGGCGACCTCCGCCGCACGATGGATGAACTCCGCTCCGCCATCCGCTCCATGGAACGCATGACCACCGAAATCGCCGACAAGCCGAACTCGCTCCTCTTTGGTAAAACGCCTAACAGCAAAAAAATCCCACGCGCCCGGCGCTAATAGAAAATGCTCTCACCTCTCCTTATCCTCGTCACCTTCTTCGCCCTCGCTTCCTGCAGCACCGAGCGAAACTACTACCTCCTTTCCCCCGTTGGCAAGCCACCCTCCGGCGGCGGCATCGGCATCGGCGTCGGTCCCGTTACCATGGCGGACTACCTCGTCGAGCGGCCCTACCTCGTTTTCCAATCCACCCCCAATAAGATGGAAATCTCCGACCTCCACGAATGGGGCGGTGACTTGCGAAACGACTTCACCCGCGTCCTCGCCAGTAACCTGGGACGTCGCAAGGGCACCGGCAACATCCGCACCTATCCCTGGGAGCGTGAGAACGAACTCAAATACCAGATCACCGTCGACGTCCGGCAATTCCACGGCACCGCCGATGGCGATGCCCTCCTCGAAGCCTCTTGGCGCGCCTACGAGCTTCCCGGCAGCCGCTTAATCGCCAGCAAAACTTCCACCCTCCGTGAACCCATCACCAATGATGGATTTGAAGAACTCGCAGCGGCCCAAAGCCGTCTCATTGACAAGCTCGCCGCCGCCATCTCCAAAGAACTATGAAGCTTCTCGTCCTCAGCTCTCTCGTAACTTTCGCCGCCCTCCTCGCTTCCTGCTCCAGCTCGCAGCCTCCCCTCCAGACCGTTAAAAACTTCGAACTCGATCGCTACGACGGCGAATGGCACGAAGTCGCCCGCCTCCCCAACCGTTTCGAAAAAGACCTCGTCGCCGCCAAGGCAACTTACGGCGTCGGCCTCGATGGACCCGTCTCAGTCTGGAACCAAGGCCTCAAGGAAGACGGTGAAATCACCAATATTACCGGCACCGCCAACGTGGTCGGTGAAGGAAAACTCAAAGTCCGCTTCAAGCCCTTCCCCGCCAACCTTTTTGCCGGTGACTACTGGATCCTCTGGGTTAACAAACCCTACACCAAAGCAATCGTCGGCACGCCCGACCGCAACTTCCTCTGGCTCCTCTCCAAAGACCCCGACGTCACTGCGACCGACTTCATCGAGCAACTCCAATACATCAAAGCCCAAGGCTTCGATATCGAGAGCCTCATCGAGAACCCAAAGCGCCTCCCGCCAAATCCCCAGCCCACCACCTTGGTAAATCTCTAACTCTAAGGAACGGTGACTCGATAAAACCCTACCCTCCGCATCAACGACGACGGGAGAACAGTCGCCGAACAGCTTCGCTTTTGGCCGCTCGCAAGCTTGATTATGATCATCCCTCCGGCTCCGAACGAAGAAAACGCGCACGGTATAAAGACGCTTTCGTTTCTCTATGGTCCATTTCCCAGCAGAGTGGCAGGGATCTTCACAGTTAGTGCGGGAAACGAAACCCGGGCCGGTTACGCGCTGTGGTCCCTTCAGCAGGCAGACTGGAAGCCGAATGAGGTTACCGGATACGTCAGTGGGGATCTCGTCCACGACCAAAAGGCAGAACGCTGGCCCAGCAACGAAAATCGTCCGCCCACGGAGAGCAGCGCCTTCACCACAACGTATCGGGCGCTCAAGGGCGTGGTTGCTCAAATCCGAACCAAAAGAAACAGAAGATCGTGTCTTCCACCTATTGCCGCTGGATCATTTGAAGGCGGATCAAAAAGTAATGAAGGAAGCGGTGAAGACGCTACGCAAAGCACAACGAAAGGATGGAGGATGGGCCCAACTTCCCACGATGGAGAGCGACGCCTATGCAACAGGCACCGTTCTCTACGCTCTCTACCATGGTGGCGGAATGAAGGCCGACGACCACACTGCACGAGAGAAAATAAGGGTCTAACTCGCTGAAAATCAGCAAAAAAAGGCGAATCAATTGGGCGATTCTCCCCAAGAAGAGCAAGTGTGGAAATTCAAATGCCGCCCGACGGAAACGCCTGACCAAAAAGCTTCTCGCCGTCCTGCCTGCCAGTGACATCAAAGTCCTGACAATGGACCGGGAGTTCATGGGAAAGAAATGGCTTCAGTGGCTCGATGACCAAGATCTGGCCGATATCGTGCGGATTAAAAAGAAGGTG
>JBLHUR010000122.1:0-17855 GCA_047629805.1 Akkermansiaceae bacterium | reverse complement strand
CATTCTTGAACAAGATCGGCGTTCCTGGAACAACCGCCTCACTATACCAATCGACCTCTTGCAGCTGTCCATTGATCGTGATTCTAGCCTGCGCATAATCAAGAGCTGTCGTAGGAAACAGGGTGAGATCGTGAGTCCCCGGCTTCAGTCCTTTCAAAGTCAAAGTCAGCACATCGCCCAGCTTTCCATTGGTCCACCAAAGGTGATTGTCACCCGACCACCCAGGCCCAAAACCTTTCATCCCCTGACCCGAAACGCTCCCCTTGGTAACCTTCGCCGTCCTCACCAAGTCTTCCCCCTCCAACCTCACGACCCCTTTCGCCGGAGGCCCGACCTTATCATCCGGAGCCGGAGCCTGCGGCCCCTCACCCGGCAAAGGCACCTGCGAAGCACTCGCAAGATACTTCACCAAATCAGCGACCTGACTCAGCGGAAGAGCTTCAAACAACCCAGGAGGCATGAGTGACTGAGGAAGCTCCTCGCGCTTCTTAAGATCCTTCTTTTTCACCTCAGACTCAGATCCACCAGGCATCGCCAGCTCGATCAGGCTGTCAGTCTCACGACGAATCATCCCGCTCAAAGTGGAGCCATCATTTAGAGTGAGAATGTTCAGTTGGTAGTCCTTCCCCACCACCGAACTCGGAGCGAGCACGTTTTCAAGCACGTAAGAAAGGCTGGCCCGATTCGATCCTGTCAGATCCGGCCCCAACGCAATTCCTTGTCCGAAGAGCTGGTGGCAGGTCCCACAAGTCTCGGTAAAAACCTTGCGACCGCGCGAAGCATTCGCCTTCGCGACAACTCCGGCATTCAATTTCTCCTCCCACTTCTTGATCGACTCAGAGAGTTCGGCAAGATCCACCGCCGTCCCACTTCGCGACCAATTCTTCGCGATCAGAGCATCAATCTTCTCATTCTTAAATCTCCCAAACTGATCCAGCATCACCACCGAGACCAACGAAGCCGGAACCTTCTTCCCCTCTACCGCCGTCAATAACACCAGAGCCATATCAGGACGCGAAGCGAGCAGATTAATCGCATCGCTTCTCAGCTTCAGCGGAAACTTGGAGAGATTCGCAACAAGAGCACCCGCTGTCTCCTCGCCCGGATCCAGGCGCAGAGCCTTAATCGCCGTCTCCTGCATCCTTCCGACATGAAGAAGCGTCCGCGCCAATTCCCCCAACTCGGAATCGCGCCCGGCAATCAAAAACTCCATCGCCTTGATTCGACCCGAGGCCCCTTGCTTACCATCCTCGGCAAGGGCACGCCAGCGGGGAAAGAACTCAGAATCCCCAAACGGACCTCCAAGCTGCGAGAGTAGATCTTCAATCGTATTCTGATTCCCTCCCAACGATCTCCCGTGAGATTTAATAGCAGCCCAATTTGCAGGGGGCTCCACCGCCGAAACTTTCTTCAACGACTCCAAAAGTTGCTTCGCCAAAATCTCAAACTCCCCATGATTCGCCGCCTTTGCCAAAGATCGCGTCATCGCCTCTCGCCCTTCGGCAGTCCCCGTCGCACGCCTCACCAGGAACTCCATTAACTGCGGCCAAGCGGCCTTCGACCCCAAGGCCAATGCCCGTGCCGGATCAAGATCCACCAATCGCTCAATTCCATACCAGCAAAGGAGCGGAATATTAGGATCCAAACCACTAAGATGATGTTGAATCAGCCCCTCCGCAATTCCCCAACGTTGCTCAAGCGGAAGTCGCAGCAGGAGAGAAGCAAGGTTCCTACGAACGGTAAGATTCTCATCTCGCGAAGCCATCTCCTCAAGAATTTGAAGCTCGCCTTTCAATTGTGGTTTTTTGCTTTCACCAAGAAATTGAATCGCCCAAGCTCTCATGTGAGGATCGGAGTCCGTCACCGCATAAGCTGTTCCAAAACCACAAAGATGCCGCGCCCACAACGCGCGAAGCCGAACCTTCAAGGGCGCATTCTCCCCAAGATTCATCAGAGCCGTCTCCGTTCCCTTTTGATGCAGAACACCAGCCGCCTTTCTCTCCTGAAGAAGCCGTCTCGCGAAACGTGAAACCACCTCATTCCCATCCCCCACTTTCTTCACAAGCTCCACATCTGAAAGCTGGGCAAGATCGAGCGCCGGACTCTTCACATCCCCATACCTTACTCTGAAAATCCGCCCATTGCTCCGATCCCAAATCTTCACATCGCGATGATGGCAGGTCTGCGGATCGACCCAATCAGTGAAATAAAGCGCCCCATCTGGCCCCTGCATTAACCCAACCCCAATGAAGTCATGATTGTTCGTCAGCAAAAAATCCGGGCGGTGCCTCGCCAAATATCCCGACCCATGCCGTTCAAGGTCCTCACGAATAATCCGGTGACCATGCAGGTTATGTAAAAAGGGAGCCCCCCGATATCGTTCCGGAAACTCATCTGCTTGATAAATCGTAAGCCCACAATGCGCATGCCCCCCGCCCAGCGCCGAGGTATCTGCCGGAGCAGGTCGCCTCTCCTTGTAGTTATCACCCCAAAAAGCGTGCTCGCTAATATTCCCCGCAAAGTGCGCATGATCCGCAATCGTGGGAATGTCAGCATAGGTGTGCTGGTTAAAATG
This sequence comes from Akkermansiaceae bacterium, assembly GCA_047629805.1. Lineage (GTDB taxonomy): Bacteria > Verrucomicrobiota > Verrucomicrobiia > Verrucomicrobiales > Akkermansiaceae > SW10. The sequence continues at coordinate 15,280 of JBLHUR010000122.1, read as the reverse complement.
CTGCCCCGCTTGACGTTGATAACGCCCACCTTGTGAGAGATGGAAAAAGTGAGGGATGACACAGGCACTCACAAACCAATCGCCGACCTCATTGTAATCAACACCCCAAGGATTACTCGTCCCATGCGCAAAGACCTCAAATTCCTTCCGGACCGGATGGAACCGCCAAACTCCCGCATTAATCCTCTCCCTTTGATCATCCGGCGCACCAGGCTGCCCTACATTGGAATGAGTAAAGACCCCGTGACATCCGTAAAGCCAACCATCCGGCCCCCAGGTAAAAGCGTTCAAGGTCTCATGTGTGTCCTCATAGCCCCAACCATCGAGTAAAACCTCAGGCTCCCCATCTGACTTGTCATCCTGATCCTTATCAGGGAAAAAAAGTAAGTAAGGCGCAGCCCCGACATAGACCCCACCAAAGCCCACCTCGATCCCACTCGCCAGATTGATTCCCTCCGCAAAAACCTTCCGCGAATCAAAACTCCCGTCCTGATTCGTATCCTCAAAAATCAAGATCCGATCCTTCCCCTCGCCCTCTTTCGCCCGCACCGGATAGGTAAGGCCTTCCAAAACCCAAATCCTCCCCCTGTGATCAAAACACGTCGCAATCGGCTGCGTCACCTCAGGTTCGGAGGCAATCAAATCAACCGAAAACCCCTCCGGCACCTCCATCCGCTTCAGCGATTCCTCCGCCGACATTTTGTGAGCATACCCATCCTGCGGACGCCCACCTTCCACCTTCCATTTTAAAACCCCTTCATGCTTAGCCTTCTCCTTCTGTAAGTGAACAATGAGCCCCTTCTTATTACTCGTGATGACATCAAGTCGTCCGTCTCCATTTAAATCAACCACCTTCAATTCCACCCCAACCCCCGAATCGGCATCAATCAGATGAGGAACAAACTCAATCCCTCCGTTGATCTCAACATTTCGAAACCAATAGAGAAGCGGCGCTTCCATCCCACCTGCATCTTTTCCCTGATGAGCAAGATACCGTTTCCCCGTCACAAAATCCATCCGCCCATCGCCATCAATATCAGCCTTCGCAAGCGCGTGGAGCTGCGAAACGGCAAGGCCATACTCGCTCTCAGTCGACGTCTTCCCCATCAAATCACGTCGCGCAAACTTCCCCGCTTCCACCTGCTCAAACCACCCCAACCCATGCGCGTGGGCATTGTAAGACGTCACAACATCCGCATCCCCATCTCCATCGAAGTCTTCCACCAAAATCTGAGCGCCTCCCCCGCCATAGTTTGTTTCCGACCAACGATGCTTCTCCCAAAGCCCGCCCAACTTCTCCGGCTGCTCATACCAATCTTGTTTCTCAAGAATATCCGCCCGTCCATCTCCATTCAAATCCCCCACTCCCAATCCGTGACCAAACGGCGTCACCGCATCACCCGGTAGGGAAACAAGATTCCACTTCCAAGGCTTCGTCGCATCTTCCGTCGCTTCATAATATCCATAAGCCCCCGACCGCGCACACACAATCTCCGGCAAACCTCCCGGAACCAGATCAACAAAATGCGGCGACTCATTCGCCACCTCCTTCGCAACGACATGCATTTCCCACTCCCCCTTACCCTTTCCAGGATTCAAATAAACGCGAGCCTCCCGCCCTGGGAAACCAAAGACCATCAGGTCATTCTCCCCATCGCCATTCACATCCTCCACGAAATTAAAAAAGGAATCCGAATACCCCCTCGTCCCATCAAAAGCCTCCCCCTTCGCATATCGCTTTTTCTCCAAAAAACCCGGCCCCGCCCACCAAAAAGGACCGTATGCAAGATCGGCAACCCCATCGCCATTCAAATCTCCAACCCCCGCACCCTCCGCGTGGAAGTCATTCAGCAGAGATCGCCTCTCCCAAGCCTCATTGGCATGAAGTTGCACAGTCAGAACAGAAGCGAGGATCAGAGGGAGAACTTTCATGCGAGGATCTAGTTACGCTACAAACTCTCCCTTTTCTCACAATTCTCTTCCTCGCCTTTTTGCTGACTCCCATCCTCGAAGTTTTCCAAGATCCAACATTCAATAAAAACCATGGAACGCCGAAGCCATCATCCCCCAAACTGATACTCCCGGCGCCATCGCTGCCGGCGTTCCCGGGTGGATCGAAGTGATCGTCAAAGACTGCCTCGATCCGCTCGACCAACAAATTATCCTCGATAGCCTCTCCGACCTCATGCGTCGTCGCCAAAAGGCCCACGGTAAGGACATCGGCCAACTCAGCGGCGACGAGCAGGTTGCCTTCCTCACCTACATGGCCCTCACCGCCTGAAACGCATTTTCGGTTTCCAACATCACTCCTTTGTCCAAATCCGCGTATTCAGATCCAACTCCTCCACAATCTGAAAGCAACTCTTCAACTGCCCCAACAACATCTTCGTTTGAGTCCGATCTCCCGCAGGCATCTGTAAATCAGCCTCAAACCAGTTCGAAGCATTTGGAATCGCGATCCACACATGGGATTGCCGAAACCCCACCCGCAGATCTTTCCCAAGTCGCCCCCGCAAATCCACCAACCGATCCTGCATCGACGGCGTCAAAATATATCGCGCCTCCACCGCATCCTCACCGCGCACCACAAACATCTTTTCAAATTTCGGATTCTCCATCCTCTGCAAATTCCCACCCAGCTTCTGCAACTTTTTCCCGAGCCACCCAAAGTGCCGCTCTGCCACATCCGGCATCACCGACACCGGACTCCGGAAATCCTTGTGAAAGTCTGCGATGAAAAAGATCCCTCTGAACAAAGTCGTCCAGTGGGTCTTGCGCTGCCCTTTCGAATCCGTCCGCGTGTCCTTCTCCTCGGCATGCACTTCTGAAAGCTGCACGCTCGTCGCCCCGATTTTCCCGTGAATGAGATCCTCGCTCTGGTAGCGATCAGGCCGTGAACCGAACAAACCGGATCCCACAAAGAGCCCCTCCGCGATCCCGCTATCCGGAGAATAACTCACCTCAGGCTCAATCTTTGTGATCAATCCGGCAAGAAAGTCCCTCTTGAAAGCCTCCCGATACCGCGCCGCCCCTTTCGCAAAATACGAGTGGTGCACAATCGCGCCCCCAATCAGGCCGATCGGCAAGGCCACCAAAAACAGGACTCCATTGTCCGCCGCAATCGCCACCAAGCCACCCAAAATCAAAGCCCCCGCGATTAAGAACCCCATGATTCGGGAACCCTCCGCCCTTGCACGCAGCACTGCGTGACGAAACCCTTCGAGCTCGTCCACCTCATCGGTCAGCGACGCCAAGGCCAGATCAACATCCCACTTGCTCATAGATTAACCTCCACGTTATTACGCTCCGGCGCAACCACTTCAAACCAATCCGCCCGCTCAAAATCAAAGACCCTCGCAAAAATCACCCCCGGAAATCCCTCAACCCCATTATTCCAATCTGTCACCGCCGCATTGTAGGCCCGTCTCGACGCACTGATCTGACTTTCCACCTCAGTAAGATTCCGCTGTAAAATTAGAAAATGCTCGCTTGATCTCAACTCTGGATACCCCTCCGCCACTGCCAGTAAACGTCCCAATCCCGCCGAAACCTCACCCTCCCGCGAAAATCTCTCCCGCGACCCCGGTTCCGCTCTCCGGGCCCCCACCAGCGCTTCCAAAACTTCCCTCTCATGCGAGGCAAAGCCCTTCACCGTTTCCACCAGGTTCGGAATCAAATCCCACCGCCTCTTCAATTGCACATCAATCGAAGCAAAAGCATTCCTCATCGCATTCCGACGGGAAATGAATCCGTTGTAGAAAATCACAACCATGATCGAGAGAATCACGATTCCTGTTAAAAGCCCTCTCATGAGGTGCATAATACATTCCACCTTCCATCAACCTATTACAATCCGGTCAAAATCTTACACAGGCAATAATTTCAGCTTGTCGCACGCTGCCGATTTGATCACCCTTTTCAAACACACACATAAACATGAAACCTTTCCTAATTCTTCCTGCCACCCTCCTAATCGGATCGGCATCAGCCGCGACACTCGCCTTCGTTGGGGGCGACACCGCTGCCGGCACCATCACCGGCAATCCGGGTAACACCGTCCTCGACATAGGCTACATGGTCCCCGCGACCAACTCAACTGATCCAGTTCTCTTTGAAACTGGTGGAGACGGCATCGGCTTTATGCTCGCCCACGTTGGAAATAATTTGCGTGTTTTTCAGGATCAAAACTCCGGTGCCGAAGCTGCTCTCAGCTTGGATATCTCTGGCTTGGCAGGGCAGGCCATCTCCATCCGCCTTGACGGTGACTTTACTCTGGCGAATGGTTCACGGGCCATTTCTCTCGACGTAGTCCCTGGCGCTGGCACCCCTCTTTCAATCTCTAAACTTGATATCACCTCGGCCGACTCCCGCCTTTCTGGAAGCGACGGCACTGGATTTGGTGGCATCAACGGAAGCATCTCCGGAGGTGCTGAAGCTCTCTCTGGCGTCCAAGGCTTCGACGTTGCCGCTCGTGACATTGCCGGACCCGGATCATCTGTCCTCGGAGCAGACGATCTCGAAGGCACCATCTATACCGCTGCAGCAGCGAATACGCAACGAGGAGAAGCTATCCCCGCCGCCAACACATATTTCGTTGTTCCCGAACCTTCATCGGCCCTCCTCGTGCTCCTTGGCGGACTCGGAGCCATCGGACGTCATCGCCGCTAGCACGCTTCTTTGATTCTATTCTCCAAAGAGCCTCCTGCACGGGAGGCTCTTTTTTGTTCCCGTTGCAGCCAAACATTCTCTCTCACAAATCAGGCCTTGGACTCCGCTTTCTGAGGCGTAAGGTCACCCCCAGCAAGATGGCCTCCAGGAACCCCAAAAAAAAGAAGCCCGCCCGCAATTCGGCAAAGAAAAAGAAACCCCGGTTTAATTTCACCGCCTCCGACTTCTTCTTCTTCCCCTTCTACCTCATCGCATTCCTGACCCGGAAGATGCCAAACTGGATCAAATGGCCACTCCGCTTCGGGCTATCAGGCGGGTTAGTGACTGTTCTCGGCGGCCTTTTACTTTCGCTCGTCTACTTCATCATCGCCTGCAGCTATGATCTCAAGGAGGTCGAGGAAATGCCCGCCCGCACTGAAATTCTAGACCGCGGCGGCCATGTCCTGAAAAACTCCTCCGGCCAGGAAATCGGCTATCTTCATGGCAAAAACCGACAGATCGTTTTCTACGAAGACATTCCATCACACTTCGTCGATGCCATCATCGCACAGGAAGACAAACGCTTTCGCTCCCATGGAGCCGTTGATTTTCGATCCATGGGACGCGTCGTCTTACGCGCTGCCACGCGTGGAAAGCTCGAAGGAGGCGGCACCATCAGCATGCAGTTGGCTCGCAATAGCTTCGCTTTAAAAAAGCCCAAAGAAAGTATGCTACGCGGCGTTCATCGGAAGATCCTCGAAATATTCATCGCCGTTCGTATCGAATCAAAATTTAAGAAAAACGAGATCCTCGAACATTACATGAACCGCATTTTCTGGGGCGGTTCCATCCGCGGAGTCGAGGTCGCCTCACGCTCCTACTTCGACAAACCTGCCAAGGATCTCACCCTCGAAGAATCAGCCCTTCTGGTTGGCATCATTCGTGCCCCCAACAAATTCTCTCCGTTCCGTTATCCCGATAGAGCCGCGACGCAGCGCGATTGGGTTCTTTCCAAAATGATCGAAACCGGAGCGATCACCCAAGCCCAGGCCGATGCCGCTGAAAAGGCTCCCGTCAAGATCGCTTCTGCACAAAATAGCGTCCATGAAGGGAGCTATGCTCTCGATACCATCCGCCGAGATCTCGACCGTATTCTCGAAAGCGAAAACCTCCGCGACGGCGGCCTCATCATCGAAACCACCCTCGACCCCAACATCCAAGAAATCGCCGAGCGCTCCATGCAAAAACGGCTCGCCCAGATCGAAAAGCGCCCCGGCTTCCCTCACCAAAAACGCTCCGAGTGGGATGGCAAAGGCGATCCCAACTACCTTCAGGGAGCCGCCGTCGTCATCGACAATCACTCCGGCGCGGTCCGCGCCATCGTCGGTGGGAGAAATGCCAGCGAATCTCAATTCAATCGTGCCCTCCAGTCCAAACGGCAAATTGGATCACTCTTCAAGCCCTTCATGTTCCTCGCCGCCTTCGACCAGGACATCAAGCCCTACGACTACGTCAGCGACGCACAGCTCAAGCCCGGCGAAATCTCAGGAGATGATCCCAACTGGAACCCCGCCAACTCGGATGGAAAGTATTACAAGAAAATCCGTGTCAGCCGTGCCCTCATCGAATCCCGGAATACCTCATCCATTCGCGTCGCCAGCGTCGCCGGGCTCGACTCTGTCATTGAGGTCGCCCGCCGCTCTGGATTTGATACCGACCAAATCGCCCGCGTCCCCTCCTCCTACCTCGGATCGTGGGGAGCCTCGCCCGAAGCCGTCGCCAGTGCCTACACCATCTTCCCCAACGGCGGCACCCGCTTCCGTCCCTACTATATCCAAAAGATCAAGGACCGCAGCGGCGCCGTTCTTTGGGAGAATGGTCCCATCCCCTACCAAGCCACCCCATCTGCTCCTGCCTGGGAAGTCTCACGCATCCTCGAGGACGTCAACCGCACTGGCACCGGTCGCGCCATTCGCTCCACTTACGGATTCCGCGCTCCCTCCGGCGGGAAAACAGGGACCACCAATGGTCCAAACGACGCCTGGTATGCCGGCTACACTTCCGCCCTCACCTGCGCCGTTTGGGTCGGCATGGACCGAGGAGAAACGATCATCAAACGTGGGTCAGGGGCTAGCCTGGCACTTCCGATTTGGGTTGACATCATGAAAGGTTCCGACCGCCTCCCAACCATCAAAAACGGACCGATCGCTCCCAGCCGGGCTCAGGTTGTCGGACCTGCCCAGGAAGCCATCCCCCTCGCCCAACCCGTGGACGACATTCCACAAGCCATCCCGGTCAATTAGTGTTCTGGAAAAATCTCCGCCATCGATTTCACCGCTCCGTGCTGTTTCAAAATCGGCTTCAGAACATCTCGGTAATCCGTGACCACCGGAACATCTCCGGGGCCAACAAGGATACCCGTTTCCAAATCAGGCATCGTCCCTAGGACGTTCCCTCGCTCAGCTCCACCCATCACCAACATGGCACCACCCCGTCCGTGGTCCGTTCCGAAGGAAGAATTCTCAGCCACCCGACGGCCAAACTCGGTCATCACCACAACCGTGACGGACTCCATCTGCTTTCCAAGATCTCTATAAAAAGCAGCCAGCCCATCCGAGAGCCGCGTCATCAGGGGGGTGACCAAGGTCTCTTGGGCAAAGTGAGAATCCCAGCCATCAAGATCCAAAGACACCGCCTCCAAACCCACCCTGGCACGAATCAAACGAGCAGCTTGCCGCAGCCCTCCCTCAAAACGACTATCCCCATACTCAGCCCCATTCTCAGGCGGAAGGTCCTCACTCCGTAGGTCTTCAATCCGATCAAGAGCTTGCAAAGTATCACGAGCCGCCGGACCAAGGATGCTTTCATCCGCTGCATAAAGCGTGCCCAACTCGGTCTTCAGTTTATCGGTCGAAGCCGATCCCTGTCCGAGTGAAAAAGTATCCATCGACTCCATCACCGTCGCCGCCGGAGCACCGCGTAGCACTTCCGGCATAGCTTTCCCCAGTGCAATCGCAGAAAGAGCGGTCGGCGGGAGACCGTCCCGATATCGCAGAAAGCGCCCGAGCCAGCCCCCGGCCACCGGCCCGCCATGCTCCATGAGATCTTGCGCATAAAAGTGCGAGCGCGTGTCATCGTTCGACCCTACCCCCGGGACCACCGAGAGCCCTCCGTCGCGGTAAATATTATACAATGACGATAACGCCGGATTAAGACCACAGTTGGACTCGCCCAGTTTTAAAATCTCCTTTTCAGCCACCGCAAGGGTTGGCCGGGCATCGTGATATCCTTGATCCCCAACAGGCGGGACCAGCGTTAGTCCATCTGCACCGCCTCGCAGAAAAACCACCACGAGAGTCCGTTGGCCATCACCATTTCCTGAAATAATTCCGGTCGCATTCATCGCCATTGAAATCCTGGTGAGGCCAAAAGAAGAGCCAGCGGTTCCCCCGCTCGCTCTATCCCGGTCAGTTCATTTTCAGAAGGGAGCCGGCCCAATAAACAAGCCGCCAATCCAGCCACTCCGCCCGCCTTTTTCAAGAGAGCCTTTTCATCGATCTTGATATCACCGCCAATTTCATTGCGCGCTAGGGCGATCGCAAAGTGCCACCGCCAAAGCAAAGTCCCTGTCCAGGGAGACGCGACATCTGGATAGCCATCGGGCGTGGGATATTGAAAAGGAGCGTGCCCCATTCGGATGAGATAATCAACCAGGGTCATCTCCGAATCCACCTCCGCCCGGGTTCCCCGCAGCGATGACACCAAAAACTCAAAAGGCTTCTTCAACTTCTGACCGCGAGCACCGGCGAGAAATTCCGCAGTCGAAAAAAGTGCCCGCAGCGTCTCCGTGATCTCGCCACCACTTGCCGTAAAAGCCGCAGCGGTCGTCGAAATCACCGCTTCCGATGGCTCGTCCGCGATAAATCTCACGCACAGTTTCTCCGCCACATAACGGGCCGTCGAAGGATGCTCACAAACAATCGAAAGAACAGAATCGAGATCCTTTTCACCACCTCCACTTGCAATCTCATGCCCTAAAACAAGCTTCGCCCCATCGTCGTGCGCTTCCTCATCAAACTCGACCCTCCCCTTAAAAAAGCGATCTTTACCCCTCACTGTCCAGCCGCTCAGGCATCGTGCCACCTCCATGACATCTTCCTGGGTGTATCCCCCGCCTACCCCAAGCGTGTGAAGTTCCAAAAGCTCGCGAGCATAGTTTTCATTCGGCTTCTCGCTTTCCTCACGCTTCCGATTTTCCCGCCCATCGAGATACCAGAGCATCGCCGGACTCAGAGCAGAGGCCCGCACCAGATCAGAGAAATTTCCCAAAGCATGCTTCCTGATCACTTCACGATCGTCAGCTGCTTTGAGCCATCGACATTCCTTCTTCGAAACATCGATATTAAAATGATCGCTCCAAAAATGAGCCATCACCTCGAAGAGCTGGCATTTGCTCCGCGTCGCCCGCACCAAGGTGGCCCGCGTCAGCTGCTCAAGTAAAAAGTCTTCCTTATACTCATACAGCTCCCCCAGCGGCGCATGAATCGCCTCGAAGCGCCGCACCGCTCTTTGGGCTCGCTTGTCATCAATCTTATCGGGCGAGAGCTGTTCATCCAAGTAAGCCAACACCGCTTCATTTTCTGTATCCGCCATCGCCCTCACCCGAGCATGCTCGCCGGGAGTAGGACCAAAGGTGACCCGATTTAGGACATGCGAAATCAGATCAATCCCCTCGCCGGTCGGCGGCACCACCGGACCTTCTTTCGGCCCCATCCCCAACCAATCTTCGACGTCGTCACAACCCGAAGTTGTAAAGAACGCGAGCCCTGCCGCAGCCCGGAGAAAACTCCGGCGCGAGACTTCATCTGACACTTCCTTCTTCATTCGCTCCGATCTTTTTTCAGTTCACGCCAGCCGAGAAAGGCCGTTCCAATTCCCGAAAAGACCGCGACTGGAAAGACAAGGAACCAACCCAGCACCGGGAAGATAAACATCAACCCCAGAACAATCCCTCCCCGCTTCACCCGCAGCCATGGCTGAACCTCATCGATCGGATTCACGAGCCCTTTGCCAATCCGCAGACAAAGCCCCGCTGATCCACAAAGCCCCAAGAGGAAGACCAACAAAACCACCAGCACTCCAAAGATCTTCAAAGCGGGAGGCCCGCCATTTGCCAACCCCAGTCCAATCGCAGTCAGCGGAACTCCCAGAGCAGCCCCAATAAGCAAAGACTTCCAAGGAGAACTCCCGTATCGCTCGCAACTCCGTTCCACCAATCTCGGAGCTAAAGCCACCGCCGCGACCCAATAGGCCACCGTGATCGCAAAAAACCCTAAAATCACAAAAGTGTATAGGAGGACATCGGCCATAATCATTTCACTCCCTTCCTTTCTGTCTTTTCATTCACAGCCAGCTTACGCCACGACAGACCAAAAGGTGACAGAAAACCTGTCAGACATTTTCACCCTTTCCCCATTCACTTCATTTTGGATAATGACCGACGTGTTCCTTCTACGATCATTCCTCCTCACCCTCGTCCTGATCGCTTCGCTTACCGCCAAGCCAAACATCGTCATCATTCTTGTCGATGACATGGGCTACGGCGATCCCACCTGCTTCAATCCGGAGTCAAAAATTCCCACCCCCCACATCGATACTCTCGCACGCGATGGCATGAAGTTCACCGACGCCCATGCACCCGGCCCGCTTTGTCACATGTCACGCTACGGACTCCTCACCGGGCGCTATCCCTTCCGCACCGATGTCTCAAAGTGGCCGGAGCAACCGCTCATTGCCGAAGGCCAAATGACCATCGCCTCCCTTGCCAAATCACAAGGATACGACACCGCCATGGTCGGCAAGTGGCACCTCGGCTTTCGCGAAGAGGGATACGATAAACCTCTCCCCGGAGGACCGGTAGATCGCGGTTTTAACTCCTACTTCGGAATCAGGGCCTCGACTGATATTCCTCCCTACTTTTACATCCGTGGCGACAAAGCGGTGCAGCCCCCAAGCGGCCATATTGAGGGCGAACTGTCAGAGGATTGGCATCGGATTCAAGGCCGAATGCGTCGCGCTGGAGGCATTTCCCCAGACATGAATCTCGATGACGTGCTTCCAAAATTCACCAACGAAGCCACCAAAATCATAGCCTCCCATGATCAAGCTCAGCCCCTCATGCTCTATCTCGCTTACCCAGCTCCTCACACCCCGTGGCTCCCATCAAAAGATTTCCTCGGCCAGAGCAAAGTCAGCATCTACGGCGACTTCGTCATGATGGTCGACGCCCAGATCGGCCGCGTTCTTTCCGCTTTAAAAGCCGCAAAAATGGAAGAAGACACCTTGGTCATCTTCACCTCCGACAACGGCCCCTGCTGGTTCGACAAGGACGTCAAAAAATTCAACCACGACTCCCAAGGCGGCCTTCGCGGAATGAAGGGTGACGCCTGGGAAGCCGGCCATCGCATGCCCTTCATCGCCCGCTGGCCAGAGAAGGTAAAGTCGGGAACGACAAGCAAGCAGCTCATCTGCTTCACCGACTTCCTCGCCACCTTTGCCGATATCATGGGAGCGAAGCTACCCGAGAAGGCCGGCCCCGATAGCTTCAGCTTCCTCCCTTCCCTCAAAGGCAAACCCTCACCGCGCGACACCTTCGTGATGCAAGCCGGTTCCGCTCGCACCATGATGACGATTCGCGAAGACAACTGGAAGCTCCTCACCCAACTCGGCTCCGGCGGCTTCTCCCAGCCCAAACTCATCAAATCAAAACCAGGCGGCCCAGCGGGCCAACTCTACGATCTCACAAAGGACCCCGGTGAAACCACCAATCTCTATCAGAAGCATCCTGACATCGTCGCCCGCCTCACCAAGCGGCTCAATGAAATTAAAGCGACCTCCCACCGCCCCCTCAAGTAACATGACACCTTCCCGTAGAACCTTCCTCCGTGCTCTCGGAACCACCGCCGCCCTCGCCTCGACTTCAAAGGCTCAAGACACTCCGCCCCCTGCCCGGAAAGGCCGCATCAAACAAGTCATCGCGGCTTGGCCCTTTGCGGTGGGAGCCAAGTGGACTCCTCGATACCTCGATGGAAGAACACGGAAGCATCGTCTCACGCGAAGAAGGCACCAAGAACTGTATCGAAGGCTTCAAGAAAATGGCCGCCCTAGCCGAGAAGCACAAAGTCACCCTCGTCCTCGAACCTCTCAACTCCCGCGTCGCGGAAGCGATGAAAGGCCATCCCGGCTATCAAGGCGACCACATCGATGCCCGCGTCGAGATTGTCAAAGCCGTCTCCTCTCCCAGCTTCAAAGTCCTCTTCGATGCCTATCACGTCCAGATCATGGATGGCGATCTCATCCGCCGCATTGAGCAACATCACGAATTCATCGGCCACGTCCAAATCGCGGGAAACCCCGGTCGTGGCGAGATCGGCGACAATCAGGAAATTAATTACCGCGGCCTCATGAAGGCTCTTTTGAAAGTCAACTACCCCGGCTACGTCGAAGAGCATGGCAAGCGCTACGCCGCCCTGAAATGCCTCGACGCCGCCGTTGGGCTCATCGCCAATGCCATCGCTCAGAGTGGCTTCACCGACAATACTCTCCTCATTTTCGCGAACGACAACGGAGGTCTTCGCGATGAGATGAACGCCCCCTATCGCGGCACCAAGAGCACAAATTACGAAGGCGGTGTTCGCGTCCCTTGCCTGATGCGTTGGCCTAAAAAACTAGCTCCAAAGAGTTCTAACGATGCCTTGATGCACGTCACCGATCTTTACAGCACCTTCGCCACCCTCGCCGGGGCATCTCTCAAACAAGAACGCGAGCTCGATGGAAAGAACATGACCGATGTCCTTTTTGCCGATGCCAAAAGCCCGCGCAACGAGATCATTTTCGAAGTCTCCGGCAGTGTCCGCCTCCCCGCAATCCGCAAAGGAAAATATAAACTGGTGGGCAAAGAACTCTACAACCTCGAAGTCGATCCCTCCGAGAAGAATAACATCGCTGAAAAACATCCCGAGATCGCCAAAGAACTCTCCTCGCGCGTCGCCGAAGTCGGAAGACAACGCCCACCTCTCACCGGCATGGATCGTCTCATGTCCCCCGCCCTCCCTTGGGTTTACGGGCAGCAGGAAAACAAAAACGTTCCTGAGTGGTTGAAACAAGAAGTTCAAAAAATCCGCAAGACCCAGCCCAAGGAGTGGGCCCCCGGAACGACCCCGTGGCCGCAAGCCCCCAAAGATGGCAAGATCATCTACACCGGAGATGGAAGATAGAATTCAAGCTCCATCGGGAAGAAAGGACGATGACTTCTCCTTCCTTTCAGGAATCTCGGTCAGATTTTAAGGAGTTGGGACCTTGTAAATGAGCCTCAGGGAATCAAGGCGAAGGCGGGCATTCGTCAAGACATCCCTTAACGCCTCCCGGTGATCATCAAGCGCCTCTAAATCCGAGTCATCGATCATAGGATTCACTTGGGAGAGGTCGAGCAGGCGGGCTTTCTCGGCATGAAGCGAGGTCTCCATCTGTTTCACCGCCTTTTTGATCGTCTTGACACGACGCTGACTAGCCAGTGCTTCCAGCGCCTTCAACATGGCAGGAATCATCTCACCGGTGACTTTGGGTTGATCGAGTATCTTACGATGACTCCCCCGACGAATTACGGCTTTCATCAGACTTAGATTTGCGGTGAGGTCTTTTTCCTGATAATCAACCGCCACCCGAATGGGCACCGAAGGAAGATAGTGATCGGTTTGCAAGGCGGCAGGCGCGATGCATTCAACCAAGAAGTAGGCCTCGAGGATGATGGACTTCGGACCTGCCGCTTCCCAAACACCAAAAGCGCTGTTCCCTGCTTCGCCGGCCAGGAGAAGTTCGATAGAGTTTCGCACCATGGGATGATCCGCCGTCATCAAGCTGATTTCCTCCCGCGTTAACGCGCGCTCGCGGTCAAAGGTCACGCTCATCCCGCTTTCGGGAAGGTCGGGGAAGGCATCGGTGATAACGTTGCCCGGCAGAAGTAAGTAGCCTCGTAGGCCAAGTTCCTCAACACTGAGACCAAAATGATCAAAGAGGCGGAGGATCCAGTCTTCGAATTCCCGATCCCGATCCCAAGAGTCAATGAGTTCCAAAGTATCTTCAATCCCCCCTGCCCCTTGCGAAGTGAGAGCAAGCAGGCGGTCGGGACCACGCTCCATTTGCCCCTCGGTTTCGACACGGAGTTTTTGTGATTCCGCAATAAAGTCAGCGAGGGTGTCGGCTTTTATTTGTTGGAGTCGTTTGACCAAAAGTTGCGCTCCCTGGAGATTCTTTTCAAAGGCATTGAGCCCCTCCTGATACCAACGTGCATAGCGTTCCCCAGGATCTCCCTTCACATACGGGACGTGGAGATTAATCGTCTCGGTCTGCCCGATGCGGTCGAGGCGGCCAATGCGCTGCTCCAGTAACTCTGGGTTTTCAGGCAGATCAAAAAGGACGAGGTGGTGCGCAAACTGGAAGTTCCGGCCTTCACTCCCAATCTCAGAACAGATGAGGAGTTGCGCTCCATCATCTTCCGAAAAGTAAGCCGCATTGCGGTCGCGCTGAAGGAGCGTCAGTTCTTCATGAAACTGCGCAATTTTCATATCGACCCGGTCCAAAAGCGCTTCGGTGAGGTCTTCGACGAGGTCGAGAGTCTTGCCAATTAGGAGAATTTTTTCCGAGGGATGCTCTTTCAGAAAAGCGACGAGCCAATCGACTTTCGCAGCAAAGACATCTTCGCCCTCAAGCTCGATGAGATGAGCTTTCCGCTCGGGGAATCCCGAAAGTTGCTTGCGGGTGTTTCGAAACATGACACGACCGGTTCCAAAGGAATCGAGAAGATCACGAATGACCTGTTCCCGGGATTCCGGAAGCCCCGCGAGTCCCTCCGCAATTCGTGGCGAACGATTCGCGAAGAGGGCTGCATCGGGCACCTTGTCGGCTTGGATGAGATCGATGGCATCGGCCACTTCTTCGTAGTATTCGGATTCATTAAGAAAAGTCTCAAGGTCATTGTAGCGATGAGGATCGAGCAGCTTGAGCCGGGCAAAGTGGCCCTCCGCACCCAGTTGCTGGGGCGTCGCGGTCAAAAGGAGGACGGAGGCAGTCTCCGCAGCGAGCGCTTCGACCAACTCGTAGCCTTCACTCGCCTCTTCGGGTGTCCATTCCAGATGATGGGCTTCATCGACAATGAGGAGATCCCATTCACCCTCGATGACTTGCGGAACCCGCTCGGGATTCTCTAAAAGAAAATCCTGGGAACAGAGAATTAGTTGGTTCTCAAGGAATGGGTTCTCGGCAGAAATCGATTGGCATCGCTCTTCATCAAAGATCGCAAAAAGAAGATTAAAGCGACGGAGAAGTTCGACGAACCATTGATGGACGAGAGGTTCCGGGAGAAGAATAAGGACGCGATTAGCCCGTCCCGTGAGGTGGAGACGGTGAAGAATGAGGCAGGCTTCAATCGTCTTACCAAGCCCCACCTCGTCAGCAAGGAGAACACGGGGTGCGAGGCGGGAACAAACCTCACGCACAATGGCAATCTGGTGCGGGATCAAGTCGATCCGGCCTCCCAAAAACCCCCGCACTGGCGATTGACGGATCTTGGACGAGC
>JBLHUR010000121.1:0-17956 GCA_047629805.1 Akkermansiaceae bacterium | reverse complement strand
AGAGTTTTTGTTGAGTGACGACATCGTAGACCGCGTTGAGGTCGCCGGGGGCTTCGAGGGCGACGGACTGAGAGGGGGTGATTTGGTCGGCTCCGTAGTAGGAGAAGAGGGTGGTGCCGATGAGGAAGAAGAGGGCGCTGACGGGGAGGTAGAGGAGGCTGCCGAGCCAGACAGAGCGGCGGGCTTGGGCGTCGGTTTTGGCGGCGATGTAGCGCTGGATATAGGATTGATCGATGCCGAAGTTTCGGAGGTTATCGACGAGGCCGAAGAGGAAGATGACCCAGAAGGTGGTGGAGGCGAAATCGGTGAGGGAGAAGCTGCCGAGGGAGAACTTGTCGTTGGCGGTGGCGGTTTCGAGAACGCCGGAGGGGCCGCCGGGAGCGCCATTTAAAAGGATGATGAGGCAGATGACGGCGCCGCCCATGAGGACGAGGGCTTGGATGGCATCGGTCCAGATGACGGCGGTGAGGCCGCCGATGAGGGAGTAGAGGGTGACGCAGAGTCCGGTGATGATGAGGACGGTGTAGATGTTCCAGCCGAAGATGATCTGCATCGGGAGGGCCATGAGGTAGAGGACGACGGCGATGCGGGCGATGTGGAAGAGGAGGTAGAAAGAGCTGGTGAAGATGCGGGCCCAAGGGCCGAAGCGATTTTCTAAGAGCTCGTAGGCCGACACCGCTCCGCTTTTTCGGTAGTAGGGGAGGAAATATTTCACCGCGATGATGGCGACGAAGGGGATGGAGAGGGAGAAGGCAAAGGCGTTCCAATTGCCGGCGAAGGATTTACCGGGAAGGGCGAGGTAGCTGATGGAGCTGACGTAGGTGGCGAGGATGGAGAGGCCGCAGACCCAGCCGGGGATGGCGCGGTTACCGGCGGTGTAGCCCTCGACCGAGCGGGTGCGGCGGTAGAAGTAAAAGCCCATCGCCATGGTGCCACCAAAGTAGAGACAAAGGACGATCCAATCGATTGAATGGAGGACGGAGGTGCTGGCTAACATGTTGCGAAATTAGGATGATCTTTTGTGAGGGTCCGGGCAGCGATCCGAGAACCTGGCTCTCACATGCGAGGCCCTGAGTCGATGAGCCCTCTGTTTTTTAGGTTATTTAACCTCAGGGCAATATCGGTTAGGTTATGTTGGACGATATCCTGGTAGGACCTACCACACGAGGTGTCGATGCCATGGTTTGAGTCATACTCTCTGAGTGCTTGCAGAGCAGGGTCAGCATGGTGGAATACTTCTACGATGACATATTTTAGAGCGCCGGAAGTGGCGGCGGCCGAAAGCAAAGAGCTAATCCAATTGTCGTCTGTGCTCACACAACCTCTGGTAGTTGGGACTGAGGCGTGAAATATTTCGAATTGCCCATCATCGGCTAACTGATGAATTAATTTGGCGTTTTCTTCACGAGTGAGATCACCATCTCCACAATGGGCCGCATCCACTAAGACCTTGAAAAAAGCGTGATCTACTTTCTTATTGAGCTCTGCCACAACACTTTGAATAGAAGGGATGCTTGTGAATGTATTCATCTCGCCAGGACGAAGAAACTCGAGATGCCAACTCTCGATTGAGGATTCGGCCATCTTCCCTTTCGTAAAAACCCGGTAGTGAAGTTTAATAATCTGCTGCTTTCTTCGTTCGAAATCTGCTTCATCAGCAGGGGGTGGGCTGGCCATCCATCCTTCAACCGAGGTGGAACCAATATGTTTAATTCCATGTCTTTTTGCAACTTCGACACCGTTGAGGAGGAGTTCTGTGGCTGCGTCTTCGTCGGCCGGGTTCATCGGGTCTGGCCCTCCAACCATGAGGATGAGCTGCGGCTCTACCCCAATCTCTAGAACTCCATTGATGAGCTCTTGTGAATCATGATCACATATTCCGGGGAAATACATAATTTGAGTAACATCTATGTGAACAGGGCTGGAGGCACAGGTGTCAACAATACCTTTTAGTAAAAGCAACTTCCCCATTTCGTCACGAGGAAGTTCACCCTTCTCGTCTGGAATGTGGGTATTCGCTAACTTAAGGTGTGAGGGCACGAAGCCCAGTTTTATAGAGGTGTTGTTTTTTAAGGTCTCATTCACAGTCATTTATTGTGTGGATATTACGATTGGAAGACTAGGAAAACCGTTGTTTTTCCGGCCCGTGATTGCAATGAGGGATAGGCCTACGGGTGTTCATAGAACCAGGTGTTCCCGGGGCAGAAGGGATAATTCGGGAGGAGATTGGCGAGATGCGCCCGAAGGGCATTATGCCTGCTCTCCTTATTGGGCGTCGCGGACCTGCAACATCGTATCGAGGATGGTGTTCCAGGTTTGTTGTTCTTCCAGCAATTCGTTTGAGAACATGCAGCCGTCCCAGCAGAGGTGTTCGATCTTGCGGTCGGCGTGGTCTTTGAGCCATTCGGCGGAGCACTTGACGATGTCGAGTTTTCCGTTCGGGTCGTCGGCGGGGCAGTGGCGACCGGTTTTGTCGTGAGCGCTGGTGCCGTGGACCGAGCCGTCGTTTTGGGCGACGTGGAAGTCGATGGTCCAAGGGCGGAGCTTGTCGACCATGGAGCGGTAGGCGGGCCAGAATTCTTCGTCGGTATGACCTTCTTTGATAAGGGCATGCTCGGGGGCGTTGTAGCCGAGGAGGTAGAGGTAGGTGTGGGCGAGGTCGGCTTGGAAGCCGACGGTTTCGGGGAGGCCGATCGCTTCGAGGAGGTCGAGGGCGTCCTTCCAGGAGTGGATCGCGCCCCAGCAGATTTCGCCTTCGATGGCGAGGCGTTCGCCGTTGTCGGCGGCGACAGCGGCGGCGCGCTTGATGGTGTCGGCAGCGAGAGCGGTATTTCCAGCGGGGTCTTTGGCCCAGTCTTCGACGCCACCGGCGGTGTCGATGCGAATCGCTCCGTATTCACGGACTCCGTGCGCTTTAAAAATGTTGGCGATGCGGCAGGCTTTTTCGACGGCGAGAACGAAGTTATCTCGGTCATCTTGTGAACCGAAGGCGGGGCCGCCGACGGTGCCTTCCCAGATGGGGGCGACGAGGGTGCCTACTTTTAGGTTTTTCGAAGCGATGAGGTCGGCGATCTTTTTCAAATCGTCCTCGGAGGCGTCGGGGTCGGTGTGGGGGTGGAAGAGGAAGTAATCGACGCCGTCGTATTTCTGTCCGTTGACTTCGGAGTTGGCGGTGAGCTCGAGCATGCGTTCGAGGGAGATGGGCGGGTGGTCGGTGCCTTCTTCTTTCCCGACGAGGCCGGGCCACATTGCGTTGTGAACTTTGAGTGTGCTCATGATTCTTGGATTGTGAATGTTAAGGGGGAAATGGTGAAGGGTAATTTTAGGGGCCGGGGAATTCGACCACAGAACGAGCAGAAGCCTGGTAGCGATCAGGGCTGCGCCCCCCGCGATTCATATGGGGGGATTTGACCAAAGAGTTAGCAGTGGGAGCTGAGCTTGGCTGGGGGAGCTTAGGTGCGGTCTTTTTTTGTTGCGACGACGATGGTTGAAATGAGGGCGAAGATGGCCGATACGATGATGACGAGGACGGCGAAGGCTGAGATCCCGAGGAGTGGATAGATCTCAGAAATAAGCTGCTTTGGGCCCGTGCTTATTTGTGGAACTGCAAACCATCTAAGAAAGACGTAAGTGATTGGCAAAGATGAGAAAAAAACAATACCGCTAATATTGCGTGTCCGTCTCCAGCCATTGCGAGAGAATGACGTTGATTCGGTGACTGCTGGGGGGATGTCGGGATTTTCGCCCATTGTGAGCTTTTATTGGTGATAGATCGGCGCCGTGAGTTTCCCGCTGGCCTCTCATGAGACTCGTTGGGGGTGGCTTGGGACCCAGGGTTGAAACCCTGGGCTTTGGGCCTTTGTCCTTTCAGCATCCAAGTTGTGGGGAGGTTAGGAGAGGCCGGATCTTTCCAGGAGGGCGGCTTGTTCCGGGTTGCGGCCCATGAACTGGCGGTAGGATTCGTCGACGGGGCGGGAATTGCCTTTGGCTAGGATTTCGGTGCGGAAGGCCATACCGGTTTCGGAGTTTAGGATGCCTTCTTTACGGAAGCGGGTGAAGGCGTCGGCGTCCAGGACTTCGGCCCACTTATACGAGTAGTATCCGGCGGCGTAGCCGACGGGGGAGGAGAAGAGGTGGCTGAAGCGACGGATCATGGAGGGGCCGTTGGTGGCGAGTTTTGCTTTGTAGTCGGCGAGGATTTCGCGGTCGACTTCGTCGAGGTTGCGGCCTTGGTATTTGTCGAAATTGAGGTGGAGCTCGAGGTCGATTTTGCCGAGGGCGAGTTGGCGCATGAAGGTGGAAGCGGACAGGTAGTTGCGAGCGGCGACCATTTTGTCGAAGAGTTCGGCGGGGATGGTTTCGCCGGTTTCATAGTGCTTGGCGAAGAGGTCGAGTGACTCGCGATCCCAGCAGAAATTCTCCATGATCTGGGACGGGAGTTCGACGAAGTCCCAGGGGACGTTGACGCCGGCGAGGGATTTGATGGAGACGTCGGAGAGGAGGTGGTGGAGGAGGTGGCCGAATTCGTGGAAGACGGTTTCGACTTCGCGGTGGGTGAGGAGGGCTGGTTTGTCGCCGGTGGGCTTGGACATGTTACCGCAGATGAGACCGAGGTGGGGAGTGCGGGGATTTGGGAGACCGGTTTCGAGGTAGTTCATCCAGGCCCCACCACGTTTCGATTCGCGGGGGTGCCAGTCGGCGTAGAAGGAGCCGAAGTGGTCGCCGGAGGCGGTGTCGTGGATTTCGTAGAACTTGACTTCAGGGTGCCAGGTCTCGGCTTCGGAGGTGGTGATTTTGATGCCGAAGAGTTTGGAGGTGAGGGAGAAGAGGCCGTCCATGACTTGGTCGACGGGGAAGTAAGGGCGGAGGGCTTCGTCATCGAAGGCGTAGAGTTCTTTACGTCGTTTTTCGGACCAGAAGGCGACGTCCCAGGGCTCGAGGGGGCCGGATTCTTTGCCGGTTTTTTGAGCTTTGTAGTTTTGCAATTCAGCGGTCTCTTCGCGGAAGCGATCGGCGATTTTTGCGTGGAGGTCGGTGGTGAAGTCGAGGGCTCCTTTTCCGTTTTTGGCCATGCGACGTTCGAGGACTTGGTCGGCGAAGTTGGCGAAGCCGAGGAGGGTGGCTTTTTCCTGGCGGAGTTTGATGATGTTCCAAGTGAGGTCCGAGTTATCGTGGTCGCCGCCGTGGCCGATGGTGCCTCCGCCATCCCAGATTTTTTTGCGGAGGGCATCGCTCTCGGCGTATTGCATGATGGGATACATGGAGGGGAATTGCTGGGTGAAGCGCCATTGGCCTTCCTTATCTTTGGATTTGGCATCCTCGGCGGCGGTGGCTTTGGCGGAGTCGGGGAGGCCGGCGAGTTCGGATTCGTCGGTGACGTAGATTTCCCAGGCGTTGGTGGAGTCGAGGACGTTTTCGCCGAATTTTTGGGTTTCTTGGGCGAGTTCGGAGTTGATCTCGAACATGCGCTTTTTGGCATCGGGGGCGAGTTCGGCACCAGCGCCTTTGAAGTCGTCGCAAGTTTCTTGGACAAATCGTTGCTGGATGGGGGTGAGCTTGGAGGTGTCGTCGGATTCGGCGAAGGATTTGAGGACCTTCCAGAGGTCGCCATCGAGCGAGATGGAAGAGGAGAATTCTGAGACGATGGGGAGCATTTGGTTGAGAGCTTCGCGGAGTTCGTCGGAGTTGGCGACCGAATCGAGGTGGTTGACGCGGCCCCAGGAGCGGTCGAGGTCGTCGGTGGCGTTTTCGAGGGCACCGAAGGTGTTTTCGAAGGTGGCCTCGTCGGGTGCGACGGACTTTACTTTTGCGATGTTGGCTTTGCCGGTTTCGATGGCTTTGGTGACGTCGGCGGAGATGTGGTCGGGGGTGAGGGTGGACCAGTTGATGTGGAAATCTTCGGCGAGAAAGGGATGAGTCATGGGGGGGATTTAGAGTATTCTTTGGGAAATGCAATGCGGGGGAGGTTGGGGGATTTGAGGACAGAGTTAGGAGAAGGAGTTGGGCTTGGTTGGTGAAGTGACCAACCACGAAAGTTACGAAATGGACGAAACTTGGTTTGGGGAGGTGTTTTGGCTGCTTCTGAGGTTGTCCTTCAGACAAGGGGAGGGGTTGAAATACGAAACCCCATGCGCTGCATGGGGCTGGTATGAGTTTGACCTTTGGCCAAGGGGAGGGGGAGATGGGGTTAATCGACTTCTTCTTCGGCTCCTTTGCCGAAACCGCCGAGGAAGCTGCCGAGGATGCCTCCCTGTTTGATTTCGAGGCTTTTGCGGTATTGCTCGAGCTGGTTGTCGTCGAGGACGGGGCGGAGCGCTTCGACTTTTTCGTCGACCTTCTTCTGCTGATTTTCGCGCATCCGCTCCATCATTTTGCGAGGATCCCGGGCTTGTTCACCGGAAGGATCTTCGCCTTCATCTCCTCCGATGACGGCACCGGTGATGCCGAGGTCTTCGGCGTCGATATCGAGTTCGATTCCGAGGCCGCTTGTGATCATGGAGAGCATTCCTGATTGGGGTGATTGGTTTGTGGTCTTTTCCTCGGCTTGTTTGTAGAGGATGTCGTAAGCGGCGTCCTTTTGCTCTTGGGTCATGTCGAGATTGCTGAGTTTGGCGAGGTCTTTGAGGGCGGTTGCTTCGACTTTGTTGGCGACTTCGCGTTTTTTGAGGGCTTCGTGTTCCTCTTTTTGTTCGTCGGTGAGGATTTCGGCGAGAGCTTCATCGAGATCGCTATCGCCGGTCAGGCTTCCCAGCTTAGACGGATCAAAGCCGCCTTCCATGAGGGAGTCGAGACCACCGAGGCTATCTTCAGCGGCTTTGCGAAGGGCGGCCTCTTGTGTGGGAGAGAGGTTGAGCTGGGCGACGAGCTTTGAGATGCGGGCATCGAGCTTGTCTGTGCGGCTTTTCTTCATCATGTTACCGAAGAAATCCTGGCCTTTTTTCCTTTGAGCTTTCTGTTCGTCCGTTATGCCGTCGGTCTCCTCCCCGCCAATTACGCGGACCGTAGAACTGACTTTACGATCGCTTTCTTCGGCGGGGCTGGTTGCGAGAGAGGGTTCTTTGCGATCAGAAACCTTGGGAGGGGCGGCTTTTACGACTTCGGTTTCGGAGTCGGATGATGCTGGCTTGGCGATCCAACCGATGGCGAGACCGATGCCGAGGCAGATGATGGAGAGAATAACTGGGAATTTCATGATGGCGTGTTTCGAAGGCGTGAGCGTCAGTGCCGGTCCGATTTGTCTCAATGAAATGATTCCCTATTTTCCGGTGCCGGGGAGGTAGCGGTAGTAAACCTCGAGCATGAGGGTGGCGAGGCAGGTATTGTAGATGGTGCCGGCGGAGTGGTGATTGCCGGGAGGCTGGGGCCAGGAGCCATCTTTCTTCTGATTTTTGAGGAGGGGGTCGCGGAACATTTTGTTGTATTTCTTCCAGGCGGTTCCGCCTGCGTTGAGCATGGCTTGGGAGGCGTAGTAGTGCTCGTAGTAGTTGACCTTTTTCTTGAAGTTGAAGGTGGAGTGTTGCTCGATATATCTGATCCCTTTGCGAGCGTCGATGGAGCCTTTGCCCTTGTGCTGTTGGAGGCAGAGAGTGCCTGCTCCGGTGAGGGCGTAGTGGCTGCCATTTTGGCTGCCGGCGCTGGTTTTGCTGTAGCCGAAGCCGCCGCTTTTGACTTGGGTGTCGGTGAGGGAAACGAGGCCTTTTTTAATGACGCCGTGCATGTTTTTAAAATCGAGGCCGGTGGCTTGAGCTGCTTTGAGGGCCTGGAGGTGCCAGGCGGTGGTCGAGGTGTCCCAGCGGCTGGATTCCTGGTATTGATAGTTCCAGCCGCCGACGGGGTTCTGGGTATTTATGATCCACTGGACAGCGTCTTGGGTGGCTTTGTCGAGGTTGGGGATGTTACCGTAGTTGCCACCGTTGCCGAAGCCCGTTCCATCGCCGACGCCGAATCCCTCGTCCATGCCGAAGCTGCTATCGACGGTGGTTTCAATGGCGATGGGGACTGAAACGGGAGAGGTGGTGGTGGCCGCAATGACCTTGGAGGGGGAGCCCCCGCCGGGAGGGGTGGGCTTGCGCATGAGCTGAACGTTGACCTTGTTGATGACGACGACTTTGTCTTTTTCAGCGGAGGTGGTGTAGGTGACCTGGGTGGGGATGGCCTTGGCGTCCATGGCCATGGAGATAATGAAGAGGATCAGCCCGACGAGGGTCATCAGGAGGAGGGCGATGATGAGGCTGCTGATAGACGCGGCCCGCTTTTGGGCAGCGATGCGGAATAGGACTTCGTCGGTAGGTTTGGCGTGGAGGCTCATCAATGAGGGTGAGGTGTGAAGGAACAACGAACGAGCTGGGCGCTTTCTTAGAAGAAGTCGTCTTCGAGAGCTTCGAGATACTTTACTTTAAGGGGATCTGAGTCGGGCATTTGGCGGGCTGCGGCCTTGAGTTGGTCAAGGGTGGCGAAGGCGCTATCTCTGAGGTGAGCGAGGCTTTGTCCTTCCGGGAAAAGGTGGGTCTGAACCCACTTTGAAGAGAGGAGAGAGGTGAGGAATTTTTGGTGAGATGCTGGGGGCAGGGTGAGAGATTCGAATGGGAGGGATAATTCGGCATCGGGAGTGAGAGCCACGCGGGCCCACCTTTGGATTTCGGGGAGCTGTCCAGCGAGGTGCTTTTCCCAATTTTCGAAGTCATCCGCGACGAGGTGGGTGGAGACGACGAGGGCGAGCGTGAGCTCGAGGAACCCGGTGTTAAGCTTCTCGGGCTCGAAGGTGAGGTCGAAAATCTGCCGGGAGAAGGCGGCCATGGCTTTTGCTTCGATCGGTCCGGTGCGGGCGCGATTGATGATAGTGGGGAAGGCTTCGCGGAGGGTTCGGATCGCGATGTTTATGCTGCCGTAGCTGCGGTAGCGACGTGAGGTGGTCAGTGCTTGGAAGTTACGCAGTGGGTTGGCTGTTTTGCCATCAGCGAGATCGAGGAGGATGGTCTGCAGCATGATGTGCTCGAGTGGCTGACTTAAATTTCGATGGTTTCCTTCTTGGGTGACGAGCGTGATTATTTCGAGGTCGAGGTGGGCCACTTCGGCGACGAGGGCTGGGCGGAGAATGGCGGCACGGGTGGGTGTTTGACTCAAGCGCTGGAGCATCATGAGGCGTTCTTCGAAATTCTTTGGGAGTTGGGTGCGAGCTTGTTTGGCGAGATTATCGAGGCGGGTTTCGCGATCGTGGGTGGGTGCGTTTTGGCCCCAGGCATCGGAGCATTCGGAGAGGGCGAGGGAGAGGGCGAAGCGATGGTTCTCTGGCGCGAGATTGAGGAGTCGGGTGATTTTTTCGGGCCAATCTTTTTGGGAGAAGAGGGAGTCGGAAACGCGGTATTCGGAGGGGTCGGCGGGGAAGCGTTTTTTAACGAGGTCATCCAAGTCGGCGGAGGCGAGGGTGAGCAGAAGTTCGCAATCTCCGGAGCCGATGTTGTGGTCTTCGCCGAGCCATTGGCGGACGAAGTCGATCTTTCCGGCGGCGAGAGCGGGAGCGATGAGGAGCTTGGCAAAGTAGGCGGGGCGTTCTATGCGGGACTCAGGGGCGAGGAGGTGTTTTTGATAGAAGTCGATGAGGGCGGCGGCTCGTTCAGGTTGGCTGGAGAAGTCCACTTTTGCCAAGCCCTCGAACAAACGGAAGACGAGGCTTCTTTCGGGTTTACGGGGGGAGGCGAGGTATTCTGCGAGTTCGAGAAGAGTCTGCTGCGCGAAGTTGGGATCGGCAAAAAAGCTGCCGGGGACGGGGTCGAGCGAGGCGAGGGTGGAGAGGAAATGAACCCGTACGACTGAGGGGTAATCGAGATGGGAGAGGAGGGCTTGGCGGGATTTTATTAAGCGTTCGAAAGCTGAGGGTTTTTGGGCGGGGGTGAGATGGGGCAGGCCTTTTGCGAGGGCGATGTAGGTGAGGCCATCGGCAAAGATCGGGGAGAGAGGTCGGAGTTCGGCATCGGCTCGGTCGGCGAGTTCCAGGCAGTCTTTGAAGCCTGGAAGAGGGAAGTTGTCGAGGTTCATCAGGATCAGTGATGCTTGCTGCCGGGGAGTGAGTTCGGGAGCCCACGCCTTGAGAGAGTTGAGGACGATCTCTTGGTGGTTTCCTCGTTGTGCGAGAAGGTTTACGATTGAGGAATTGGAGTTTTCCTCGGGGATATCGAGGAAGGCCATGGCCTCGCTGCGAATGAGTCGATCCAAGATGATGACCTTTGAAGGAACCTCGCTGGGATCGATTTCATAGAAGAGCTGACGGTGAAGACGGCGGGCCCAGTTGTCGAAGACCTCAAAGTTGCTTCCGGAGGAGATGGAGATTTCCTGGGCTTTGGGCCACTTTTTAAGGGAGAGAAAGGTCTGCACGACGAGGTCGGCGGCAAGGTCAGGGGCGAACTCGCTGAGCTGGTTCACCTTCCACCAGATTTGATGTTCGAATGCACCGGGAGAGTCGAGGGGGACTCCATCCTGGAGCCAGGGTTCGATGACTTCGAGGATGTCGATGTTTCGCTTGGCCTGCATTTCGGCGAGGATGAAGTCGCCGGGGCCACCTGCGGGGTTGGCATGGTCTTCGAGGAAATTTTCGAGGGTTTGGGGTTCCTTCAGTTGGCAGGCATTAATAAGTTCGGGGTAGTTCTCGAGGAGTTTGGAGAGGTGCGCGCCCGCCTGGTCAGCGGGAAGGATTCGGGTCATGAGGATGGCTTGCAGGGCAGGGTGGTTTCCGACCTGTGCTTCGATGGATTTTTGGAGGTGCTTTTCCCAATCTTTGATATCGGGATCACTGGTGGTGTCCATCGGGAGGAGGGCTTGGAAGGGATCGGAGTGATCGGCGTGGTAGGGACGAATGGCGGCGTCCATCAAGAGGAGGGCCTGGAGGGGGAGATCTGCGGGATCGTCTTCCCGTAAGATGCCCATGCTGGCGATGGTCTTAGCCATGCTTTGGGGACTTCCTTCGGCAGCAGACCAGAAGATGCTTTGATCATAGCCGACGACGGAGAGGAGATTGTCGGCTCTTTCGAGGGGGTCAGCGAGAGAGGTGCGTTTTAAGAGGAGCTCCAAGGGGAGGGTAAGGGTGCTATCGGCTTGATAGACGTGGTGGCCTGCGACGGCGGAGCAGAAGGCGAGTTTTTTCCGCAAATCTTCCGGGATTCTGCTGTAGCCGATCTCGGAAAAGAGGGGCCATTTTTCGTGAGGGGGGAGCTGGGTTTCGAAAAGATCGATGAAGAAGTTCAGCATGATTGGAGTGCCTTTTTTCATGCCGAGAAAACTGGCCCAATTCGCGAAGAGCTCGGGTGAGTTGGGGTCTGGAGATTCTTGAGCAATGGTTAAGATGCGCTTCTGAAGTTGCTCGGTCCAGCCACCTGAGGGGGGCTTGAGGCGGGAGAGGAGATAGGTGAATCTGGCGATCTCGGTGAAGGCCTGTTCGGGTTCTTCGGGAAGGGCCTTCACCCAAGTCGAGTAGGCCGCGAAGGCTTGCTCGGGTGGCAGATTGGAAAGGTCTCGCATGAGGGTGAGGGTGGTGGCTTCATGGGGGTAGTTTTCGGCGAGGGCCGTGAGGGTGGAATCAGCGAAGAGGAAGTCGGTGTCCGCATTTCCGACGAGGTGGTCCCCGGAGGGGTAGTCAGATAAGAGGAGATTACCGAAGGATGATTCGGCATCCTCCTCTGGCTTGATCTTGATGATGTTGAGGAAAGTGGAGCGGGCGATCCCGGTGAGATGCTCGTCGGTGAGCTTGAGCTGTTCTTGGCAACGAGACAAGATGAAGAAGGCGCTGGTGGAAATGTCGGGGTGGGGGAGCATGGCCCGGAGGAGGCGAAGATAGGAGGAGGCCCAGCGCTTTTCGGGTTCCGGATCAGGGGCGATGGTGACGACGTCCGACCTATCGAGACTGGTGACCTTGACGAGGTCGAAGTCGGATTCGTCGACCCAATTGTTGGCGAAGTTGGCGATCCAATTGTGGTCATCCTCTTCATCGTTTTTTGGGGGAGTTTTTTCAAGGTGTTCCGAGGCGAGTTTCATGATTTCCAGCACGGTCTCAAAATCGTTGGAGATGAAGGTCGCGAGCTGGCCGAGGGTCCTGGGATCGATCTCATCGACTTTCCAATCCGCGACCGGGGTAAGGCTGAGAATGCGGGCCCGGAGTTCGTGGTCTTCGGGTTTTTCTGCGAGGAGTTTTTGAAAGTATGGCAGGGCGATATTGTCATGGCCCATTTGTTCGGCGAGCTTTGCGTGGTCGAGTTGCCGGGCTCGGCTGGCTGACTCTCCGGGTTGGAGTTTGGCGAGGACGTCTCCGCTGATTTGGCAGGATCGTAGCATTCCGATGGTGCGGTCGACGTGGCTGCTGCTAGTGCCGCGGAGCTCGCCCATGAGGGTTTTAGTGCCTTCACGAATCGCGGATTCGCGGTCGTTCAAGAGGATGTGTCCCATGATGCCATTCCGTCCTGATCCCGGAGTGAAGGAGGAGGTGCGCGAGCGGGTGCGACGGAATTGCGGGTTGGGTTTGGTGACGCGTTTTGCTTCGTCTTTGAGTCCGAGGGCGACGAGATGGTTGGCGAGGAAAGTGCGTTCTTCACCGAAGAGGAGGCGACGAAGTCTGAGGGCTGCTTTGACTGCGGGAGTGGAGTCGAAATCGGGGGTTTCGCGGCTTTTAAGAATGGCCCCGAGATGGGCGAGATGGCCATCGACCTGGGCCCGGAGTTGACGCGAGAGGGGGAGGAGGTGGAGGCGCAGGAGGATGGTGTTGGATTTTTCAATCTCACCTTCTGTGAAGAAATATCCGGCGGCGAAAAGGAGGCGCGTGCTATCGTTGGCGGTGGCGAATTTTTCGGCGATTTCGGGGAGGCGTTTGTCTGGTGAGAGGGCGGCGGTGACGATTTCGCGGAGGAAGAGATCTTCGATTTCTTCCTCGTGTCCGAGCAAGTAGGCCAAGGGGGCTTGGTTCGTCGCTTTGGCGTGCTTGGGTGAGAGTTTGGCGAGAAGTTTGTTGAGTTCCTCGGCGGCGGGGTCGGGCCGATATTGGAACTGTCGTTTCAAGATGGAACTGAAGGCGTAGGGGTAACCGGGAAACCAGGACTGAGGGAAAGTGGGCGGAGTGAGAACCTCCGATGAGCTGAGCCGGTATCCGGTGCCAAAGCTCGGGAGTCGGGCGGAGATGGGGCCTGATGGGGGGGTGGGAGAACCGAGAAGATTGAAGAGTTTCACGGTCCGGGCGATGTCTCGTTTCGCGATGAGATATTGTAAGGGGGCCACGATCCAAGAGAGGTCCGGCGGTGATTTTTCGAGGCGGAGGGTGTGGGTGACGAGGTGTCCGGCGACGGCGGCGGAGGTCCCTTCCGAGTAGTAGTCCAGGGTGTTTTCCAGATCATCGAAAAGCTGGAGAACCTGCGGAAGGTCATCGGGTGGCGTGGCGGCGAAGACGAGCTCGCAGAAGGGGGCCACGTCGGATTTTTGCAGGAGTCCCTCGTTGGCTGCTTCGTGAACGAGTTCAGCGGCTTGAATGGGATTTGTCTGCGCGAGTTTGAGGAGGGCTTGCTTGCGCATTTCGCCATTTTTGTCGGTGCCGTAATTGAAGTCGTAGCGCAACCAAAGGCGGAGATGGAAGAGGGAGTCGGGCTTTTTCTCAAGGGTGTCCGCGAGCATCTCGAGGAACTGTTCACCATCCATGGATTGTTGTTTGAAAAGGGGATAAGCTGGGATTTCGGGGAGGTCGAGGCGGGCCATCGTGGCCTTTTGCTCTTCTGAATCGTCCTCGAGTGAGGAGGCGGCCTTGGCGGCGCGGAGGGTGCTCATGATGCGGGCTTCACGAGCGGTTCCGGGGAGGTGGATGAGGGTGGCGAGGCTGGATTGTGAACGCTGCCCCCGCAGGATGCGGATGAGCTGGTAATGTTCACTTTTGATGAGCTGGGTGAGGTGGTCGAGTTCCAGCCATCCGGGTGGGGTTCCTTTGATGGGTTTCTGCCATGAGGTGACGGGATGTCGCCCTTTTGGTCCGAGGATGGGGCTGAGGCCGGGGATCTCCTGATCGGTGTTTTGGAGGGCGATGAAAGCCCGGATGCTTTTGGGGTATTCCTGATTGAGATCGAGGAGGACGCCGAGGAGGTATTGGAGCCGCCAATCGTCGCCGTGTTTGTTGAGGTGGCTTTGGAGGTGGTTTGTTGCGGCGGTGATTTCACGGCTGGCGACGAGGGCGATGGTGGTGGTTTCGAGGTTACGCGGGTCGTCATTTTGGCCGGGGATTTCGCCGAGGATGCGGAGTCCGGTTTGGATCTCGCCCATGCGGAGGTGGAGGTTGGCGAGGCGTCGTTTTGAAGTGGGGCCGGGGTCGTTTTTGATGGCTTCTTGGAGGATGCTGACGGTGCGTGAGAATTCGCCAAAGCGTTCCTCTTCCGAGGCGATGTTGAGGAGGAGTTTGAGGTCATCGGGGCGTCGGCGGGAGGCCTCGAGGAGGGCGGAGCGGCGTTGTTCGTAGTTGCCTTGTTCGCGGTGGATTTCGGCGATGGCGAGGAGGGGGGCGACGGAGGTGGGGTTGGCTTGTTTTCGGCGTTCGAAGTCGGCGAGGAGTTCGGGGAGGATGCCTTCTTCGTCGGCGATGCCGGCGAGGGTGCTGATCCACTTTAACTTGGCGGGGAGGCCTTGGGCTTCTTCGTAGAGGCGTTCGTAAATTTGGCGGGCGGGGCGCATTTCGCCATTGTCGAGGAGGGCTTCGGCGAGGCGGGCGCGTTTGTCTTCGTCGGCCCCAAATTTTCCGATGAGGCGGCGGAGTTCGGTGGCGGCTTCTCCGGGTTCGCCATTGATGAGCAGGAGGTCGGCGCGGCGGAGCCAGGCGGATTGGTCGCCGGGGGCGATTTTCTTCCATTCTTCGACGGCGGTGAGGGCTCCTTCGAGGTCGCCGGTTGATTCGAGCATGCGGACGAGGCGGCGGAGGTGGACCGTTTTTCGTCCATCGGGAGTGGCGATGATTTTGCGGAGGAGGGTGATGGCGCTTTCGGTGTTTCCAAATTCTTCTTCGAAGCGAATACGGAAAAACTGTGCGAGTTGGGTCGTGTCTTTGGCTTCAGCTTCTTCGAGGATGCGGACGGCGTGGGGGAGGTCTCCGAGCTGGGCGGTGAGGCTGGCGTGGAGGCATCTTTGACCGATTGTTTTTGGGGCGGTGGCGAGGGTTACTTCGACCTTTTTTGAGCGGATGATGAGCTTGCGGGTGAGGCGGATCGCGTTTTCGAGATCGGTGGGGGTGGCGGAGAGTTCGATGAGTTTTTTTGCAGGCGGAATGGCTTCGGCGTTTTCCGCTTTGGTGAGGGCGAGTTGGCAGAGCTGGGTGAGGTAGAGCGGGTCTTTTTCGAAGTCGGCGGCACGGGACTGGAGGAGCTTGAAGGCTTCGGTTTGTTGGCGGTGGGAGGAGAGGGAACGGGCGACGCGGAGGAGGCCTTCGCGGTCGGGGCCGTCGGCCATTTTTTTCCAGAGGGCGAGGGCTTCGGCTTTGTTTTTTTCGCCTTTTTCGCCTTCTGTGCCGATGAGGAAGGAGGCGAGGGCTTCGGTGATTTCGTCGGAGTTGGGGAAGTTTTTTTTGCCTTCGCGGAGGAGCTTGTCGGCTTCTTGGGGGAGGTTGGCTTGTTGGTAGAGGCTGGCGACGGCGATGAGGCCTTCGGGGTTTTGGGCGCGGAGTTTGCGGACTTCGCGGAGGGCGGCTTTGATGCCGTCGAGATTTTTCAGGGATGTTTCGAGTCGGACGAGGTGCTCGCGGAGGGCG
The DNA here is from genome assembly GCA_047629805.1 of Akkermansiaceae bacterium. Taxonomy (GTDB): domain Bacteria; phylum Verrucomicrobiota; class Verrucomicrobiia; order Verrucomicrobiales; family Akkermansiaceae; genus SW10. Next base: position 2,205 of record JBLHUR010000121.1, on the reverse strand, counting down.
GCGTCATTGGGGCGTTGTTTGATGAGTTCGTTGAGTTCCTCGCGGGCCAGTTTCCACTTCTCGGCGGCTTCGAGGAAGGCGATGAATTCTTCGCGATTGCCGAGGTCGCCGGGGGTGATTTTGAGGACTTCGCGGAAGAGGGCGATCGCTTCGTCGAACTCCTTGTTGGCGGCCATTTGGCGGGCGAGTGCTTTGCGTATGCTGACGCGGCGCGGGTGGGCTTCATTGAGTTTTTGGTAGAAGGCGCGGAGGCCTTTAATGTCGTCGTCGCGGAGGAAGATGCGTTCGATTTGGGCGAGGACTTCGCGCTCCAGCCAGGTGTCGGCTCCGGTGGTGGCGACGATCGTTTCGTAGGTTTTGAGTCCGGCTTCGCGGTCGTTGCCGAGGATTTGGAGATCGCCGAGGCGGAGTTGGCGGAGGGCTTTTTTGTAGGGATCGCGGGTCATCGCGACGAGGTCGGTGGCGGAAGCGGCGGCTTCTTTGAAGAGGCCTTCGACAACTTGGACTTCGATGAGATCTTCGCGGAGCTCTTCGTCTTTAGGGAGTTTTTCGACGAGGGCTTGCCAGGAGGCGAGGGCTTCTTCGATGCGACCGGCGCGGGCGAGGTAGATGCCTTTTAGTTTCGAGGCTTCGGTTCCGATTTTTGCGTCTTTGGCTGCGGTGTCGAGGTCGCGGAGGGCGGCTTCGAAGTCGAGGAGGCGGGCGTTGAGTTTGGCGCGGGTGAGGCGGAGTTGGGCGGAGTCGGGTGCTACTTTGACGGCTTCATTGAGAGCTCGGAGGGCGGCTTGGTCTTGGCCGAGGTAGTCGTGGAGGGAGGAGAGGATTTGCCAGTCGGCTGGGGTTCCTTCTTTGGTGGAGGTTTCGAGCCACTTTTGGAGGTCTTCCTTGCTGTCGGTATCGAGCCAGGACTGGACAAAGCGGCTGAAGAGGGTGGCGTTGCCGGGCTTCTTCTGGAGGATGCGATGGTAGCGGGTGGCCTTCTCATTCGGCGTAATTTCCTGAGCGAAAGCAGGGCCGGAGACTATGAGAAGGAGAACGAGGATGAGGTAGGTGCGGGGAAATCCCATGTAGAAGATTTGACCAGTTGGAGGGGGGCTTGTCAGTGAGGAAAATGGAAGGGGACAAGCTGATTAAGGAAATGATAGAACGTGGGGCCATTCGACCTTGGCTTTTAGCGCTTGGCTTTCTCGCAGTCGAAGGCAGATTTCGCTGATGAGTGGCTTTGGGGAGATCTCGGATTGGCTTGCGAGGGCGAGTTGCCAGAGGAGTTCTTTGGCGGATCTCGGTTGTTGGTGTTTTGCGAGGAAGTCGGCGAGGGTTTTTTTGCGGGTAGAACGGGCGTGATTTTTGAGGGAGGAGGTGGTTGGTGATGAGGGAGTGATTGAGGTGATTTGGTTTCGGAGGAAGGCGTTCTCGCGGGCGAGGTAGGTAGAGGAGCCGCCGATTGCGAGGGCGAGGAGGATGCTCGCGCTGAGATTTTTGTGGGCGGGTTTCATTGGGGGCTGGGATGCTGTTCAGCGGCGTTTGTCATGGCGAAGAACAAGGACACGGATTGCGCCCGGGATTTCTCGATACAAAAAATGATAGGGAAATCCTGTCACCGCTGCTCGTCTGAAAACTAGCGGGTTTATAGGCCGGTGCAGTTCTGCGTGCGGGGATCAATCTGCGGGGAAGGGATCGGCGGTGAAGCGGAGTTGGACTTCATCGAGGGGTGCGGGAGGACGGGGGTCTTCTCGTTCGGGGACGAGGCGGATGACGCTCATGGCGATGGCGCTGGTGGCGGAGAGGAGGATGAGAACCGAGAGGATGATGGAGCCGCGGCGGCCGCCTTTTGAGAGGAAGATGATGCGTGCGCGCAGGGGGACGTGGCCGGCCATGGCGAGGGAGAGTGGGGGGGCAGAGGCAGATTGGGCGACGTCGCAGAGGGCATTGGCGTAGATGCGAGGGTCGGTGCCTTTTTGAACGAGGTGGGCGTCGCAGGCGTATTCGCATTGGCTAAGAAAGGTGCGGCGGAGCGACCAGACGGCGGGATTGAACCAATGGAGGACGCAGACGAAGTGGGCGAGGGTGGCCATCCAGAGGTCGCGGCGTTGGACGTGGCCGAGTTCGTGAAGGAGGGCCATTTTTAAGGTGTCGGGCGACCAGGTGGTGGAGGATTCGGGAAGGTAGATGCGGGGGCGGATGAGGCCGGAGACGACGGGGGAG
>JBLHUR010000120.1:0-18199 GCA_047629805.1 Akkermansiaceae bacterium | reverse complement strand
GTGTCTTCGTTGCTTTCCTTAGTGGGAGTGGATGCGGATCCGATTCAATCGCCGGAAGCCATTTTGCTGGGTTCGATTTTTGGGCATTGCTGGGCGGCGGGGCAGTCGTTGACGCTGGAGTCGTTGATTCGGAATATTCAAAAGCCGCCGTTTGGAAAAGTGGGGGTGATTGATTTAGAGTCCTTTTTAGGGACGAATGATCGGCAGAAGTTGGCCTTGAGATTTAATGCGCTTTTGGCGAGCCCTGGATTTTCGACGTGGCTGGAAGGGCCTCCATTGGACATTCAGCGGATGATGTATTCGGAGGATGGGAAGCCACGCGTTTCGATTTTTTCAATTGCTCATTTGAGTGATAGTGAGCGGATGTTTTTTGTCTCGCTGCTCTTTAACCAGATGCTGGCGTGGATGCGGATGCAGTCGGGGACGACGAGTTTGCGAGCGCTGCTTTACATGGATGAGATTTACGGCTACCTGCCGCCAACCGCGAATCCGCCGAGTAAGAAGCCGTTGATGACGATGCTGAAGCAGGCGCGGGCCTTTGGTCTTGGGATCTTGGTGGCGACGCAGAACCCGGTGGATTTGGATTACAAGGCGCTCTCGAATATGGGGACGTGGTTTTTGGGTCGGATGCAAACGGAGCGGGACAAGGCGCGGGTGTTGGATGGACTGGCGGGCGCGGCGGATGCGCAGGGAGGTGGCTTTAATCGGAAGCAGATGGAGCTGCTTCTTTCGGGTCTGGATAGCCGGGTCTTTTTGATGAACAACGTGCACGAGGATGGGCCCGCGGTCTTTCATGTGCGTTGGGTGATGAATTATCTGCGGGGGCCGTTGACGCGACGTCAGATTAAGGTCCTCATGGATCCCAAGCGGGATCAATTTGAGAACGACAAGAGGGCGCAAACATCGGAGGCGAATCCCATGGGAATGAGCCAGGGAGTTGCGGAGACGCCGAAGAATGAGCGTCCGATTTTGGGTCAGGGAGTGGAGGAACATTTCGTTCCTTTCGCGGGGGAAGTGGAGGGGGTGACTTATCACCCGGCGCTTTTGCGTGAGGCGCATGTGCATTTTACATCGCGGAAGGCGGGGCTGGAAGGTTCGCGGCTTGTTCGCTTTGTGAATCCGATGGGAGGACGGGGGATCGATTGGTCAACTGACTCAGCTTGCACGGTTCCGCTCAAGTCATTGATGAAAGAGCCACGCAAGGGTGCGGACTTCGCGGCGCTGCCTGGCTACGCGATGAACCAAGATAATTACAAGCCGGTGGAGGAGGAGTTTGAGGATTGGATTTACCGGAAGGAGCGAGTCAATCTCCTCCACGCGCCGCTCTACGATAGGTATTCGCAACTGGGTGAATCGGAGGGGGACTTCCGGGCGCGGCTCTCGATCAAGGGGCGCGAAGCTCGTGATGAGGCCGTTGATAAAATGCGCGATCGTTATGCCTCGAAACTTAGGACCAAGGGCGGTCAACTTCAGCGGGCGGAGCTTGCGGTGGATAAGGAGGAGGCCGAGGCGAGTAGTTCCTCGTGGCAGGCCGGGGCTTCGATTTTAGGTGGGCTTCTGGGTGGTTTGCTGGGCGGACGGAAGTCGCGCAGCAGCGGGGTGACGAGTGCGACGCGGGCGATGAAGCAGCGTCGGGATGTCAAGTTTGCGGAGGATAAGGTTGAGATGATTTCGGAGGATCTCCATGAATTGGAAGCGGAGTTGGCGGAGGAGATTCGGGAGTTGGAGGATAAATTTGATGTCTTCACGACTGAGCTCGAGCCGGAGGTGGTGAAGCCTTATAAGAAAGATATTGAGGTGCGTTCGGTGTCCTTGTTGTGGCTGCCTTTCGACGGGGATGAGAAGCCAATTTGGTAAGTCATGAAACTGGATGAATTGAAATTGACGACGGAGGAAGAGGTGATGTTTTTTGACACCGACTGTGGTGGGGTTGTGCACAATATAGCCTACCTGCGGATGATTGAAACTTGTCGCACCAAGCTGGCGGGATTGATGGGGATGGATTTGGCGACGATGGCGAGGACCGAGCTATTTCCCGTGGTGGTTAGGACTGAGATCGATTACAAATCACCGGCTCGGCTTGGCGATACGCTGGAGATTCGAGGGCATGTCAGTGAGATCGGAAAGGTGAAATTTTGGTGTGAATTCACGGTGGTTCGGAAAGGGGACGAACGTCCGCTGATCGGGTGCCGGCAGGCCTTGGCGATGGTGCAGATGCCGGAGGGGCGGCCGCAGAGGTTGCCGAAGGAGTGGACCGCTTGAGTTGAACAATTGCTCGATTTTCTGATTTTCTCTTTCCGGTGGGGCGGGAAGGCTTTAACACGTGGGAGAAATGTCTCACAAACCTGTCGTTCTCATCATTCGTGACGGCTGGGGTGTTAACCCCGGCGGCCAGCAAACTGCTGAACAAGATGGAAATGCCGTCGAGTTGGCGGATACTCCGTTTCATGACGAGATGGAGAGCTTGTATCCCAAGGGGGTGCTCTCGGCATCGGGCCTGGATGTGGGTTTGCCGGAAGGGCAGATGGGGAACTCGGAAGTGGGTCACCTGAATCTCGGGGCTGGGCGGGTCGTTTATCAGGATCTGACGCGGATTAATAAGGCGATTGCGGATGATGTCCTGAAGGATAATGAGATTCTCCAAGCTGCTCTCAAAAAGGCCAAAGGAGGCCGCTTACACTTTGTGGGGTTAGTTTCAGATGGGGGCGTGCATAGTCATCAAGATCAGCTCATTGCGTTGGCCAAAGTGGCCAATGAGTCGGGCTGCGAAGATATTATGGTCCATGCCATCACCGATGGACGTGACACTTCACCGACAGGCGGAAAGGGCTACGTGAGCTACGTCGAAGACGAGTTGGCGAAGTATGATGCACGCATCGCGACGGTCGTCGGCCGCTATTATGCGATGGACCGTGATAAGCGTTGGGAGCGCACGGAATTGGCTTGGGAAGCAATTGTGCACGGCAAGGGGACGAAGTCCGACGTTCTGGCGAGCGAGGCGATCGCCGAGCAATATGCGCAAGAGAAGACGGACGAGTTCATCCTGCCGCTGATCTTTTGTGACTACGAAACTCAGCGAGTCAATGACGGCGACGTAGTGCTCTTTTTTAATTTCCGCGCCGACCGCGCGCGCCAACTCTCTGAGGTCTTTTTGAGCAAGGGAGACTTTGATGGATTTGAGGCCGGCGAGATTCCCAAGGTGAATTATGTCACGCTCACTGAGTATGACGAGACTTACGGATGTCCTGCAATTTTTCCTCCTGAGACGATTCAGATGACCCTCGGCGAAGCCGTCTCGCTTGCTGGCAAGAAGCAGTTACGGATTGCGGAGACCGAGAAGTATCCGCACGTTTCCTACTTCTTTAATGGAGGCGAGGAGAAGCCCTATCCTCTGGAAGATCGCAAGGTCGTGCCTTCACCGAAGGATGTCGCGACTTATGATTTGAAGCCTGAAATGAGCTCAGCGGAGGTCGAGGAATATGTGGTGAGCCATCTCAAGGATTACGATTTGGTGATCATCAACTTCGCGAATCCCGACATGGTGGGTCACACCGGAGTGGTGGAAGCTGCGAAGAAAGCGGTGACGCGGATCGATGATGCAGTGCGCGCGGTGACAAAGGAGACTCTGCGACTGGGTGGTAAATTGCTCATTACGGCAGATCACGGAAACTGTGAATTTATGCGGAATGCCGATGGCTCACCGCATACGGCTCATACCACGAATCTGGTTCATCTTTGGTATGTCGCGGCGGATGCCGACAAGCGCTATGTGGCGGATGGAATTCTCGCGGATGTGGCACCGACCCTTCTCGATATGATGGGTGTGGATGCTCCGAAGGAGATGACCGGCAAGAGCCTGATTCAGTAGTCAGGAACTCGTAGCAGGTGCATTTGGTAGAGGCCGAAGACTTTTTCGGCAGCTCTTTCCCAAGTGCATTTTTTTTGCTCGGCCATCATGGCCTGGGAGGCTTCGAGCTCAGCGGTTTGGTCGGTGAGGAGTTCCGCGATTTGTCTCGTCATTCCGTCAAGGTCCCACGCGTCGGCGGAGCGGGCGGAGGGGAGGACTTCGGAGGCGCCGGATTGCTTTGAGAGGACGATGGGAATGCCGAATTGGGCGGCTTCGAGAGCGCTGAGACCGAAGGGCTCTGAGACGGACGGCATGCAATAGAGGTCGGTTTGAGAGAGGAGTTGTTGGATTTTCCCGCGGTTTAGAAATCCGGGGAAGTGGACCTTTGTGGCGATCCCGAGGGAGATGCTTTCTTCGATGAGGGAGGGGAGTTGGTCGCCTGAACCGGCGAGGACGAATCGGACGTTTGTGTTTTCAGCGAGAATCCGGGCGGCGATTTGCAGGAAAGAATGTGGAGCTTTCTGGCTAGTGAGACGGCCGAGGAAGAGGACGAGTTTTTCGGGGAAGGGGGGCTTGGTCCGGAAGGAGGTGACCGGGGTGACTCCGTTGTGGACAGGGAAGATTTTGGAGGGCGACCCGCCGTAGTGGGTGAGGCAAATATCGCGGGTGTAGTGACTCACCGGGATGATGAGGTCGGCATCGGCGATGACTTGTTTCTCGATCTCGTAGATCCATCCGCGTTCTTCCGGCCCAGCGCGGTCGTAGGTGAGGGAGTGGACGTGGAAGACGAGGGGTTTTCCGGTGGCCTTACGGATGGCGAGGCCGGCGAGGGCGGTCATCCAATCGTGGGCGTGGATGAGGTCGAAGTTGGAATTTTTGGCGAATTCGGTGGCGGCGTGGGTGTAGGTGGTGACTCTTTCAAAAAGGTCTCCGTCGTAGAGGGAGGAGTTTTCAGTGAGCGTTTCGCGAGGTGAGATCGCATCTTCGTAGGGTGTAAAGAGAAGGGGAGGCGGGGGAGTGGTGAGGTCCGGGCTGTCGAGATGGGTGAGTCCGACGAGCTTGAGGGGGGAGGTTTTCGAAGAGATTTCCGCTCTGGGGAGGACGATAGTGAGGTTGACGTGGCGGATGAGAGCTTGGCTCAGTCCGTGGCAGGCCACCCCCAGTCCTCCGTTGATGAGAGGGGGGAATTCCCAACCCAGCATGAGGACTTTGGGCTTGGGCAAGTCTGATGAGTGGTTTTTTTTAATCTTAGGATTGGAACTGTGTTGGTGGGAGGCTCGAGGTGTGCTTATCGTTCGCGCACATGGACCCAGTGATGTTCGAGAAAGACAACTATATCGAAACAGGAATGCCGGTCGATACCGGAGAACTTTTTCCGGGGGTCGTCGTGAAGCGGCAAGATGAGGGGGCTCGTCAGCTCTTTTTTTGTGACAATGGCTGCGCGCTGGAAGTGCTTTGTGTCGATGCCAAGACGCTGCGCTTCCGCTTTGCCCCGGACGGGGATTTATCAGAGCTTTTTTCCTACGCGATTGTGCCGGAGGCTCTCGAAGGCGGCCCGACGCCCGAGGTGAGCGAGGATGAGACTCACTACATTATTAAGACTGGAGAGATCGTGGTTTTTCTACTTCGCGAGGGTCTGCGCATGCGTATTGAGGATATGGAGGGGCATCTCCTGAGTCAGGATGAGAAGGGTTTTCATTGGTATCGAAACGATGACTTCGGCGGCGAAGTCGTCATGTTGAGCCGAGTGATCCAATCGCGGGAGCACTACTATGGGCTGGGCGATGTTCCGGGACATAAGAATCTCCGTGGCCAGCGCCGTATGCTGTGGGGGAGTGATGTCTATGGCTACGACGCCCAGACGGATCCTCTTTATAAGAGCATTCCGTTTTTTATTGGGCACCATCATGAGCATGCTTACGGGATGTTTTTTGATAATTCTTTTTGCTCGTCGTTCGACTTCGGTCGTGAGCGTCCTTCTGTGACCAGCTTCTGGGCGCAGGGAGGGGCGATGAATTTTTACTTCATCCACGGGCCGACGGTTCCGGAGGTGGTGGAATCCTATAGCAATCTTACGGGGAAGCCCGAACTGCCGCCGCTTTGGGCTCTGGGGTATCACCAATGCAAGTGGTCTTACAAAAGTGAGCCTGAGGTTCTGAAGGTTGCGGATGGCTTCAAGTCCCGGGGGATTCCCTGCGATGCCATTTATGTGGACATTGATTATATGGATGGCTTCCGCTGCTTCACTTGGAATCGGGACAAGGATAGCTATCCTGATCCGGGTCGGATGACGGCGAGATTGGCCAAGGACGGGATTAAGACCGTGGCAATTATTGATCCGGGTATCAAGATCGATCCTGAGTACGAGGTTTATCAGAGTGGTATTGAAAAAGGGGTCTTTTGCAAACGGATGGACGGACCATTAATGAATGGAAACGTTTGGCCCGGGCCTTGTCATTTCCCTGATTTTACCGATCCCGCTGCGCGCGAGTGGTGGGCTAATCTCTTCCCTCCTTTCATTGAAGAATGTGGTTTGGCGGGGATTTGGACAGACATGAATGAGCCTGCGGTCTTCAACGATGATAAGACCTTTCCTCGTGATGTGCGTCACCACTACGATGGGAATCCTTGCTCGCATCGAAAGGCGCACAACGTCTATGGAATGCAGATGTCCAAGGCGACTCAGGAGGGACTTCGTCGGGCGTTGCCGGGTAAGCGGCCTTTTGTCATCACGCGCTCAGCGTATGCGGGAACCCAGCGATATAGTTCGGCTTGGACGGGCGATATTCAATCGACATGGGAGCACCTTAAGATTGGCAATGCCCAGTGCCAGCGACTTGCGCTTTCGGGATACTCTTTTGTGGGAACGGATATTGGTGGCTTTTCCGGGCGTTCGGATGGTGAGCTTTTTGTGCGCTGGTTGCAGATGGGGATTTTTCATCCCTTTTGCCGGGTTCATAGCTCAGGCGATGAAAATGAGCAGGAGCCGTGGTCCTTTGGGGAGCCCTATACGACGATTGCCAAGAAGTTCATTGAGATGCGTTACCGCATTCTTCCTTACATTTACACTCTCTTTGAAGATCACACTCGGACGGGGGCAGCGATGCTTCGCTCGTTGATCTACTTGGATGCCAGCGATCCTGAGACGCATAACCGGATGGAGGAATTTGCGCTGGGAGCGGATCTGTTTACTTGCCCGATTTCCAAGCCGGGTGTGGAAGGGCGTTGGCTCTATCCCCCTTCAGGGCTTTGGTATGATTTTTGGACAAATGAGGAAGTGCAAGGTGGGGAAGAACGTTGGGTGGATGTGCCGCTCGATTCCACGCCGCTGTTGGTGCGTGGTGGGTGTATTTTGCCCTTGTCGCCGGTGCGGATGAATTCTTCTGCTCCGCTGACGCATATGGAACTTTATGCTTATCTTGATGACGAGGCGGGTGAAGGTTCGCTTTATGAAGATGCGGGGGATGGCGATGGGGATTCGGTGAGGAAGACTTTCGAACTGAAGGGCGAGGTGCTCACGCAGACTCGTGAGGGTGATTTCGCGCCGGAGTATTCGAGGTATCAATTGACGATTCACGGCGCGCCTTGGAAGCAAGTTGTGGTCGATGGTGCTGAGGCGGTTTTGATTAAGCGCGGGGAGGCGATCGAGCTTCCTGAGAGCTTTAAGGAAGCGGTCTTTTCATAGACGGAGCGTCGGGCTGCGAGGGGGGGTCGGAGAGATGGGCTGGGTCCTCCATTTCATGAGATTTTTACCAAGGCGGTAGTTTCGCTTTGACCTGGGCCCTGTTCGTTTGCCTCGTTGAGGCGGAGGACTTGCGTCGAAAGTTCGGGTTGTGGGGGGAGGCGCTCGAAGAGACTGAGAGTCTCTTCTCCGGTCGCGCTTCTGGAGTTATACTCCTTCGTCGATTTCGCTGCTTATCCAGAGATTGAGGTGGGTTAGGAACTCCTGCTCGGTGGAACCGGTGAAGGGTTCGTGGCGGGCGGCGGGGATTTCTTGGTAGGAGATTTGGTTGGCGGGGAGCTTGGCGAGGCGCTTGCGTAGGATGTCCGGGGGACAGACTGGGTCGAGGGCTCCTTGGGTGAAAAGGATGGGGAGATTTGTTGGGAGGGTTGGGAATTGGTGGTGGACTTCGGCTGCGGCGTCACGGAGGTCCCGGCCCCAGCCTAAGGAGATGCGGCTATGGTAGAGAGCGTCGGAATCTTCCGTGCCTCGTCCAGTGCTGTCTCCGCAATCTTCGGCTCGGACTCCGGTGCTGACGGTGATCCAGGGGAAGAGGCTTGCGAGAACTGGGAGTGAACTACGCATCCATGGCTTGGCTTGGCCCATGGGATCGAGAAGGGGGGAGCTGATCCAAGCGGCCGCGAATTTTTGGGGGTATCGTAGGAGGAAACGCAGCGCGACAAGTCCGCCCACGGAGTGTCCGGCGATGATGAGGGGGCCGGAGAGTTGATCGAGGGAGTTTTTAAAAAGCGCTTCAAGAAAAACCAGTCCAGGGACGCTGCCACGTTTCCCGGGTGAGCGACCGTGGCCGGGGAGGTCGCTGAGCAGGCAGCGGAATCCGGCTTTGACGAAGCTTTCTAAAATGGGAGGGTAGCGGTCGATGTAGTCACCTTGGCCGTGAAAGAAAAGAAGGCTGCCGCGGGGCTCCCCTGCGGGCGAAAGGATGAGTCGGTGTAGGTCATGCCCCGCGATGAGGGGGTGGTGTTCGGTGATGGTCACAGGATCACGGGCGGAAAGTTTTCATGAGATCCTGCATGATTTCGGCATCGTCAAAGCGGCCTGCTTTATTGAAAGCGAGGTTCATATTGGCGAGGACGCGGAGGAGAATGGCGGCGAGTGAAGAGGGTTGGCGGACGGCCTTGCAAGCTTCTTCTGAAAGTTCGGGGTGATCTGCGAGGAGCTTGGTGATGACGATGGGGCGGCCTTGGTGGAAGGCATCGATCAAGGTGGGGCCTTCGGAAGTGTCGATGAGGCAGAGGAAGTGGCCGGGGTAATTGACGCCGAAAACCTCGAGCCCGAGGCGGTGGGCGACGAGGAGATAGATGAGGGAGAGGCCGAGCGGGTTGCTTTGGTCTTCTTCGAGGCACCAGGCGAGGTCTGAATTTCGGGGGTCGAAGGGGGCTACTTTGTTTCCGGTGAAACGGCCCGAAAGGAAGAGCCAGGCGGAGAGTTCCAGCGGGGTGGCGACTTCGGTTTCGGCTTCGCGGGCGAGGATGTCGAGTTCATCGGATAGGCTGGGTCGCAGGGTGACGCCATCGTGGAGGAAGTCGGAGAGAAGGCGGAGGAGGGATTCCAGTAAGTCATGGTCGCTATCGGGATAGCGAAGATGGCTGGCGGGCATGGCCCATTGCTCTTTAAGGGCTTTTTGGCGGCCGGCGTGGAGGGAGGTTGAAAGGAGTTGGGCTTCCTTGGATTTGAGGTGGATGCCGAGCGCCGCGAGGTCGTCGCTGGCGTCGCCTTCGTAGTCGAGAAGGGCTCGCTCGACGCCTTGGCGGACTTCCACGGTTTCATCATCGAGCAGTTTGAGAAGTGAGCCGAAATGTGCGGAGCTAGCCATAATTTTAAGATGGTGCGTCTTGCTGGAATCGCCAGAAAATTTCTGAGAAGAGGTGTCTTGATTCTCCCGTCTTGCTTTCTGCAAGGCCCTCGCTTAACCACTGCCATGCTTGCGAAGCGGATTATTCCTTGTCTCGATGTGACGAACGGACGGGTGGTGAAGGGGACCAATTTTGTGGATCTCGTGGATGCGGGGGATCCGGTGGAATCGGCAATTGCTTATAATGAGCAGCAGGCGGATGAGATTGTTTTTTTGGACATTACGGCGTCGTCCGATGGCCGTGCGACGATGGTGGATGTGGTGCGGGAAACGGCGCGGCAGTGTTTCGTACCGCTGACGGTTGGCGGGGGGATTCGTGAGGTGGCTGATATGAGTCGCATGTTGTTGGCGGGAGCGGATAAGGTGGGAGTGAATACGGCGGCGATTATGCGACCTGAGGTGGTGGATGAGGGGGCGAAGGCTTTTGGAAATCAATGCATCGTGGTGGCGATTGATGCGAAGCGGCAGGGGCCGGGGAAGTGGGGCGTTTATACTCACGGTGGACGCAAGGCGGTGGAGGGATTGGATGCGATTGAGTGGGCTAAGGAGGTCTACAACCGGGGAGCGGGTGAGATTTTGCTAACGAGTATGGATGCGGATGGGACGAAGGATGGTTATGATATCGAGCTGACTCGCGCGGTGAGTGAGGCGGTGGGGATTCCGGTGATCGCGAGTGGGGGGGCGGGGAATTTGGAGCACATGGTGGATGTTTTGGATCAGGGGAAAGCGGATGCGGTTTTGGCGGCGAGTATTTTTCACTTCGGGCAGCATACCGTGCCGGAGGCGAAGGAGTATTTTCGGAAGCGGGGGATTCCGGTGAGGCCGATGGTGGGGTGAGAGTTTTTCTTCGATTTGGTTGGGGGAATCTTCAAGGATCCCAATCTCAATCCTCTTCAATCTGTGGTTGATTCTTAGAGTTCTTTAGATGTGTGGTCGTGGGGAATTTAACCACAGAAAAAGCAGAGTTAGCAGAGAAAGCAGAGGCTTGGTTGGGGGTGGGCACTCGGGAGATGTCCCTCCTTGTTGGATTGGGGCTTGAGTGGATTAAGGGGGTTGGTATTTTGGTGGGGTGATGGAAAGAGATACTCGGTTGAAGGATTTTGTGAGGTGGCCGGGTTCGGTTCGTTTGATGATTGGGGTGGTTGTGGTTCTTCTTTTTGGGGTTTATTTTTTTTATCATGCTTATCCGGCTGCTACCGGGAAGTCATTGGCAGGCTGGACTTGGCTGGCTTGTAACGGATATAATGGTTTTTTGCATGGGCGGTTGGTGCCTTTGCTTTTTCCGTGGATGATTTGGTGGGCTTGGAAGTGCAAGCGGGAGGAGGTGGTTCGGCCTTCTTATTGGGGAATGGTTTGGTTGGTGTTGGGGATGGTTATGTTTTGGGCTTCGATGAGGCTTGTTCAGCCGAGGTGGGCAATGTTTGGAGCGCCGTTTGTGGTGATTGGGTTGGGACAGTATTTGTTCGGGTGGAAGGTGGCGAAGGCAGTGGTATTTCCGGCGTTTTTTCTGTGGTTTGCGATTCCGGTTCCGGGATTGGAGAGTTGGGCGGACAATTGGGGGCGTCCACTTATGGCCAAATCTACTATTGAACTGGGGGGATGGTTCGGAATGGATATAAGTCCGAGTGGAGAGGTTCGAAATGGTGAAGACAGGATCTCGATTTCATTTATCTGACGGAGCCCGATATTTGTCACCTGGATGGTGATGATTGGTGCTTTGGTAGCTCATGTTATTCAGGTGGGATTACTGCGAAAATGGCTCCTGTTTTTTGCGACCTTTCCGCTGATGTTTGCGGGCTATCTTGGTCGGGATTTGTTGGCGCTTGGTTTGTGGTCGACCGGAGAGGTAGGTTGGGGGAGAAGGACCATTCATGATTTTGATCCGGTTTTGCAGCTTGCCTTCGTTGTGGCTGGACTCATTGCGTTGGGGTGGTTCTTTAACTGGCAGCGTAAAAGAAGTCGAGTGGACTAGAGGGTGGTGGAGGAGTTGATTGGCCACATTGTGTTTCTCTGCATCGTGGTTGGGATAGCGGCCTTCGGGGGTGCGGCTTGGCGAGTCGACACGCTGGGCTCGGCCAATTCTAGCGACGGAGCGTACCCCGGGTTCCGCAAGTTCCACTCGGGGCTAATGACCTGTATCCCTTCGGGATTGGAATCTCCAGGACAGCATCCTTGAGGTTCTGACTTTCGGCTGCGGTTTGCTTGGGTTGGGGGCGGGGATTGGCTACAGAGGCTAAGAGCCTCTGCTACGCCAAGAGATCTTTGACGACGTTGCCGTGGACGTCGGTGAGGCGGAAGTCGCGGCCGCTGTAGCGGTAGGTGAGTTCTTCGTGATCGAAGCCGAGGAGGTGGAGCATGGTGGCGTGGAGGTCGTGGACGTGGACTTTGTCTTTGATGGCGGCGAAGCCGAAGTCGTCGGTTGCGCCGTGGACGTGGCCGCCTTTGGTTCCGCCGCCGGCCATCCAGGTGGTGAAGCCGTAGTGGTTGTGGTCGCGACCGTTGACCTTGCCGGCGTTGGTGCCTTCTTTGGGCATTTCGACGACGGGGGTGCGACCAAATTCTCCGCCCCAGAGGACGAGGGTTTCGTCTAGGAGGCCTCTTTGTTTTAGGTCCTGGATGAGGGCTCCGATGGCTTGGTCGCATTCTTTGGCGAGTTTGCGGTGGTTGAGTTCGAGGTCGTCATGGTTGTCCCAGGGTTGGCCGGCGCCGTGCCAGACTTGCACGAAGCGGACACCGCGTTCGACGAGGCGGCGGGCGATGAGCATTTGGCGACCTTGCAGGGTGTCGCCATACATGTCGCGGATGTGTTGGGGTTCGAGGGAGACGTCGAAGGCATCGGTCGCTTCGAGTTGCATGCGGTAGGCGAGTTCGAAGCTTTGGAGGCGGGCTTCTAGGTCTGAGTCGTTGTCGCGTGCTTTGGCGTGGTCTTCGTTGAGTTGGCGGAGGAAGTCGAGCTGCTCGCGTTGGCGGGGGCGGGAGAGATGTTTGGGCGTGACGTGCTCGATGAGCTTGCGTGGGTCGGTTGTTTTGGTGTCGACGTAGGTGCCTTGGTAGGCGGCGGGGAGGAAGCCGGACTGCCAGTTTTGAGTTCGGGAAATGGGGTAGCCGCCGGGGCACATCGAGACGAAGCCGGGGAGGTTTTGGTTTTCGGTGCCGAGACCGTAGGTGACCCAGGAGCCGACGCTGGGGCGGGAGAGTCGGCTGTCCCCACAGTTCATGAGGAGGAGGGAGGGTTCGTGGTTTGGGACGTCGGCGTGCATGGAGCGGATGACGCAGAGGTCATCGGCTGATTTGGCGACGTGGGGGAAGAGTTCGGAGACTTCTAGGCCGGATTCTCCGTGCTTTTGGAATTTGAAGGGGGAGGCAAGGGCGACGCCGGTGGGGCGTTCGGTTTTGAGTTCGAGGGGGATTTTTTTTCCGTCGTATTTTGTGAGTTCGGGCTTGGGGTCGAAGGTGTCGACTTGGGAGGGACCGCCGTTCATGAAGAGGTGGATGACGGCTTTTGCTTTGCCTTTTGTCTGGGGGATGCGGGGGGAGAGGGGACTGATGGTGGATTGGCCGTTGAGGGTTGGGACGGCTAATGCGCCGAGGCCCATCCCGCAGCGTTGGAGGAATTCGCGGCGGGTTTTGACGAAGCCGCCGTGTCCGAAGTTGTGGTGACTCATGGTGCTAATCTACGTAGAAAAATTCGTTGCTGAGGAGGAGGGCTTGGGAGAGTTGGGCGAAGGCGGGGAGGCCGGGGCCGGCGAAGTCGTCTTTGGCGTTGGAGATGGGCCCGTGTTGATCTGAGATTAGAGGAGTCCAGCGGAAGGAATCGAAATCTGAGTTTTCGCGGCTGTCGACGACAAACCAGAGCTCTTCGCCGGCTTTTACTCTGACGTCTTTGACGATCGTGGGGACGCCTTGGGTGGGTTCGAGCGTCCACTCGCCGAGGATTTTACCGGAAGGGCGCATGATGCGTGCAATCATGCCGTTTCCTTGGTCGCGAAAGGCTGTGAAATTTCCGCCAAGTTTGACGGTGCCTGATTCGATGGCGGTCCATTTAAGGACGGCGTGTTTGTCGGCTTCGGGGTGTCCGCTGTCGGCATTCCAGTGAACCCAGCCCAGGGTTTTATCGGGGAGAGGATCTCGGCCGCGCCACTGTCCCTTTTCGAAGTGAGGAAGGGGTTTGAAGTCGAGGGTGTCTTTGAGAATGTAGCCGTAGTCCCATGCTCCGACGCTGCGGGTTTGACGGGCGTTTTTGAGCCAGGTGGTGGCGGCTTGGTTTTCTTTGGGGGTGGGTGGGCGTTGGAGGATGGTTTGGTAGATGGATTCAATGGAGGGTGCTTTGTTTGCGATGGCCCGGGCTTCTCCGTGAAGAAAGGGGCTGTTCATGAGGTAGAGGGCCTGGGTGGGGGTGATGGTGGTGGTTCGTTGCATGAGGGCTTCCTCGGAGCCGGGGAAGTCGAAGGCGCGCATGATGGAGGGGAGGAAGCCGCGGCGGGTTTTGGCGTAGATGGTACGGCGTCCTTCATACGGGGCTTTATCGAGTTTGAAAGGGGTGCCGCCAATTTGGGGGCTGAGGCGTCCGCTGACTTGGAGGGCGGAGTCGCGCCAGGCTTCGAGGTCTTTACGTTGGCGGTTGGCGTGGGCGTAGTAGTGGTTGGCGGGGTCGCTTTGGTTGACACCGAGGCTGGATCTTTGCCAGGTGTTTGAGGTGATGATGTGGTGGATGAGGGATTTGGTGGACCAGTTGTTTTTTTTGAGATGGAGGGCGAGGTGGTCTAAGAGGGGGCGTTGGAGAGGTTCGGCGGTTTGGGGGCCGAAGTCGCCGGGGTCATCGGAGAGGGAGGTGCCGGTGAGGTGCATCCAGACGCGGTTGGCCCAGACGCGGGCGGTGAGCGGATTGCGGTCGTCGGTGAGGCGGTGGGCGAATTCGAGTCGGCCGGAGCCTTGGGTGAAGTGTTCGTCTTTTTCGCGAAGGATGGAGAGGAAGGCGCGGGGGACTTGTTCGCCTTGAGCTCCGGGGTTTCCGCGTTCGTGGATGCGGGGGTTGAAGGGCTTTGGTTTTTCTTGCACGACCATGGCGCGGGGGAGGGCGTGGGGGGATCCGGCTTGGAAGTTAATGACGGTGCCGACGAGTTGGCGGAATTTGAGGCGCTGGGTTTGGTTGATCTTGTTGTTGATCTCGCCGGGGAGATTGAAGTTGAGGAAGTCGTCTGGTGGGGTGTATTCGGGGACGGAGCTTTTGACGTGGTCGTGGACGATTTGGGCTTTCTTCTGGAGTTCGGAGCGGTAGGCGAGGGCGGCGGGTTCTTGCGAGGGTTCGGCGATGACGGGGAGATCGCGGGGGACGCTGGAGCTATTAAAAACGCCGTAGAGGGCGTAGTAGTCGGCGGTGGGGATGGGGTCGGTTTTGTGATCGTGGCAGCGGGCGCAGGCGACGGTCATGCCCATGGTGGCGCGGGTCGCGACGTCGATGCGGTCGCCGATGACGAGGTTGTTTTGGCCTCCTTGATAGGCGCGGCCGACGGTGAGGAAGCCGAGGGCGGCGAGTTCTTCGCGCGGGAGATCCATGAGGTCGGCGGCGATTTGGCGATGGAGGAATTGGTCGTATGGGAGGGATGAATTGAAGGCGCGGATGACCCAGTCGCGGTAGGTGTAGGCGTAGGGGTAGTCTTCGCTTTCGGCATTGGCGGCGCCTTTGGTGTCGGCGTAGCGGGCGACATCGAGCCAGTGGCGGGCCCAGCGTTCGCCGAAGGCTGGGCGGGCGAGGAGGGCGGTGGTGAGGTGGGCGAGCCAGTCAGGGCGTGGGTCGGCGAGCCAGGTTTTGCGCTCGCTGGGGGTGGGGAGGAGGCCGGTGAGGACGTGGAAGGTGCGGCGGAGGAGGACTTGGCGCGGGGCTTGGGGGGCGGGGGTGAGCTTGGTTTTTTTGAGGTTGGCGTTGATGAGGTTGTCGATGGATTGGTCATCGGCGGCGGGCATTTTGAAGGCCCAGTGTTGATCGGGAGGGATGGTTTTTTTGGGGCGCGGGGAATTTTCGAAGCCCAAGGCCACGCCGATGAGGGTGATGATGGAGAGAAGAGCGCAGCGCATGAGGGGTTTACGCCTCTGGGAGAGGGGGTCTTTCGGGTGCCTTAGCTTGCAATTTTGAGGAGCCCGTCGCGAATGATGAGGTGGCCTTCGTCGAGCATCTTGTTGAGGGCAATTTTTGTGGTGAGAGGAGCGGGCTGTTCATGCTCGGAAGTCGAGTAGTTTTCGGCAACGGCCTTCATGAGATCGTCGAATGAGAGACCGCCATTGGCGAGTTGCCGGTAGATTTCAAATTTGAAACGCGGGTCGGTTTGAGTTTTTTCGCGAGAGATTGCTGAGCCAAGGAAGCAGGCCGAGGCCACAAGTAGGTAGCCTACGTTAATGGGAGGATGCGGCTGCATACTCTCACCCGGCACACGATCAACACCAGAGGTGACCATGGAATAGATGCCGCAGGCGAATAGGACGCTGAGGCCAATGCCGAAAAGGGCGGATTTCATAGGAGTATCATAGAAAAGAAAGGGTGGGAGGCAAAAGGGAAAAAATGGGCGGGCGCAAAATTATTGCCAAGGGGGGCGGCTTGGGGAATGCTTTCCCGCATGAGCGATAAGCCACTGAGCGGAAAAACCGCAGTTGTTTTTGGGGTAGCGAATAAGCGAAGCATTGCTTGGGCGATTGCCAAGGCTTGGTCGGATGCCGGAGCTAAGTTGATTTTTAATTATCAAGGGGATCGTCTGAAGGATAATGTCGAGCAGTTGGCGGGGACTTTTGGGGATGATGTCCCTCTTTATCCTTGTGACGTGTCGAGCGATGATGAGATTGACGCGTTTTTTGAGAAGGTGAAGGAGCATACTGATACGATTGATCTGGTGCTACACTCGGTGGCTTTTGCGCCGAAGGAGGCTCTCGAAGGTGACTTCTTGAGTACGACGCGGGAAGCTTTTCGGGTGTCGCACGATATTAGTGCTTACTCTCTGGTGGCCCTCGCGCAGCGTGCGGTGCCGATGATGCCGAATGGCGGAAGCATTGTGGCGATGACTTATTATGGTGCCGCCAAAGTGGTGCCTCATTATAATGTGATGGGCGTGGCGAAGGCGAGCCTTGAGGCTTCGACTCGTTATCTTGCGGCTGATTTGGGATCGAAGAAGATTCGCGTGAACTGCATTAGCGCAGGTCCGGTTCAGACTTTGGCAGCACGCGGGATTTCTGGGTTCGGTTCGATGATCAAGCACTATGAGGAGCATGCTCCTTTGCAGCGGTCTTGCTCGACAGAAGAGCTTGGCGCGACGGGAGTTTTCCTGGCGAGTGAGGGTGCGGCATCTATCACGGGGCAGGTGCTCTATGTCGATGGCGGCTATCAGATCATGGGGATGTAAATCTCACCCCGCTTTGTCATGGTTGAATGGTTTTACGGTAAAGAAGGGCAGCAGTATGGGCCGATCGATGAGGCAACGCTGCGTGCTCGGATCTCTACCGCTGCGGTCGGGCCGCAAGATCTAATCTGGAGGGAAGGAATGGCGGCTTGGACTCCGTTGTCCCAGCTTTCGCAATTTGGGGTGGGTTCTATGGCGCCGTCTTCTCCTTCTCAGGAGGGATCTGGTGAGGTGGATCCGAATGCGCCACCGCCATCGAATTCTCCCTACGCTCCTCCGGTTGCAAATCTCACGGGAGCTTATCAGCCTGGGCCGGCAATGGCGGTAACGAATGGGTTGGCGATTGCGAGCATGGTTTGTGGGATTCTCTCATTGGTTTTCTTTTGTTTTTGCGGTGGAATATTCTTTGGGGTTCCGGCGGTGATTTGTGGCCACCTTGGGTTGAACCAGCTGAATAATCCTGAGAACAAACAGCAGGGTCGCGGGATGGCGATTGCGGGCTTGATTTGTGGGTATATTGGGGTGGCGATTTTTGCGGTGATGATACTGAGCGGGCAGGTTAGGAACAGTTTTTGATGTCTGATTCTTCCCGTCGGGGATCGTGGCCGAGTTGGGTTTTGATTGCTCCCTTGATCTTGGTGGGAGTGGTTTCGGCGGGGTGGATTGGGCGTCTGATGCCGTCTTGTTTTTTTCATCAGGAGACAGGTTTTTTTTGTCCCGGGTGTGGCGCAACGCGTGCGGCGATGGCCTTGGCGGAGGGCCGGTGGATGGAGGCGTTGGGGAGGAACGGGCTTTTTGTGATCGGGGTGGTGGCTGGGGTGATTTGGATTGTGCTGAGCGCGCTGGGGGAGAGGTTTCGGAAGGTGAAATGGCTGAGGCCTTTTCGATGGAAGCTTTGGTTTCTGTGGTTGGCGCTGGGGGTTTTAGGAGTGTTTGGGGTTTTGAGGAATCTGCCGGGGATGGCGGGCATGGCTCCTTAGCTCGAACCAGTGTTCGGGTGGGTGGTTTTTTGGAGAAGCGGAGTTGTGTAATTGGGTGCTGCGGGGTCGGTGGCGAGTGGTATGCCACGTCGTGGCCTGCCGGATCAGACCAGACTTTAGCCGCGTGAGACGAGGAAAAATCCGGCGACTAGAAAAAGGATGAGGAGGATAAGAATGATCCAGCTTAGGGTGGAGGTGCGATATTTGATCTCGGGCGTGTCGGCCATGACTTGGGCGTATTCTACCGAGAAGACCATTTTTCCTTTTTGGCAGCAGAGGAGGTAGAGAATGTAGGCGCTAATGACGGTGCCGATGGGGAAGCCGATGAGTCCGATGACGGCGACAATGATCGCGGGGATACGGGCACCTTTTTTGAGCTTGCGAAGACTG
>JBLHUR010000119.1:0-18465 GCA_047629805.1 Akkermansiaceae bacterium | reverse complement strand
AGGCAGCGGGGTTCCTAAGGTGGCCAATTTGGGATTTAAGAACGGGATCGATCACCTTCATGGCGGTGCAAAATTTACTAAAGCTCCGGCGAACAAGAGCTTTTTCTCCACCGTATTCTCGAAACCAGAACGGCACGGGACCGATTGACTTAACTTCGAAAATCGTTTTGTCGGGAGGGATGATGTAGGACTCAAAGCGGTGGTCGTCCGCCTGGAGATCGAGTATTTCCGAGCGGCACATGAGGCGGGTGTCAAAAGTGATTCGCAGTTGTCCGTCCGGAGTCATGAGCGCTTTCCGATCGTAGCGAAGCTGGATAGCGGGGCCAAATTCGCGTCGCTCGATGAGGTCAAAGAGTTCCTTGATGATCATGCGTTGGGTCCGGGACCAGTCGCGCTTTACCGTCTTGAGAATATCGTAATTTCCTTTGGCAAATTCGATGGCTTCTTCGACGGGGAGGAAGAGTCGGCGTTTTGCCCCGAGGCCAAAGTGTTTGTGCTTGATCTCGATGAAGCCAGTGGGAGGGATCTTACCCCCTTCGCTTCCGTAAATCCGCACCCGGATTTTACGGCGGCTGGCGAGACGTCTTTCCTTCTCCCAAAAACACTCACGCCCCGGAGTCTCAAAATACTCAGTGACGATGGGGTAGCATCCGTCTTCGGAAGCTAGGCTGTCCACGACGAGGCGATCATCTAGATCACTCTGGATCTGCTTCATTTCATCGAGCGAGATCAGGTATTTGTATTCTGTGCGGTTGAGACTCAAAGGTTTGGTGACTTGCGAGTTTTAGGAGAGAAGTTGGTTTGTTTAGGCACCCTCCGGGATGAGGATCAAAAAGGGAAAATGACCTGCTGGCCAGCCTAAGTTTTCAATCCGTAGACAGTTTGTCCGTTTCTGATGAGAATTTTTGCTTGTTCATCATGAGAAAGTGATGAGACCAAGGACTTCATCGTGTCCGCCCAATCCTTGTAGGAATCAAGACGGAGTAGGCAGACCGGCCAGTCTGTGCCGAACATGACGCGGCCGGATCCGAAGATTTCCAAAGTCTCTTCAAAGTAGGCTTTGACTGTTTCTTTTGCAATGGGATCGTCGTCTGGGAATTCTGTGGCTAGTCCGGAGAATTTTACGCCAAGGATGTTGTCTCGTTTTGCGAGTTCCTTCATTCCAGTCTGCCAGTCTTTTTCAACTTTTCCGCTTCGTGCTTCAGGTTTAGCAAGGTGATCGATGATGATTCCCAGTTCGGGTTGGCGATCAACGAGTTTGGTGGCGACGGGGAGTTGGCGTTGGAAAAGGAGGAGGTCGTAGACGAGGTCGTGGCCAGGGAGGCGGGAGAGACCGCGATGAAAGTCATCGCGCAAGAAATATTCGTCGGGCTCCTCCTGCAGAACGTGGCGGACACCGACGAACTTGGAATGTGGGGCCAATTCTTCGAAGTTTTTTTCAACGGCATCTGAAATTAAGGGAACCCAACCAACGACTCCGCGGATCAATTCACTTTGGTCAGCAATCTTGAGAAGTTCGTGGGATTCTTCGATGATCTGGCGGGCCTGCACGGCGACCGTGCCCGTAACTCCGGCGGCGGAGGTAGCGGCTTGAAGTTCTGGTAAGAGTTGGTCTTGGGCGAGGGGGGATCCCTCGGGGATCCATTCGTATTCTTCGCGATCGTAGGCCCAGAGATGGTGATGCGTGTCGAGCATGGGGCGGGAATTTGTCAGACAGAGGAGGAGGCGTCAAACTTGCAGTTTCGGATCGTAAGCGAAGACATTTGGGAAAGATCCTTCACCCTCGCGATTCTCCGCCTAGGATCGCGCCGTGAGCAAAAAAAATTCTACAAGTGACCTCCGAATCGATGGCAGTGAGCCTCTGGTTTTAGCCGACCGACCGAATTCGGTGGCGAAACTCTACGAGGATAAATCCGACTACAAGAAGCAGATGAAGGCCTCCCGCAAGACCTTGAATGACCTGCAGGAAATGATGTATGCGCATGATCGGTATAGCTTGATTTGTATTTTTCAGGCGATGGATGCGGCGGGTAAGGACGGAACGATCCGCGCGGTGATTTCGGGGATTAATCCGCATGGGGTTTCGGTCCATTCGTTTAAGAAGCCGAGTGAGGAAGAGATCGATCACGAGTTTTTATGGCGCAGCCAAGATCATCTTCCGCGTCGTGGTCATATTTCGATTTTCAACCGCTCCTACTATGAGGAGGTTTTAGTGGTAAAAGTTCATCCGGAGATCGTGACGAAGTATCAAAGATTGCCTGAGGAGAATTTGGATGAGATTTGGAAGGGGCGATATGGCTCGATCCGAGATCATGAGGCCCACTTGGCGCGGAATGGGACGCGGATTTTGAAGTTCTTTCTCAACCTGAGCAAGGATGAACAGCGGGATCGTTTTGTGGCCCGGATTGATGAGCAGGAGAAGAACTGGAAGTTCAATGAAGGCGACGTAAAGGAGCGGGGCTATTGGGACGATTACCAGGAGGCTTACCAAGAGGCGATTAACGAAACTGCCAGCCCTGAGGCACCGTGGCATATCATCCCGGCTGATGATAAAAAGAACATGCGCCTGATGGTTTCTGAAGTGATTAAACAGGAGATGGAGTCGATGGAGATGCAGTATCCAGAGGTTTTGGATGAGAAGCGGGGAGTGCTACAAGCTTACCGTGCCCAGCTTTTAGAAGAAGGTCATCTAGCTTGATTTTTTTTAGGACCGGCGCCATTCACCGGCGCTTTTGTTCACTGGGATTCCGGCCGTTGTTGTCATCGGTTTAGGAGCGATCCTCACGAGGGGAAATCGACGGCGATGGGTCGAATCAGACACTTCCTTAGAAGAAAAAAAGGATTCTTTCCCGCCTAGATTAAAACTACTCGCCTTCCTTTCTAGGGCTGCGTCGGAAGAGACGGTCGAGGGCTTCGGCGGGCGGGACGTCTTGGTAGAGCATGGCGTAGACGACATCGAGGATAGGGGTGCGGGCATCGACGCGACGGGCGGCTTCGTAAATTGAGCGGGTGTTAAGCACGCCTTCGGCGATCATGCCGAGTTCTTCGACCGCTTGCTCAAGAGTTTTTCCTTGCCCGAGGGCGAGGCCGACTTTGTGGTTTCGCGAGTGGACGGAGAAGCAGGTAGCGATGAGGTCTCCGAGTCCGGAAAGGCCGGCGAAGGTTTCGGTTTGGCCTCCGAGATCGGTGCCGAGTCGGGTCATTTCGGCTAGCGCACGGGTGACGAGAGCCGAGATGGCGTTGTCGCCCAGCTTTAGCCCCATGGCTACGCCGGAGGCAATTGCGAAGACGTTTTTGATGGCTCCGCCAAGTTCAATACCGGCGATATCTTGATTGGTGTAGGAGCGGAAGCGTTCGTTTGAAAAGATCTCCTGCAAGGCTTCTCCGACTTCCAGACCGGTGCAACCGATCGTCGCGGCGGCGGGGAGCCCTTGCGCGATTTCTTCAGCGTGATTGGGACCGGAAAGAACGGCGATGGGGTTTTTTGGAAAGCTGTCTTCGATGATCTGCGACATCCGTTTTCCGGTCTCGCGTTCGATTCCTTTTGCGCAGGAAAGCAAGACCGCTGATTCCGGGATTCCGAGTGCGGAGAGCTTTTCGGCCGTGATCCGAGTGGCCGAGGTGGGAACGACGAAGAGGACGAGGTCGGCTTTTTTTACGACGTCTTGATTCGTGGTGGCGATGAGGTTTTCCGGAAGAGGCGCCTTGGGGAGGTATTTTTTGTTACAGTGTGTTCTATTGATCAAGGCTGCGGTTTCCTCGTCGCGACCAATGAGATGAACCTGCGGGCACTTGCGCGCTAAAAAGATGGCGAGGGCGGTGCCCCATGACCCGGAACCGATGACGACGGGATTTTCAAATTTCATGATGTGGCCTCTTTCTTTCTCTGTCCGATCTTATTCTCAGTGCCGGCGCGGAGGCGGGTGATATTGGTCCGGTGTTTCCAGACCGCCAGGATTCCTGCGATGAGAGTGAAGATAAAGAGGGGGATATTCCAAGTGCCGTCGGCGATCTTGCCGTGATGGTAAGATCCGTAAAGTGTCAGGATGGGCAGCGCGATGGCGGCGACGATGCTTCCAACTGAAACATACTTGGTGGTGAAGGTGACGATCACGAAAATGAGAACCACGACGACCAAGGCAATCGGCGGCATGAGTGCTCCGAGGGCTCCTGCGCTGGTGGCGATTCCTTTACCGCCTTTAAAACCAATCCAAGGCGAGTAGTTATGTCCCAGGATGGCGGCGAGGGCGGTGCCGACTTCGATGCTCTGTCCCAGTGTGCCAGCGGAGACGAGGTGATCGGCAATCATGACGGGGATGAAGCCCTTACAGAAATCGAGGAAGAGACAAAGGATACCGGATTTTTTACCCAGGGTACGGAAGACATTGGTGGCCCCGATGTTGCCGGAGCCGTGTTCCCGGATGTCCACTCCCTTGAGCTTGCCAAGGAGAAGTCCGAAGGGAATGGACCCCAAAAGGAAGCCGGAAGGGATGAGGAGCCAGAGCATAAAGTGGTATTATTCGGAGGGAGAAACGCGACGGATTGATTTGATGGAAACTGGCTCGACCGGGACATTCTCGGTTTTTTCGTTCAAGGAGAAGAGTTTGTCATTGAGAGTCAAACTGATCGTGGTGTGAGTCTCGACGGCTTTGATTTGATCGACGATCTCCATCCCTTCGATGACCTCACCGAAGACGGCGTATCCTCCGCCATTGTTCGGGTAGTCTAGGCTGGCATTATCGACCACGCTGATGAAAAACTGTGCGGTGGCGCTGTGAGGATCGGGGGTGCGGGCCATAGCGAGAGTGCCGCGAGTGTTCTTACGTGTATGTTTACTCTCGTTTCTTATGGGATCGCCCGGGGCCTTTTGTTTGATCGTGCTCTTGGGGATTTCAAAGCCGCCGCCCTGGATCATGAAGGTCGGAATGACGCGGTGGAATATCGTGTTGTCGTAAAATTTCTCATCCACGTAACGGAGGAAATTCTTCGCGGTAAGCGGAGCGGTGCCTTCGTGAAGTTGGGCTTTGATAGTGCCCATGCTCGTTTCAATGACCACAACGGGGCCGCTGGGAGGATCGGAGGGCTTCGCTTCCGGGGCAGGTCCTTCTTCCGGCTTCCCTTTGCAGGAAATCAGGAAAAGGGCGGCGATGAAAAGGGCAAGGAGTTTCATGATGAGGAGGGGTTACTTGGCGCGGGTGACCGACTTGATGGTGATGGTTTCCGTGGGGACGTTTTGCATGCCATTCTTTATTTCGGTCTTCACCGCTTTTATTTTATTCACGACGTCCATGCCCTTGGTGACTTTTCCAAAAGTGGCATATCCGCCGCCGTTGTTGGGGTAATCTAAGGCTGCATTATCGGCGACATTGATGAAGAATTGGCTGGTCGCGCTGTCAGGATCGGACGTACGGGCCATGGCGATGGTGCCAGTTTTATTGGGAAGAGATTTTTCGCTCTCGTTCTTAATCGCGGGCTTCGTTTTTTGCTTTTTAAAGGTGCCGACATCGACTTTGAAGCCCCCTGCCTGGATCATGAAATTGTTGATGACGCGGTGGAAGATGATTCCGTCGTAAAATTTGTCGTCGACATATTTGAGGAAGTTTTCGACCGTTTTAGGCGAGTTCTTGGAATCGAGTTGGATGTGGATGTCTCCCATGGAGGTTGACATGAGTACGGTGACTTCTGCCTTTGCTTTGGTCTCCACTTTTTCCTCTTTTTTCTCGGGTTCAACCGGTTTGGCGGGTTCCTGAGCGAATCCACATGAAGCGAAGAGACCGACGAGGGCAAGTTTTGCGAACGTTTTCATAACTGATGGGGAGTGTAAGCAAGACTAGTGGGCTTGCAACCAGTTGTCGCCGAATCCCGTGTCAATTTTTACCGGGACATCGTGCGGAAGGGTGATGGCCGATTCCATCGCTTCGACGATGAGTGGGGGCAATTCTTCGCGCTCATCTTCGTGGAGATCGAAAAGAAGTTCATCGTGGACCTGGAGAATCATTTTCGATTTTCTATCCTGCATGATTTCGTGAATGCGGACCATCGCGATCTTGATCATGTCCGCGGCGGTTCCTTGAATGGGGCTGTTGATGGCGGCTCGTTCGGCATTGGCGCGGATGCTGGCGTTGCCGGATGTGATGTCTTTGAAGTATCGACGGCGTCCGTTGAGAGTTTCCGCGTAGCCCTTTTCGCGGACCCTTTCGGTCACTTCCTCCATGAAGATCGCGATGGCGGGATATTGCTCGAAGTAGGTTTTGATAATCTCGGAGGCTTCGCTGCGTCCGATCCCGAGACGTTGTGAAAGTCCAAAGGCCGAGATGCCATAGATGATGCCAAAGTTGACCATCTTGGCGGTGCGGCGCATGTCTGAGATGACCTCGTCGGGGGTCACGCCGAAGACGCGGGCGGCGGTGGCAGTGTGAATGTCGAGGTCTTGTTGGAAGGCCTCGATCATGGCGGGATCGCCCGAAAGTGCGGCCATGACACGGAGCTCAACCTGCGAGTAGTCTGCCGCCATGAGGGTGAATTCTTTTCCACGTGGCACGAAGGCGCGGCGCAGTTCGCGACCCATTTCCGAGCGAACGGGAATGTTCTGGAGGTTGGGGTCGCTGGAGGCGAGGCGACCGGTGGAGGTGACGAGTTGGTGGAGGTGGGTGTGGACGCGTCCAGAGTGCTCGGAGCGGTGATGCGGGAGGGCATCGACGTAGGTGGACTTGAGTTTGCTGGCTTCGCGGTAACTTAGGATGTTGGCCACGATGGGGTGCTTTGCGGCGAGGGAGGAGAGGGTTTGCTCGTCTGTTTTGAATTGGCCCGTTTTTGTCTTCTTGGGCTTTTCGACAAGGTTCATTTCGCCAAAAAGAATTTCTCCCAACTGCTTTGGCGAATTAAGATTGAAGGGGCGCCCTGCCGATTTTTCGATGTCGGCGCTGAGGATTTCGATCTTGGCGGCGAGCACTTTGCCGACGTCATCGAGGACCTTTTGATCCATCGTGATTCCTTCCGCTTCCATCGCGACGAGCACGGGGAGGAGGGGGGCTTCAATTTCCTCCATGATGTTTTTGACGCCCATTTCATCCAGTTGCGGGAGGAGTTTATGGAACAGCTGGATGGTGACATCGGCGTCTTCGGCGGCGTAGTCTGCGACGACTTCGATCGGAATTTCTGAGAGGTCGATCTCGCCTTTCGTAGCCTTCTTTTTGGCCGCCGCCGCGAAGAGGTCATCGTCATCGTTTTGTTGAGCAGAGAAGAGATCGATCAGCTTGATGGGGGAGTAGCCGAGGAGATTCTCCGAGAGGGAATCCATACTGTGCTTTTGGTCGGGCGCGACGAGCGTGTGTGCGAGCATGGTATCGAAGAAGGGGCCTGCCACGACCACTTCATGCGAGCGCATGATGGCGAGATCGAACTTGAGATTATGACCGATTTTGAGCGCTTTAGATTGGAAGATTGGTAGCAATTTTTCCCGCTGCGTGGGCCAGTCGGTGATGGGGAGATAGGAGGCCTCACCGGGTTCAGAAGAGAAGGCGATTCCGAGGAGGCGAGCTTGGAAGCGGTCGAGCCCGTTTGTTTCGACATCGAAGCAAAACGTTTCGGCTGCCAGGAGTTCTTTGACAAGGGCTTCAAATTTTTTGTCGCTGTCGATGAGATGGTAAGTGTGAGGGATATCTTCCAGCTTTTTGAGATTTTCAAAGACGGGTGCTGGAGTTGCTTTCTCTGTGGGCTCGGCCGTGCCGAAGACGCGTTTCGTGAGGGTGCGGAATTCCCAGGTTTCGAAGAGACCGCGGAGCGTTTTTTCATCGGGCTCCTGCCTGATCATTTCGTCAATACTCACAGCGACCGGGACATCGAGAATGATGGTGGCGAGTTCCTTGGAGAGGCGGGCTTGGTCGGCAAATTTGATGACGTTTTCCTTTTGCTTCCCTTTGAGCTTAGCGGTGTTTTCAAGGAGTCCCTCGACTGATCCGTAGAGGCCAACAAGCTTCTTGGCGGTTTTCTCGCCGATCCCTGGGACGCCAGGGATATTGTCTGAGGCGTCACCCCAAAGTCCGAGGATATCGATGACCTGCTTGGGATCTTTAATCTCCCAGTTCTTGAGAATGGTGGGGAGATCGAGGACTTCGTGCTCGGAGCCTTGGCGGCCGGGCTTCCACATCGAGGTGCGTGGGGCCACGAGTTGGGCGAAGTCCTTGTCCGGCGTGACCATGAAAGTTTCCATGTTGCCTGCCTCCTCGGCGCGATGGGCGATCGTTCCGATAATGTCGTCCGCTTCGAAGCCATCCATCACGATGAGGGGGATATTCATCGCTTGGCAGAGTTTTTTGACCTCTGGGATTGCGGCGGCCAATTCTTCAGGCATGGCCTCGCGCTGGGCCTTGTAATCCGGGTAGGTGATATGGCGAGAGGTCGGAGCGGAGGTATCGAAGGCCACGGCGAGGTGCGTGGGCTTTTCTTTCTCGATAATAGTGAGAAGAGTATTGGTGAACCCGAAGATGGCCGAGGTGTTCACGCCTTGGGAGTTCGTGATGGGATTGCGGATGAAAGCAAAGTGCGCGCGGTAAACAAGGGCCATGCCATCAAGAAGGAACAATCGGGATTCTGCCATGCGGAGAGACTTCAGTCTTCCGGAGAAAAGGTCAAATGCCGACTTTGACGGCGTGACAAGTCGTTTTCCTTCTCCTAGCATTTCCAGAACACTTTCGACCTGATTATGAAATACGCCAAATTTGCAGCCGTTGTTTTTGTCCTCTATTTTCTTGGATATGTCCTAGGTCCTACCATCGCGCCTATGTTGGTGAACGAGCGAAAGGATACTAATGATCTTGTCCAGACGGTGGAATACAAGGGAGCCCAATATAAGATCAATCTTGCTGAGATCCGTGATGACGCCCTTCCCAAGACGGTGGAAATCACCAAGGCCACCATGATCCCTACGGTCAGCGGGGAAGGGGAAGTTCCTTTGAAAGAGGGAGATGTTGTCACCCTCCTGAACCGAAAGGGTGGGGGACTCATCGTGGAAAAGGCCGAGAGTAACGGGAAAGGGACGATTAAAGCGACTGATACCGATATTTACGCTCAGCTCGTCAAACAAGTTTACGAAAGAGAAGCTGGGACAGGTGGCGGAGCGATTGCGAAGGTCACACCGACTGATACTTTCGTCACTCCAAATCCCGGACCTGCACCGATGGTGCCCGTTGCTAAAGTCGATCCGATCCCGGAACCGACTCCGATCCCATCACCAGTGGTCACGCCTGAGCCCACTCCGACTCCTGATCCAGCACCGGTTGGCGGTGGAAAATTGGCGGATGAGCAAATCATCGAGTTGATGAAAAAAAGTATCGCGGGAGGCGCGGTGAAGGAATTCACAAGCGACCAAGTCAAGGGTTGGAAGATCAATGGAGATGAAACGATCGACGGCACCGATTACCAAACCGGCCTCGCCGCTTACGAAGCAACTACCATTTTTGGAATCCGTCCCGTTCAGGCCAAAGCCTTGATTAAAGACGGAAAAATCGAACGCTGGGTCTATGCCAAGAGTGGCATGGAAATCCAGTAGTCGATAAGTTGCCGTGATCAGGCTTGAAAAGTGGGCTTAAGCTGAAAAAGTCCTCACCTCATGTGCGACAATCCAAATATGCGCGAGTTTTCCTCGAAGGTGCTCGATGGTCCTGACCGTGCCCCCAGCCGGGCGATGCTCTATCCGGTCGGCTTTGATAAGGAAGATTTTAAAAAGCCCAAGATCGGCGTGGCTTCGACTTGGAGCCAGGTGACTCCTTGTAATTTTCATATCGATGTTCTGGCGAAGGACTCTGCTAAAGGAGTCGATGCAGCCGGTGGTAAGTCCGTCATTTTTAATACGATCACGATTTCTGACGGAATCTCGATGGGCACGGAGGGGATGAAGTATTCTCTCGTGAGCCGCGAAGTGATCGCGGACTCGATTGAAACGGTGGTTGGTTGCGAAGGAATGGACGGATATGTCGCGATCGGTGGTTGCGATAAAAATATGCCGGGTTGCATCATGGCGATGGCCCGCATGAACCGCCCTTCGGTCTTTGTCTACGGCGGCACCATTCTTCCCGGATGCGCGACCTTGAAAGGGGAGGAAAAAGAACTCGATATTGTCTCGGTTTTCGAAGCGGTCGGAAAACACGCCAGCGGTGAATATTCAGATGAGGAATTGCAGCTCATCGAGGAAAAGGCGATTCCCGGACCTGGTTCTTGTGGTGGTATGTATACCGCGAATACCATGGCGAGCGCGATCGAAGCTCTCGGCATGAGCCTCCCGAACAGTTCAGCTCAGGCGGCCATCAGCGATGATAAAAAGCGCGATAGCTTCGACGCTGGCGCCGCAGTTCTGCACCTCCTCGAAAAAGGAATTAAACCACGCGACATCATGACGCGAAAGGCTTTTGAGAATGCCATCACGGTGGTGATTACCTTGGGCGGATCGACCAATGCGGTGCTCCACCTTCTTGCGATGGCCCACTCGGCCGACGTCGAGTTGAGCATCGATGACTTTACCGAAATTGGAAAACGGGTCCCGGTTTTGGCCGACCTTAAGCCAAGCGGGAAGTATGTTATGGCGGAGTTGGTTAAGATTGGCGGGCTGGTGCCGCTCATGAAGTTGCTCCTCAAGGAAGGCCTGCTTCACGGCGATTGTCTCACTGTGACTGGCAAGACGATTGCCGAAAACCTCGCGAACTCTCCTTTGGAATTTCCCGAAGGGCAGGACGTAGTGCGTTCCATCGACAATCCGATCAAGAAGGACAGCCACCTGCGCATTCTCTATGGCAACCTTGCTCCAGGCGGATCGGTGGCCAAGATTTCGGGCAAGGAAGGACTTTCCTTCACCGGACGTGCCCGTGTTTTTGATTCTGAAGAAGATGCCATGAAGGCCATTCTCAGCGGGAAGATCGAAGCGGGCGACGTCATCGTGATCCGTCGTGAGGGTCCCAAAGGTGGTCCCGGAATGCGCGAGATGCTGGGGCCGACCGCCGCTGTCATGGGTCGTGGTTTGGGTGACAAAGTAGCCCTCATTACCGATGGTCGATTCTCTGGAGGAAGTCACGGATTTGTGGTGGGGCACATTACCCCCGAGGCTCACGAAGGTGGCCCAATTGGCCTCCTCGCAGAAGGCGATACCATCACCATCGATGCTGAGAACAACGAGATTTCGACCGATGCCGATTTGGAATCACGCAGAGCCGCTTGGGTTCAGCCCGAGCCCCGCTACACGCGAGGGGTCCTCGCGAAGTATGCCAAGTTGGTCACCAGCGCCAGTGAGGGCGCCGTGACGGATAAGTAGGCTAGCCGCGAAGTTGGCCATCGATCCAGAATGCTTGCTGGCCGTCTAGCTTGCCGGGAGTGTTATCTGGCTGGAAGTTGTTGCCATCTCCCCATAAAATTTATCATCTTGGTCGCAAGGAAACGTTTCTTTGCGCGTATTTCTTAATCTGTACCAATCCATGAAAACCATTTTTGCCGCTGCCCTCTTTTGCCTCGGAGCTATTCAAGCCCAAGCCGCTCCCTTTTGGATTTGGTCATCCAAAAAGCCGGCCGATAAGGAACATGTCACCTTCCGAACCTCTTTCGAGATCCCGAAAGGGGGCGTGTCTATCGCTCAGCTGACTTTCACCTGCGATAACGGTTCAACCGCTTTCTTGAATGACAAAAAGGTCATCGTGAATAAGGACTGGCGGAATCCATCAGCGATCGATCTCACCGATAACCTTAAAATTGGCAAAAACATCCTGACTTTCAAAGCGACCAACAGGGGAGGTGCTGCGGGCTTTGTTGCCCAGTTGAAAATCAAAGGCAAGAACGGTAAGATCACGACCCACGAGTCCGGCGGAAAATGGGAGGCACTTGCTGAAGGAAGCAAAACTTGGAGCCCTGCCACGGTCATCGCGAAGTATGGTGATGGTCCATGGGGGGACGCTCTTATTGCAAAGGCTCCAGAGCCCGAGGCAGTTGCCGCAGAGGTGATCACGCTCCCCGGGTTCAAAGCCGAAAAACTCTATACTGTGCCCAAGTCCGAGCAGGGTTCCTGGGTTGCCATGACGGTTGATCCCCAAGGAAACCTTATTACCGGAGATCAATACGGCGGGCTTTATCGCGTCACACTCACCGACTCCGAACCCAAGGTCGAAAAGCTTAAAGCCAAGGTCGAGGGGGCCCACGGGCTTTGCTATGTTTTCGATTCCCTTTACCTTCTTAAGAACGAGCAAAAGGGGCAACATGGTCTTTATCGTCTCCGCGATACCAACAATGACGGCCAGTTCGATGAGGAAAAATTCCTCCGCGAATTCAATGGCGGGGGTGAGCACGGACTTCATAGCATCGTTCCCAGTCCCGATGGGAAGTCACTCCACCTAGTGTTTGGCAATCATACTCAAGTTCCGAAAGAACTCGATAGCTCTCGTCCCGCCCTTGCTTGGTCGGAAGACCATCTTCTTCCCCGCATGTGGGATGCCAATGGCCACGCCCGCGGGAAACTCGCTCCCGGAGGATTCATTCTGAAGACCGATCCCGATGCCAAGAAAATCGAAATGATCGCTTACGGATTCCGAAATCAATTCGATGCCGCCTTTGATCAAAATGGCGAGCTCTTCGCCTTCGATGCTGACATGGAGTGGGACCTTGGATCCCCCTGGTATCGCCCGACCCGCGTATATCATGCCGTGAGCGGACTCGATGCCGGTTGGCGTTCAGGAACCGGAAAATGGCCCAGCCATTACCCCGACACCCTTCCCGCGACCGCCGATATTGGCCCCGGAAGCCCAACCGGAGTGGCCATTGGAACCGGAGCCAAATTCCCTGCCAAATATCAACACGCCCTCTTCATCAATGACTGGACCTATGGTACGATGTATGCCGTACATTTTGTCCCGGATGGCGGAGGTTTCAAGAGCACCGTCGAGGAATTCGTGAGCGGCCGCCCTCTGCCTCTGACCGACGTCATCATTCACCCGAAGGACGGTCACATGTATTTCATGATTGGCGGACGTCGAACTCAGTCCGCTCTCTACCGTGTCACCTACACCGGGAAGGAATCAACGGCCAAAGCTCCGGCCCCGGCAGTCACGCCTGAGGCCAAGCTTCGGAAAGAGCTTGAGAAGTTTCACGAAACAAATGAGCCCCTTCCTGCTCTGAAGAAGGCTGTCGAATCTATTGATCATCCTGACCGCCATGTTCGCTACGCAGCCCGCGTCATCCTCGAGAAGCACGGCCCTGATAAGTGGCCCAAGGAATCCATTTCAGCTTCCTCGCCATGGGGAATCATCGAAACAACCGTTGCTTTAGCCCGAACTGGAGACGCTTCACATCAATCCTTCGCGCTGGAGTTTCTTGGTAAGCTTGATCCTGATAGTCTTACCCAGGATCAACTTCTAGCTTGGCTCCGGGCTCACTCGCTTACTTTCACCCGACTGGGTGCTCCCAAGGACCCCACTGCTCTCGCGGCACGCTTCAACGCTCTCTTTCCTTATGGGCAAAACGAGGTTGACCACGACCTCGCCGAACTCTTGATCTACCTTGGTGATCTCTCGGTCGTTTCCAAAACCCTGCAACTCATGGCGACTGCCAAGGACGAGCATACCGCACTGACAAACGAAGGGGTTTTGGCTCGAAATGCGCAATACGCCTCGGCCGCTCGCGCTGCTCACAACAGTCGGCCCAATCTCCAGCAATACAGCTATCTCTTTCTCCTTCGCAACGCCAAGACCGGCTGGACTCCCGGGCTTCGTAAATCTTATTTCTCATGGTTTCCTCGCGCGGCTTCCTGGAAGGGTGGAAACAGCCTAAAGAAGTTCATCGAGAACATCCGCACCGAGGCCCTCGCGAACCTCGCTCCTGATTCTGAAAAGGCAGGCCTTGAGGCCCTTTCTAAAACTCCTCCTGCCGCTCTCGCCAACGTGAAACCACCTGAAGGTCCGGGCCGCTCTTGGACGATCACCGGCGCAGTTGCCGAACTCGAAAAGCGGAAAACGGGTCGTAGCTTCAAACGTGGTCAGGAACTTTACCAAGCGACCGCTTGTGCCAGCTGCCACCGCATCGCCGGAGAAGGAGGAGGAATTGGACCTGATCTTACCGGCTCTGGAAATCGTTACACTCTCGCCGACCTCATGGAGAACATCATCGATCCTTCCAAGGTCATCTCCGATCAATACGGCAGTGAAACGATCACCAAGAAAGATGGCGCCATCGTTATCGGTCGACTTGGTGGAGAGACCGACACCACGATCTCCATCATGACGAATCCTTTTGCTCCCGAATCTCTGATCGAGATTTCGCGCAAGAATATCAAATCCCGCGAAGCCCTGCCCATCTCGATGATGCCACCCGGATTGATCAACTCAATGAATCCGGACGAACTCGCCGACATTGTCGCCTACCTCATGTCAGGAGGAAACCCTGAGCACGATTCCTTCAAGTAGGAAGAGCTTCATTGTCTTCCCTACGTTCCTTGAATAAACAGCGCTTTCGCATGTCAGATAAAAGTGAGGAAGAGGTCTACGTCAGAGAACTCAAGGGAGATCACCTCACTCCAAAGGAGATAGCGGTGGCTTTGTCCATGGGCGGGACAGTCGCGGCGTCTCCCGCCGAGGTGAAATTGAACGTCCTCCGTTATCTTTTTCGATCAGACGGTGAGCGGATCCTTTTCATTGGATTCGTGATTTTTGCTCTGATCGCTTGGGGACTTTCCTTTGTCGCGTGGTGGGCTGCGCTGGTGCCCACGATTCTCGCAGGGATACTTTTGCTTCTGGTGCTGCTGCTCCTGCGGGTGGCGAAAACAAAATACCAGTATGGCTTGTTAACCCCGGCCATCGTGACTTCGACCAATCCAATCTCGCTGCTTTCCCTCGCCAATATGTCACAAGGAGATCACTCGGAGGAGGCCCCCATCGAAACTCATTTTGCGATTAAGCAGAATAATTCGTGGAGCAAGAAGGTGGACGGCTTGACCATCGGATCCATCATTCCCTGTGTCTCGACTTTCACCGAGGGGGCTTCTGACGATTGTTGGGAAGACTTTGATCCCAGCCCTCTCGAATTTGGGACGGGTGACAAGGCCATTCTGGCGGACCGAAAATCTCGTCTTGATGCGGAGGATGTTATGCTGCTCAGGACCTTGCAAGCAGCAGGTCGTCTACCGGAAGTGAATCAACCGGCAATCCTGCTGGAGGATTTTTACCGGCAGGGAACGAGCAGTCCGCCAGAACTGCCAGGCTAGCAGGATGATTATTCGCCAAGTTTCCGTTCGTATGTCCAGATGTCTTCACCAACCGTAGTGAAAGTCCAATGATCGTCGTCGGTTGGCAAATGAGAGGAGATGGGATGATACACGTAATATCCGGACTCCACTTCACCCAGTTGAGAAAGCGCAATCACACAGTTGACCCGGTCGGAATAGATGCGAAGTGGCCTGAGTTTTTTGATGGGCTCAGGCTAGGAGGTTTCCGGAAGGATGCCCTCTTCCCAATCTTGGAGGGTCGTTCCTATGGCGTCTCTAATCTCTTCTGGACTTACCTTGTTTTCCTCGGATTGTTGGCTGCTGCAGCCGACAAGCAAAGTGGCGGCAAGCACTGATACGAGGAGTTTCATTTTTCATACGACCAGAGAAAAATCACTCTTTTTCCTCTCCTGCCTCGGGGGCAGGGGGGCGTCCGTCCTTGAAGTCACCAAAGAGAGAAACATCTCCTTCACGCCCGGCGGTGCGTTGCTTTCCTGAGTAGCTGTGATCAAGTCCAGCGTAGAAAGCCGCGATTCCACAAACCAAAAGTGCGAGACCGTATGAAAATCCGCTCCCTCCACTGTTAGATGCCAGCGCGGGTTGGGCCACTGTTGCCGGGCGCGCCGGAGTCGTGAGGACGTTGGCTTTCGGCTTCTTCTTTTGCTTTTTCTCGATCTCGGGTTTGTCGCGAACTTCGTCTGCCTTCTTGGCATGCGGGACGAATTCCTCGTCGTCGAGGTCATCGAGTTCCTCGTCGCTGAGCGTGTAGTCGAATTTAACGTCGCCGACACGGACCTCGCTCTCATTGCGGAGGTCGATCACGGCCATTTCGTCTTCGCCGAGCTTGAGCCCGTTGGTGGAATTCCGGTCGCGCAGGATGTAGCCCCCATTCATTCGCTCCATCGTACAGTGCAGGGAGGAAACGGAGGGGCAATTGATGATAATATCGTTGTCGGAACTCCGGCCGATGCTGACTTTTTTCCGGTCGAGTTGAAAGCGATAGGGCTGGGAGTTTTTTCCGGGAATGGTGATGCTGACGCGTGGCATAAAATGAGAAAGGATTTCAAAAACTTGACCACATCAGCCCGCTCTTGGCGATGAGAAAACTCAACTCTGTTGGGCTTGCCTTTTTCTCAGAAAATTCAAGCATGTTGAGGTATGGAAGAAATTCGAGCTGATGGGATCACAAAGCGCTTTGGCGATGTGACCGCTCTTAAGAATGTGTCGTTAGAGATCGCCAGCGGGGAGCTTTTCTTCCTTCTTGGAGGGAGCGGGTGCGGCAAGACGACCTTGCTCCGCTGTATCGCAGGATTAGAGACTCCAACCAATGGACGAGTCTTTTTCGGGGATCGCGACGTTACCGAGCTGCCGACTCATAAGCGGGAGGCCGCCATGGTGTTCCAATCCTACGCGCTTTGGCCCCACATGACAGTTGGGCAAAATATCGCTTTCGGGTTGGAAGAGCGCAAAGTGGAAAAAAAGGAGATTAAGCGTCGAGTCGAGGAAGCTCTCGCGATGGTAAAGCTCGAGGGCTTTGCCAAGCGGGGCATTGATCAAATGTCCGGGGGACAACAACAGCGGGTATCTCTGGCACGTGCCTTGGTCGTTCGTCCAAAGTGTCTTTTACTCGATGAGCCACTTTCCAATCTCGACGCCCAGCTCCGGCTCGAAATGCGCTCGGAGATCCGCCGCATCGTGAAGGAAAATAATCTCACTGGAGTTTATGTCACGCACGATCAAGCCGAGGCCCTTTCAATGGCCGACCGCATGGCGGTGATGGATGAGGGCGAGATCGTCCAGGTCGGTCCGCCGGAGGAAATTTACCGACAACCGAACTCGAGTTACGTGGCGGGCTTCATTGGTGAAACCAATCTCATCAGAGGGACCGCCCGCGAAAGTCTGCAGGTCGAGACGGCACTCGGCACCCTTGCCGCGACCCCGGGCGTGGAGGGCTTCCAACCCGCCAACGGGGGCCAGGTCGTTCTATCCATCCGGCCGGAAGCGATCGAGATCGTGAATCCCGCCGGAATGGCTCTGACCGGTAAGATCATCGACCGCATTTATCTAGGGAGTATTATTCAATACTCCGTCAAGCTAGCCGACGGATCCATGATGCAGGTCACGGAGCAAAATCCCAAGATCATCCGTTCACCCGGTGAAGAGGTCGTGGGACTGCAAGTCGCCACGGAAGACGTTACCCTTTTGGCCCGATGAAAGGAGCTTGGAAAAAATACCTCGGCGTCTTCGGCCCTATGGCTCTGGTGGTCGCGGCTCCCATGATTTTGCGCGATGACGATGCCGCTGCGATCAGTAACGCGGAGCTGCGGCTCGATGTCATCACTCCGCACAATGAGTTGATCCGGCGAGAATTCGGCGAGGCTTTTTCGGCGTGGTATAAAGAGGAAAACGGCGAGGATGTTTACGTGAATTGGCGCACTCCCGGTGGAACCAGCGAGATCAAGCGCGTCCTCGATAGCGCCTTTGGCTCGGCTGCTAATAATAACAAGGAGGGGATTGGCCTCGATCTCTTTTTCGGCGGGGGAGTCTTTGATTTTCAACTGCAAGCGAAGGAGGGGCGCTTCCAAAAGCTCTCCATTTTTGACACTTCTCCGGAACTCTTCGTCGAGAGCATCATTCCCGAAAGCCAGAGCGGGGAGACTTACTATCCTGAAGAGCGCGATTGGCTGGGCGTCTGTCTTTCCTCCTTCGGGATTTGCTACAATACCGACAGTCTCGCGCGTCTTAAGATCACCGCTCCCACCACCTGGGACGAACTTGGAAATCCCGAGTATAATCGCGGAATTGCCTTGGCTGATCCCACCAAAAGCGGCTCGGTGGCGAAGGCTTTCGAGATGCTCGTGCAGCAAAAAATTCATGTCCATTTGAAGTCCGGCCTTCCGCAGGATGAAGCTTGTGACAGGGGCTGGATCGAAGGTCTCAATCTCATCCAGCGCATCGGGGCCAATGCGCGCTACTTCACCGACAGCGCTTCCAAGGTCCCGCACGACGTCGCGCAGGGAAATGCCATCGCGGGCATGTGCATCGACTTCTATGGTCGTTCCTTCAATGAAACCCTTAAGAAGGAAGACGGAA
The DNA here is from genome assembly GCA_047629805.1 of Akkermansiaceae bacterium. Taxonomy (GTDB): domain Bacteria; phylum Verrucomicrobiota; class Verrucomicrobiia; order Verrucomicrobiales; family Akkermansiaceae; genus SW10. The sequence continues at coordinate 143 of JBLHUR010000119.1, read as the reverse complement.
CCTCGCGCATCATCTTCATTTCTCCCGTGGGAGGCACCTCCATGAGTGTCGATCCCGTGGCCATTTTAAAAGGAGCTCCGCATCCGGAGCTAGCTCAGGAATTTGTGCGCTTCCTCTACACGATTCGTGGGCAAATGCTCTGG
>JBLHUR010000118.1:0-18616 GCA_047629805.1 Akkermansiaceae bacterium | reverse complement strand
GGAGTTTTTTGAACCGCGAAATACGCTAAAAACGTGAGACTTGGTTGAGGGATTGAATCAAGGCTGTGGGTGAGGATCCTGAGTCTTGATTCGTGGGAATTTGTGAAAATTAATGGTTAGAAATTGATCGTTTTGGGGAGATTACTGGGCTTGCTGGTGAATTTGGGTTGAGTAGGGTTCTCATTATGCTTTCGCTTGCGATTCTTCTCTTTGTTGTGATGGACCCTTTTGGGAATTTGGTGCCGGTGAATAGCATGCTTTCCAAGTATCCCCCGCCGGCGCGGCGGAAGATTATTTTGCGGGAGAGCCTGATCGCGCTCGGGATCATGTTGGCGGCGGTTTATGGCGGGAAGATGGTGTTGGAGGTGTTGGGTCTGGAGGGGCACTCGCTGAGTATTTCCGGTGGGATTGTCCTTTTTGTGATCGCGCTGGGGATGCTTTTTCCGAGGCGGGGGGCTTCGTTTGAAGACGAGGAAACTGATGACCCCTTCATTGTCCCAATTGCGATGCCGTTGATCGCGGGGCCGAGCACGCTTTCGATGGTGATTCTTTTTGGTGAAAAGCATTCCGTGCATGTGGTGGCAGGGGCGGTCTTGCTCGCGTCGCTGGCTTCGATTTTACTTCTGGTGGCGTCGCCGAAGATCTTTGAATTCTTGGGTCACCGTGGCGCGCGCGCTTTGGAGCGACTGATGGGAATGCTCCTGATTATGATCGCGGTGCAGATGACGTTGGATGGCTTTAAGGCCTATTTCGCGTCTGGTGTTTGATAAGGGAGGCGAGTGGGAGGATGCCATCGTGAGCCCAGAGGGCGGGGGGAGTTTGGGCTTGGCCGAGGGGGAAGATGCGGGGTGAGGGGAGGTCGTGGCGATCGGTGTATGGGTGGAGGGCGATGCCGGAGAGGAATTTGGGGTGGGAGAGTTTTGAGGTCAGGGGGCGGAGGAAGACGGTGCGGTTTCCGGGGGAGAGGGTGAGGCTTGGGGAGTCTTGGTAGATGATGGTCCAGGCGGTGGAGGAGGGACTTTGCCAGAGGGCGTTTTTTTTGGGGTCTTGGGCGATGAGGTAGCGGGTTTCTTCGCGGAGGTTGCTGATGGCTCCGGCTTGTGACGGGGTGAGGGGGCTACGCGGGTCGCTTTTTTCAAAGTTGGCCATGGCGGTGGCGAGGAGGGGACCGAAGGTGAGCGGGTCTTTGAGGTAGATGGTTTGGAGGGAGAGGCAGCCTTGTTGATCGAAGAGGCCGATGTCGCGGGCGGCGAGGTGGGCGGCTGCGGGTGAGGGATCAGCGATGAGGGCGATGCCGACGCGGTGGCCGTGGCCGATGAAGGGGGTTTCGAGTGGGCAGAGTTGTTGGAAATGGCGGAGGGTGGCATCGGAGCCAAAGACGACGAGGGCATCGGCTTCTGCGATCCAGTGGTCGGGGAGGGTGCGTGAGATTGCGATGAGGGGGGCGAGGGTTGGCGGGATTTGGAAATTGAGGAGGGCTTGGGAGGGGAGTTTGAGGAGGTTTTTGGCACCGAGGAGGAGGCCGTTGAGGAGGGATTGGAAGGCGGCGTGGGGGGTGTTGCCGCTGATGATGTGGACGATGGTTTTTGGGAGTTTGGCGGTGGGGGCTGAGGCTTGTTGGAGGAAGGTAGTTTCCAGATCGCGGCGCGTGAAGGGGCCGGTGAAGGGAATGAATTCCTCCGCGGCGGCCATGATGAGGTCGAGTCGTTGATCGAGGGTCATGATCATGAGAGTGCGTGGTCGATGGTGCGGGAACAGCCGCGCGGGAGGGCCCCGGGGTCGCGGCCGAGGAGGGTGAAGGAGCCATCGGGGTGTCCGATGGCGAAGTCCTGGGTGCGGATTTTGGCGACGCTGTGGAGGTTGGCGAGGTCGTGAATGACGAGGTAGCCCATTTCGCCGGGAGGAAGTTGGCGGCCGGATTCGGGATCGAGGATGAGGTGGCGGCACCAATGAGGGAAGCGGTGGCGGCCATCGGGGCCGGTGGCGTAGGCTTGGCTGGAGAGCTCGGTCATGCCGTATTCGTTGTGAAGCTGACTGGGGGGAATTGAGAAAAAGGCGGAGAGTTGGCGATAGAAGTCGGGCTTGGAAAGGGTGATGGAGGTGCCTTTGTAGCCGCCGGTTTCGAGGAGGTGGGAGCCGGCGGGGAGGGGGAGGGGGCCGTGGGTTTCCATGAGGTGGCGGAAGGCGAGAGCGGTGCCCATGAGGAAGAGTTGCGGAAAGGGCTGCGCCCCACGCGATTCATATTGGAAGAGGGGTGCGAGGTGGAATTTGGAATTGCGGAGGAGGAAGTGGGAGTCATCGCCCGAATTAAGATGGGCGAACATGTGGCTGAGGGAAGATTGGGGGGCTTCGAGAGCAGAGGGGGCGAGGAAGAAGGTGGGGAGAATGGGGAGGGGCCAGCCTTGAGAGATGGCGAGTTCGTAGAGGTCGGTGTTGGGGAAGTGGTGGGCGCCGCGGATTTCGGTGGTGGTGCCGGAGGTGAGGAAGGTGGATTTGAAGGGCTCGCCGCAGGTGAGGGGCTGGTTGGGAAGCTTGAAGGCACTGGTGGGAACGGCCGGGATTTTTTGCCAATTTGCGATGGAGTCCGGGGTGGCTCCGAGGAGGTCTGCGAAGGCGCGATAGGGGCGGTTGTTTTGATATTGATGTGCAAAAACAGCTTGGGTGAGTTCTTCAAATTCACCGTTTGACTGATCTGCGATGAAGGCGGAAAGCCGTCCGACGAGGTCAGATTGCAGGATAGGACGGTCGCTTTCAGACATTTCGGATTCGGTGGTGACTTGACAAGAGGACGAAACCCCGCGAAGAGTTCGGGTGTCGAAATTTCAAAAGTGACGACAACGCAATATCTCCAAACTCCACTGATTTTAAAAGTCATGTTTTCTCCCAAACACCTGATCGGGCTCATTTTGATGAGTCTCCTCTTCGCCAGTTGTGCGCCTTTTCCTCCGAACCACGGTCAACAGCAAGCGAATCCTGCTCATGTTCCCCAGGGTGGCAAGGTTGACCCAACGGCGAAACCCAAGACTTCTGACGAGTTGAAGACGGAAGCGGAACGTCGCGAGGCCAACCTCAAGGCAAATGAGGAGGCTGCGGCGCGTCGTGCGAAGTTGGAAAAGGAAAAGGCGGAGAAAGCTGGCAATAATACGGGAGGCGGCTCGAATGTGACTCCTCCTGAGGTTACCAAAAATCCTGACGTTAAGCCTACGAACAGGTATCGCACGGCTATACGTATGCCTGGAAAGCCTGGTTTTGTTTTTAATCCCTGGACCAACAAGTCGGTTGATGTCCGTGGTATTCCCGGAGGATCGCTTGTCCGCGACCCGCACGATGGCAATCCTGACCACAAGTTCCGCGTCCCTTAGGGAAGATTTTTAAATTCTCCTAGCGCCGGGTTTCCATAAGGGAATCCGGCTCTTTTTTTCCAATTCAGATGATCATTTCCCGTATCGCAATTCTCGGACCCGGACTTCTCGGTGGGTCCGTGGGGCTGGCAGCGCAAGCGAGCGGGTATGAGGTCACGCTGTGGGGGCGGAATGAGGAGCGCGTGGAAGCGACGCGGAGGCTGGGTCTCGATGCCACCACTGATTTGGTGGCGGCAGTGAGTGAGGCGGATCTGGTGATTTTGGCGGTGCCTGTTGGCGTGATGGCGGTCTTGGCAGAGCGGTTCAAAGCCCACCTCAAACCCGGGTCTCTGGTCACGGATGTGGGGAGTGTGAAGGCCCTTCCGCACGAGATGGCAGAGGACCAAAAGCTCTCTTTTATCGGGAGTCATCCCATGGCGGGATCCGAGCAAACTGGGATCGAGGCGGCGCGCGGTGACCTTTTGGAAGGAGCAGCGTGCATTTTGACCAATGATCAAGGCCGCCCCGTGAAGGAAGTGGAGGTGCTCGGGAGATTTTGGAAAGATCTGGGGTGTCAATTGACCTTCATGACTGCCGTCAGTCACGATCGCGCGGTGGCCCGTATCAGTCATTTGCCACATGCCATGGCGGTGGTGACAGCTTCGGCTGCGTTACGCTCGCCAGAAGACGAGGCTCTCGCGGCCGGAGGGTTTCGCGATACCACCCGGGTGGCCACGGGAGATCCGGCAATGTGGGCCGAGATCATGGTGGAAAATCGCGACGCGCTATCGCTTGCTCTGGAAGATGCTCAAAACGAGATCCGAGAGATGCTTGATCACCTCGCGAAATCGGACAAGAAAGGGCTCCAAGAATATCTCGCGGAGGTGAAGCTTCGAAAAGAGAAACCCGACCCATCCTCATGAGTGAGACCATCAAAGTCAGTCCACTGAAAAAAATCTCCGGAGAGCTCGCCGTTCCTGGTGACAAAAGCATCTCCCATCGTGCCGCGATCCTTGCGGGCCTATCCGATGGTTCCTGCTTCGTGGAGAACTTCCTCCCAAGTGAGGATTGCGTCAATACCCTCCGCGCGATGGGGCAGCTGGGAGTCCGTTACGAGGTTAAAAAAGGGACCGATGATCGGCCTGTCGATCTCGTCATCCATGGTTGTCACGGAGCTTTAAAAGCTCCTGAAAAGGAGCTTGATTGTGGCAACTCAGGCACCGGGATGCGTCTCTTGGCAGGAGTGCTGGCGGCGCAAAAATTCGACAGCGTTCTCGTTGGCGATGAGTCACTTTCAGGTCGCCCCATGGGTCGTATTATCAAGCCGCTCGCCGAAATGGGAGCGCAGTTTGAGACCAAAGGTTTTAAACCCGGTTGTGCTCCGCTTCATATCACCGGTGGTTCGCTGAACCCCATCACTTACAAGATGCCCATGGCTAGTGCGCAGGTTAAAAGCGCCATCCTTTTGGCGGGAATGTGTGGGCCGGATAAGACGACAGTCATCCAACCCGCGATCAGTCGTGACCATACCGAGCGCATGCTGAATTCCTTCGGCGTCACAGTCAGGACTGAGGGGAATGTCATCTCGGTTTATGGCGGGCAAAAAGTCCGCTCGCGCGATCTCGTCGTGCCAGGCGACCTTTCCAGCGCTGCTTTCTGGATCGTGGCAGCCGCTTCGGTTCCCGGTTCCCGACTTCTCATGACCAATGTGGGCCTCAATCCTACTCGCACCGCCTTGTTGGATGTTCTCATCCGCATGGGCGCACGGATTAAGGACCACGTGCAACACGAAGACGGCGGAGAGCCGCGCGGAAGTATTGAGATCATTGGGCAACAACTCAAAGGCACTGAGATCAAGCCGGAGGAGGTGCCCAACCTCATCGACGAAGTCCCTATTCTTGCGGTGGCCGGTGCGCTGGCGGAGGGGGAAATGACGATTCGTCATGCCGCTGAACTTCGAGTGAAGGAGGCGGATCGAATTGAAACCACGACCGAAAACCTCCGCCTCATGGGTGCTGAGGTTCAGGAATTTGAGGATGGCATGGTCATTACCGGCGGGCAGGCTTTAAAAGGAACCACGCTCGACAGTTACGGCGACCATCGGATTGCCATGGCTTTTACAATTGCCGGGCTCCTCGCCAAAGATGGGACGACCACCATCAAAAACACCGCGTGTGTGGCCACCTCCTACCCCACCTTTTTCGAAGACCTTCAAGCAATATGCCAGCGATGAGTTCCAGCACAGCAGCCCACCAAGCCGTTGCGATCGACGGCCCCGCCGCCTCCGGGAAAAGCACCGTAGCCAAGCGCCTCGCGGCTGCGCTCGGACTTGTCATGGTGAATTCCGGTGCGATGTATCGGGCCGTGACTTGGCAGATTTTACAGGATGGAGTGGACCCCACTGATGCGGCAGCGGTGATTCAGGCTTTGACTGAGATGGAGATCGTCTGCGGGGTGGAAGAGAGCCTCTCCACCATTGCGATTAATGATCGCCTGCTCTCCTCGGAACTACGTGCTGCGGAAGTGAACGATCATGTTTCAAAAGTGGCCTCCATTCCTGAAATTCGTGAATGCCTCGTCGCGATGCAGCGGGCCTATTTGGAAGACAACGATGTTGTCATGGAAGGTCGTGATATCGGATCGGTGGTCTTTCCTGATACCCCTTTTAAACTCTACATCGATGCTTCCGAGGAAGTGCGTGCGGCACGTCGTTCCAGAGATGGTGAAGCGGATGCGGTGGCTGCCCGTGATGCTCAGGACAGCCAGCGGAAGGCTTCTCCACTTAAGATTTCCGATGGAGCCATCGTCATCGATTCCTCGACCCTCACCATCGAGGGCACGGTGGACGCCGCTCGCGAGGCCCTCACCCAACTCGGTTGGCAAGACTAAGACATGAAGACAACTTATTGGATCGGACATACCATCTTTCGCGCGGCGGCAAAGGCCTTCTTTCGTTACCAGGTCGTCGGGCGGGATAAGCTCATTCAAGAGGGCCCGCTCTTGATCGCAGCGAATCATGAGAGCTTTCTGGACCCGCCTCTCGTTGGCGTGGCATGGGATGATTCTGTTTATTATCTGGCCCGGAAGACTCTCTTCAAAGGGCCTACCAAGTGGCTCTACCCACGTTGGAATGCCATTCCGGTTGACCAAGAGGCTCCCGATATGAGCAGCTTGAAAAAAATCATTAAGATTTTGCGAAGCGGAGAGCAGGTCGTCGTATTCCCTGAAGGTGCACGGACCTTGGATGGCAAATTGCAGCCCGGGGAAGCTGGAGTGGGGCTCATAGCGGCGAAGAGTAATGCCACCATCCAGCCCATTCGGATCTTTGGAGCCTATAAAGCACTCCCACGCGGGAGTGGTCGGCTTCGCTTCCACCCGATCACAATTGTGGTGGGCGATCCCATCACGCTCACCCCGGAGGAGCGGAAGACGAAGGGTCGCGAGGCATATCAGGCCATTTCTGATCGCATTATGGCCGCGATTGCTAAAATCAAGCATCCGTCCGAAAGCTAGAAGTTTGGCCGTTTTTTGAACGGAATGGTTGTCAGTTGGGACTATAATGAGGATAGTCCCATTAGCTTCATTGCTAAAAACCTCTTTCATCTATGAATCTTCAAATTCAATGCCCTAAGTGCACCAAACGTTTCACTGTGAGCGAAGACCTCACAGGCAAGACCGTGGAGTGCGGAGCCTGTGACCATCGCTTTCTCGTGAAGGCGGATTCGCAGACTGCGGATCATCCTAAATTTTATCCCGGTGAGCATCGCAAAGATGAGTTTTTGAACCGTCTCGGGAAGGATACGAATGTGGGGGAAGCCGGGTCGAAAAAAACGGAGGCTCCCAGCTATGTTCCTCAAGTCGATGCCATCATGCCGGCTTCTGCCGGACAAAACATTGCGATCTGTAGTGGCGTCGCCCTCATCGTATTATACAGTCTCATTTTTTTCTTAGGATCTGATAAGGGACAGGCTTTCCAGGACGTGTCCAAGGACAAGCGGATCATCCTCGGGGGTTTTGTGAGCCTTTTGGGTGGATCTCTCATCATCATTGGGGCGCAGACCTGGCGGGTCCGAGCGACCCTCCTTGCCGTCGTCTTGATTGCGGGCCTCTTTGCGATGATTGTCATGAGGAAGGTCTATCTCACGCCAACGGGTGGCGAAGGAGGTGAGATCGAAAAGAAGCCAGTGGTCGAAGAACCTCTCGATGAGAGTGAGCTCAAAGAGCGGGTCGGGTTCACGGGAATGCAGCGCAAGATCGATGCTATGGTCGAGAAACACGGCGGTGAGGGAGTTGACTATGTCGTGGGCATCTTTATCGAGGATCTCAGCGGAAGGGAATATTACGAAATTGAGAAGTATCTTGTTAAGGCCCTCTCCATCCCGCCTAGCGAGGGCATAGGCCGTTACCGCCGCAATGGTGAGAAGGACAGCCTCCTCGTCATTTCGGGACTCCGCTTGGATTTCGATACCATCGTTCGCAAGTGCGATCCCCGTTTAGGTCGGGCCACGACTTATCCCGAACTTCGCCTTCTTGATCTCAAACTCTCGTCTACTTTGTTTGCGGAACCCAGTGATGGTCTTCTCAGAAAGTTGACCGATTCCGAGCAGCCAGCCTTTTTCTCAACCAACTTGGATGAGTTAAGCAAGTTGGATCCGACTCTTGTTCGGGCTGCGGTCACCCGTCTTGCTAATGTGCGCCCCGGGATCGCGCTCAAGCATGAGGAGAAAATCGTGTCAGAGTTTGTGCGCATTCTATCGTCGGAGGACGACCCCACCTTCCTCTCCGATCTTGGGAAAGCCTTACGGATTTGGGCTGGGAACCGGAAGGCGTGTGTCGATATTGTGGTTCGCAAAGTTGAGCAATGGCTCGACGATGAAGCAATTGTGCCAAAGTCATTCATTGACTACCTCACGGATAACGATGCGGAGGAGTCCTTGGCATTCGTGGATCGTCTTTGGGAAAAAGAGCCCGAAGTATGGAATAGTCAATACGAGGCTCTTGGGTCCGCTGCTGAGATTCGCCTGACCTATCACGTGGAAGTATCACCTGACCACTTGAAGAAAGCGGCAGCGCGCATCCTCGCCAAGACGGGGACAAGTAAGGCTTTGCCTGCCTTGGAGAAGCTGCAGGCTTCGGGAGACGAGGAAGCAAAAATCCTCGCGGAGAAAGCGATGGAAGCGATCAAGTCGCGCTAGAAGGTCGTCTGCTTGATCGAAATCATCACTCCACTCGATTGTGGATGTGGTGGAATCAATTTTGCGAAGACGGTCGATTGTGGTTTGATCGGGAATGATCAAGTCACTCCTGTCCCTTTTCCTGCTGACTCATGTCTCTCTTGCTGACTTTTTCAAAGTCCCTCTCAATGATCTAAAGATTGAGGTACCGGAATTTGAGGTTTTGAGGGAGAACTTTGAAAGCCGTACCTGGCAGGGCGGGTTTCAATCGAGCGTTCCGATTCCGCGCTTTGCGGAGTTTGCCTTCGTGGTTCCGGGATTGGAAAAGCCCCTCAATGAGCGCGACAGGAGAACGGTTGGCGAGGCCTTTCTCCTCATCGAGTTGGATCAGGCCGGCGCACGGCAAGGGTTTCTGGATGTGTGGGACGCGGAGAAAAGAGAGTGGCAGAGTCTGGCGTGCCGGATCGATCCCAAAAAACTGGTGAAGTGCGGGGAGGAAGAGTTAAAAAATGGGCGGGAATGGCATGCCTCGAACCAGCTTCAAGTCGGGGCGAGAGGGGGGCTTTGGTATCGGAGTCAGGTTCAGAGTGGTGGCCCGGGTGCGCGCGACGACGGTTTTAAGGAAACCTTCACCACCCTGAGTGGCGGGCGGGCCTTGGCGGAGAATCTCGCCTTGGATCGGGCCCTTATTTTGGGTGAAGAGGCAGAGGGTGAGCCGGTTGATCTTTCCACGATCAAGGGCGTCACGGTGGAGGCCATTCCCTGGAAAGAGCGGATGCCGGGCGGAGAAATTGCAGTGGACGGAGCGTCCCTGAGAGTGCCGGAAGACCAATATCTCATGGTGGTGCCTTCGTTGAAAAAGCTCTTTGGTTTGATGGATCGGGTCCAAGAGGCGGGGACTCCCATTTTGCAATCTTTCGCGTTGGGCGACCAGTATCGGGAGCTGCCACTGCGATATCGTCGTCAGTTGGGGCTCGATTTGCCGGATGTTCTGGCGCGTTTGTTGCCAGTGAAAACAGTCGCAGTCACGGGCGGCGATCCTTTCTTTCCAACCGGCTCGGATCTTGCCGTGATTTTGGAAACCGATCAGGTGGATTTTGTTTTCACCTCGCTGCAGAATACAATCGCGGCGAAAGCGCGCCGGGCTGGTGCGGAAAAAGATGGAGCGGGTTTTCGAAATGCCACGCGGACATTTTCGAGTTACCTGATCAAGCTTGAAGGTGCCGTCGCGGTCGCGAATTCGGCGGTGCAAGTGAAACGGCTCAAAGAAGTTGCCGAGAGGAAATCGCACGCGCTGGGGGCAACCGATGAGTATCGTTTTTTCCGTCACCGCTATCCGATTGATGCGGAAGAAAGTGCCTACCTTTTCATTTCCGATGCCTGCTTACGTCAGTGGGCCGGGCCGAAGGTTCGCATCGCGGCGTCTCGTCGGAGCCGGGCCATCGCGGCTCTTGCCAAGCTCACCTCCGGGGTTATTGAAGGCCGCCCTTTGAGCCAGGAATTCGAACCGCTTCTTGGCAAAGTGAGTCAGGTTGGTGAGCTCGTCGTGAGTGAGCGATTTGGAAATCTGGGGTTCCTGACGCCCATTTCGGAAGTGGAGGTAACACAGGTTTCCACGATGGAGAAACGAGCCTATGAAGGTTGGCTTGATGGATATGAAGGAGGTTGGGCTCGGTTTTTTGATCCGATTGCGATGCGCTTTGAGCTGAAGAAAGACCGAGAGGTGTTGGATATGACGATCCTGCCTTTACGAGTGGACAGCGATTATCAGGACTTTGTGAATCTTGCCGGGAAGGCGATTCTGAGCAAGGCCTCGCAGACGGTGCCCGGGGAGTCTCTCCTTCATTTTGCGATGGCGGTGGATCATGAGAGTGAACTTTTCAAGGAGGCTAATGTCGGGCTGATTGACTTTTTACCAGTGCTCAAAGTGAATCCCTTGGGATGGATGGGAGAATCTTTTTCTTTTACGATGGGAAATACCTTGGCGTGGAGAAGTGAAATGAATGGGGAGATGCTCTCGGATCTGCCAGTGCTCCTGCGGATCGATGTTCAGAGCCGGCTGAAGCTGGCATTGTTCCTAACTGCGGTGAAGGGGGCCATGGAGATTTCCAGTCCGGATTTAGTGAGTTGGGAGACACGGAAGCATGGTGAGCGGAAGTATGTTGCGGTGATTGGAGATCCCGACGAGATGGGAATGGATGTCTCCATCTACTATGCCGCTCTGCCAACGGCCTTGATGGTTTCGCTCAATGAGGACATGCTCAAGCGGGCGCTGGACCGCGAAGCAACGTTCGAGCGAGGGGCAAAAGGAGAGGGACAATTGTTTGCGGAAACTTCGCCAGACTTTCTGAAAGTGTTGGGTGAGATGACCGACAGTCGGAGCCTCGATGAGCGTCGGCGCAACCTGAGTTGGTCGGCTCTTCCCATCTTGAACGAATGGTATCTCAGCAAGTCGGCCAAGGATCCGGTCGCTTATCACGAGGCCCGCTTCGCCAGCCAAATCACGTGTCCAGGAGGTTTGGGGTATCGTTGGAATGGGACTGATTTCACGATGGAGTCGCTAGCTTATGGTCACCCGGGCGGACCACGCGATGAGGCCAAGCCGCTGGAGATCTTTAAGAGATTCCAGACGATGGAAATGTCGGCCTCCTTTGAGGAAGGTGGGATGAGAATGGAGGTGGCGATGGATGAAAAATCTAACTTTAAGATTCCCTTAATGGAAGGGACGAAGCGCCCGGAGGATGCCGACGTGGTCCTGCTCAGTGAGCTTTTTTCAATGACGCCCGGCATGACTCAGAAGTTCGAAATCGAAACGGTGGTTGGTGACGATGTCAAAAAGGTGATCAGCAAATTTCAAGTGAATCTTGTGAGCAAAGAGGGGGATTTAACGATTGTTGATCAGACCTATCGGGCACTCGATGGTGACGAAAAGTGGGTCAACAAGATGAAGTATGAACTTGGACCCAAAGGGCTGAGGCTCCTTGCTGCTACGGGAGATCGTGCGGGGATTGTCGATGAAAAATGCTACGAATTTCCAGTAGAAGTCTGGCCCGGCAAAGTGTTCCGGGTTCGAAAGAGTGGGACTTGGACTCCGGATGATCAAAAAATCCCGCTCCTCCGTGAGGATATTGTGAAAGTGATTGACTGGGAGAAGATCACAGTCGGGAATGGCAAGGAAATGGAGGCCCTCCGATTGGAGTGGGATTCCTCCTCGATCTCGGATAAACACTTCAGCCGTTCATCCATGACAGAGTGGCGGGCCCGGGGATTGGGCATTGTGAAATCAGAGGTCCGATCGAAGTGGCACCAAATGACCTCGACCCTTATAGAAACCACTGAGCCAAAAAAGGGAGGCGAGTGAAGGAATCACTCCTTTGCCGGAGTCTCTTGGGCCGGTTGATCCTGATCGAGCCGCTCAAAGCGTGATCCTGGTTGATCCTGATCGAGCCGCTCAAAGCGTGATCCTTTGGAAATATCCCAGAAGAAAAATGCCGAACCTCCAAAGACCACGATGATCAGGAGGGCAAAGAGCAGGAGCATGAAGTTCTTCATGACGGGGAACTTACCGGACTGTGGCAGGATGCGAAACAAAAAAGCCCTGCCGCGAATTTCCGCGATAGGGCCATTGAAAAATCAGGAAAGCTAAGCGCGGCCGAGATAGTTGCGGTCCTTGGTGCTCACCTTAATAACGTCCCCTTGTTTGACGAAGAGGGGAACTTGCACGGTGACGCCGGTTTCGAGAACGGCGGGTTTGGTTGGATTATTGGCGGTGTCACCTTTAAGGCCTTCCGAAGTGTCGGTGATCGTGAGTTCGACGTTGTCAGGAAGGTCGATGGAGACGGGGTTGCCTTCGATGAAGAGGATCTCGACGATCTGGCCTTCCTTGATGAAGTCCTTGGCGTCACCCACGAAGCCTTCATCGATACCGATGGACTCGAAGGAGACCGGATCCATGAAGTGGTAGGTGCCGGGCTCCGAGTAGGAGAACTCGAGCTTCTGGCGGTCGGTATCGACAATGTCGACCTTTTCACTGGAAGCGAAGCGGATGGTCTTGGTCTTGCCGGTTTTGAAGGAGCGGATGGTCGCCGCGATGAGGGCGTTTCCTTTTCCGGGGGTGCGGTGGTCCAGGCCAAGAACGACTCCACGCTCACCTTCATATTGAATACACTGTCCTTTCTTGAGGTTGGTTGCGACGGTTGCCATAGTTCTTGAAAATATGGGAGCGGAGGCGGGTGGTCAAGGGGGGACTTGATGGGGATGACAGCTATCTCATTCTTAGTTCGGGGCGAGTGGCGGGAAGTCACTCGCGAGACTCAAATTTCCCGGCTTCCCGGTTTTTGCGAACTTCACCCGCTTTGAAGATCTGGCCATTCATGGCGAGGTAAACGCCTTCTTCCTTGCTCTGAAGCGCGCCCACTGCGGTGCCAACGTTGAAGATGGCATCGGTGACGCGAAAGCGGGCGGGAGCCATCGCTCCGGTGAGGACGATGAGCTTCCCGGGAATGCCGGCGAGGACTTCGGCGGTTTCCGCCATGGTGTCGGTTCCGTGGGTGATGAGGATTTGACGATGAGGAGTTTCTTCGCAAACGAGGCGGATTTTTGCGCGATCCTCGTTGGTCATTTCGAGGCTGTCTTTTCGGAAGAGGGAATTGAGTTCGTAGTCGATCTCCGCGCCCACATCTTCGAAGATACGAGGAACGATGGGGTCGCCGACTTCGAACTTTGAAGAGGCATCGAAGTAGATTTTATCAATGGTGCCGCCGGTGGTGAGAATGAGCATGATGGGGTTTTTTAATTTTCAGGAAAGTGCTTCAGAATAGAGTTCACTCCGGCTGGAGTCTGCCCGATTTCCCAGATGATGACTCCTGCGAGTTTCTCTTTTTTTGCGAGCTTGAGTTTCTGAAGGGCGCTTTTTTGGTTGTCTCCGAAGAATCCATCGACCGGCAGAGTCTGGTGGATTATTTTGCCGTGTTCTTGGAACATTTGCTGGTAGGTTTTGACCTTGGCGCGATCATTTAAATCCCGGGCATAGCTGGCGATTCCGATGCAGAGTTTTTCGCGGGGAACGCCGCGGGCCGTCCATTGAGCGATGGCTGCTTGGGAGTGGGAAATGGCACAGTGGGGAGCTTCCATGTCGTAGGTCATGAGGTGAATACGATCGAGTTGCGCGACGAGCTCTTTGGGGATTTTATGACGTGGGTGAAATGCGGCGGAGACGAGGAAGTTTTTTCCCAATCGGAGTTTTGTTTCGCGGCAGAGGGCAATGAAGCCTGTCATTTCGGCCTCTGTTTTTGGGTATTCCCAGTCGTAGTCGACACCGTTAAAGGGGTGTTTCTTTTTGAGTTTAATGAGGTCATCGATGACTTGGGCTCGGAGTTTAGGGTCTGCGGTGACGGTGGGGTAGTGGGTGTCTTTTTTCCAACCTCCGAGGCAGAGATGAAGCTTCGTATTATTTTTCTGACAAGCAGTTCGAAGTCTTTGAAGGTCCTGGGTGTCCTGCTTGGCCATCTTAATACGACCGTCTCCAAGGATCTCCGAACCAAAGTAGACGACGTCGGTGCACTTTGAGATATTGGCGAGGGCGTTTTCAGTCAGGCGATAGTTCGGGAGATAGCCGATAACTTTGGGCTCTTTAATCCCAGCTGTTTCGCCGATTACGGCACCCAAGCCAGTGATCCAAAGAACCAAGCAGGTGAACATTTTGTGCTTCATTGTTCATACCCTAAAAACAGGATGTGGTTCGCGAAGCCCAAACTTGCTTTAAATTTTCCTGCATGGTTGCCCGACTTTCGCTCAAAGCTTTCTGGAATTATTGGAGGGATCTTATGATTTATAAGGTCTGGCTCTTTACTCATTAAGTGATGAGAATTAGAGCTTTTATTTTGGTAACTTCCCTCTGCGTCGCAGCCACTGTCTCAGCCCAACAAACCTCGCACGCCCTTATCATCAGGCAGCTTGACGATGACTCGGAGCATCAGTTTGAGCTCAATAATACGGGATGTGAACTTCACGATACCTTCGGCTTTGAGTCAAAGTAATGCTGCTGAGAGGGTGTAATCGACATTTTGAAACGCCGGGGTGCCACATGGCGATGGCTTTCGACCCGGTGGGCAATGTCATCCTCCTCCACAAAGGGAAATCCGGACATTCCTGAGATCGGCCATACCCTTACGCGGGGTATGTCGTTTCCGAAGTTCAAATTTACTTTCTGAGCTCCCGATGATTGAACGGGCTTCCAAATTTACCTACTATGAAATTTAGATCTTTGCTCTCTCTTGGCATCTTCGTTGTCTTCGCTTTCGCAGACCTACTTTCCGCTCAAAAAATGCCCCGGCAGGATGTCGTCGAGTTGCAAGCGGTGGGGGAGGGGCTCTGTGTGAGCAATGCCTTTCAGAACAACATGGTTTTGCAGCGCGACAAGGCGATCAAGATTTGGGGATGGGCTGCTCCGGGTGAAAAGGTGACCGTTTCGCTGGGGGGTAAGTCTGCCGAGGCAACTGCCGATGCCAAGCGAGCTTGGGAGGTGAGTCTTCCGGCACTGCCTGCGAACAGCGCTCCGCAAGTGGTGACGATCGAGGGAAATGGCAAGACGCTAACTTTGAAAAATATTCTCATCGGGGATGTCTGGCTTTTGGGAGGGCAGAGCAACATGGCGTTTGAGTTAGCGAAGGTTGATGAGGGGATGCTGGAGATTGCTTCTGCTAATTTCCCCGAAATCCGTCTGCTCACCGTGCCGCAGGGCAAGGGTTTCGATTCGGTGAGAAGCTTCGAACGACTTCACGAATGGAGTGGCTGGTTTAATCGTCATTTTAAGAAGGGAGATTGGGATGTCTGCACGCCGGAAACAGTGAAAGATTTTTCTGCGATCGGTTATATTTTTGGACGGAGAATTCACATGGCATCACAGGTGCCGATCGGATTGATCGATGCTTCTCGTGGAGGAACGACGGTGGAGACTTGGACGCCGGAAGCGGTGCTCACGGAGATTCAAAAGACTGAAACTCAAGCGAAGCTGAAAGAGTGGAAGGAGAAGATCGCGGCCTATGATGCTAAGGCGGAGTTGGCGAAGAGGATTGAGAACTTTGAACGCAAAAAGAAGAAGGCCGCAGAAGAAGGGAAACCGCTTCCGCCGGAGAGCGAGCGTCCTTCGGATCTGAAACCCGGACCAGTTGCCGACCATAACCGCCCGGGTATTTGCTACGCGGGAATGATCACTCCATTGGAGGGACTCTCCGTAAAAGGCGCCGTTTTTCATCAGGGCTTTAATAACTGCTTCGATGGCTCTGCCGGAGCGCGGATGTATCATCAGGTTTTTGGGGAAATGATCACCTCATGGCGGACTGCTTTTAATGATGCCAAGATGCCCTTCTGCATTATCTCACTTTGCACGGCGGGGGAGCCGCAAACCGAGGAGAATTTTCTCAAGTCGATGAGCAATGCGGGCCCGCTTGTTCGGGAGGCGCAGTATCAGACTTTCCGTGAGTTTCAGGAAGGGGGAGATAAGGCCATCGGCTTCGCCAGTTCATTCGATTTTAGGAAGACTTGGTATCATCCTCAGATCAAAGTCCCCGCCGGCGAGCGGGCCGCGAAGTGGGCCTTGGTGACGCAATATGATTCGCTTACCGGCGGAGGTTCGGAACACTTTTGGCTCCCACCCACGATTAAGAAAATGGAGACCATCGATGGCGTTCTTCGTCTCTCGATGTCGTCCGAAATCAGAATGAAGGATGACAGCGATGGGAAGATGGTCGGCTTTGCGATTGCCGGAAAAGACCGTCGTTTTTATCCAGCAGAGATTAACTATGGCGTCGATGGCGTGGACAATCGCAAGCGCCCGCGTCAGGTGAAGAATGTCTTGGTCCTCAGCAGTTCACATGTTTCCGAGCCGGTTCACTATCGTTACGCCTGGGCCCGCAATCCGATGGCTAACTTGGTGAACTCACGTCAGATTCCGATCGCGACGCAACGGAGCGATGATTGGGTGATGGAGGAAACCCCAATCACTTTCCCAGTTCCGGAGGGGATGGATGAGCGCAGTAAGAGCCGCCACCTCAGCGGACGGATTCGCAAAGAGCTCGAACTCGCGGATACCGAGAGGCGGATCAAGGAAGCGGAGGCGACGATTGCTGAGTTGAAGGAGACGTTTCTTGCTGACAAGGAAGCTTGGGAGAAGTCCAAGGCGAAGGAGGCGGCGCGAGCCTTGGACAACAAGTGAACGTCTAGCGCGGGGGGGCGTTTCGGCTCGGATTGAGGTGGCGTTCTCACCCAGAATCGCGATGGATCGGCGAAGTTCGCGAGTGATATTAGCGAAACGTTTTCTTTCATCGTTTACAGTCGTAGCCAACGGAGATGAGAAATTGCTGAGGAAGTGACGCTTTGGTTGTCGCCAACTGCGACTCAGTCTGCGTCTCTAACAAGTCTCTTTGCTTCCAAAACAAATCCGCCATTCTATTTTCTTATGACCTTCCTCGCCAGCTCCCTCGTCAAACTCCACCCCCTCGACTGGGCCATCATCGCGGGGGTCCTCCTCATCTCCCTCGCCATCGGTGTCGTCATGATGAAGAAGGCCGGAAAGAGCACCGAGGATTTCTTCCTTTCCGGGCGCAGCATGCCTTGGTGGCTTCTCGGCGTCTCGATGGTCGCCACCACCTTCGCGGCCGATACCCCCAACCTTGTCACCCAAATCGTGCGCACCGATGGCGTGGCCGGTAACTGGGTTTGGTGGGCCTTCATCCTCTCCGCAATGCTCACCACTTTCGTCTTCGCCCGACTCTGGCGACGCTCGGAAGTCATGACTGATATCGAGTTCTACGAGCTCCGCTACAGCGGCAAATCAGCAGGGTTCCTCCGTGGTTTTCGCGCCCTTTACCTCGGCCTCATTTTCAACACCATCGTCATGGCGAACGTCAACCTCGCCGCCATCAAATTTGGCAGCGTCCTCATGGGGCTCGACCCTTGGCAAACCCTCCTCATCGGCAGCGGGATCACGGTGGCCTACAGCGCCCTCGGCGGTCTGCGCGGCATTCTCGCCACCGACTTCTTCCAATTCTTCCTCGCCATGGCCGGCTCCATCGCAGCCTGCTACTATCTCCTCAATCTCCCCGAAGCAGGCGGACTCGCGCAGGTCCTCTCGCACGAAAACGTCGCACCGAAACTCGCACTCCTTCCCGACTTCTCTAATTGGGATCTCGCGATGGGAATCTTCCTCGTCCCCCTCGTCATCATGTGGTGGTCCTCCTACTACCCCGGTGCCGAACCCGGCGGTGGCGGCTACACGGCACAGAGAATGCTTGCCGCAAAAAACGAGCGCCACGCCCTCGGAGCGACCCTCTTTTTTAACATGGCTCACTATGCCCTCCGGCCTTGGCCCTGGATCCTCATCGCTCTCGCCTCCCTTGTTTTCTACCCCTCCACTGCCGACCTCGCCGCGGCGCTGCCTGAGGAATATAAAGGCCTCGCCAAAGACGACATCGCCTACCCTCTCATGCTGACAAAACTCCCGGTCGGTCTCCTTGGACTCGTCATGGCCTCCCTCATCGCGGCCTACATGTCCACGATCTCGACCCAGCTCAATATCGGATCCTCCTATCTCACTCACGATTTCTACAATCGCTTCATCAAAAAGGACGCCAGCCAAAAGCAGCTCGTCTGGATGGGCCGTCTCTTCACCGTCATCATTGTCATCCTCGCTGCCCTCGTCAGCTTCGTCCTCGAAAGCGCCGTCAATGCCTTCAAACTCATGGTCCTCGTCGGTGCTGGAAGCGGACTCATCTACCTCCTCCGCTGGCTCTGGTGGCGCGTCAATGCCACCGCCGAGATTGTGGCGATGGTCGTCTCCTTCGGCGCTGCCACCTTCTTCGTCCTCGGCTACCCCAAGCTCGTTCCCATCGCAGATCAACTCCCGGGCTACTGGCAGAACATCTTCATCGTCGCCCTTACCACCGTCGCCTGGTTACTCGGTGCCTTCTTCGGACCCAAAACCGAACACTCCCACCTCGCCGCCTTCGTCAAAAAGATCCGCCCTCCCGGCTGCGGTTGGAAACCCTTCGCCGAACATCGCGGCAGCCCAAATGCGAAGGACGGAGCCGCTCTCCCCCTCGC
>JBLHUR010000117.1:0-18789 GCA_047629805.1 Akkermansiaceae bacterium | reverse complement strand
GGCGAAGCGGTGGGAGGAGGAAAAAGCGAGAGATCTGAAAATTGCGAAGGTGGTGCGCTGTCGGGTTCGTTACTTTAAGGATGGAGCAGTCCTGGGATCACGGAAATTTGTGAATGATTTCTTCGAGAGCCATCGCGAGGCCTTTGGAAAGAAGAGAAAAGACGGAGCGAGGCGGGCCAAGGGATCATTGATGGAGCTGGCGGGCGAGATCTGGAGCCTCCGGGATTTGAAAGACGGTTGATGACCACCGGGGGAGCTGCCGCGAAAAATTCAACCCCTCCTAATTGGGAAATCATGATGAACCGCTTGCTTCTTGGATTAAGGTGTCAGGCAATCAGCTTGACGGCGGTTGGGGAATTGGGTAGGAAGGGGCTGCGATGAAGGTAGCTTAGGAGAAAACGGAGCTGAGCGATTTTAAGAAGGCGGACTGCTTGACCGGTAAAATGGTAGGTGGGATTGCTTTGAAAGCACCAGGCTGGGGGAGTGGGAAGCGACGGCGCTTTGTTTTCGATGCTCGTGAGAAAACATGCCGGGCAGACTACGACACTGAATCCTTTGCATCCATTTGGCTTCAATGGTCTTACGGCGGGGTGGAGCGGAGTAATTCGGGGAAGATTTGGGAAGGTTTGGGCGTATTTTGGGGTGAGCGAGGTCATGAGCCTCTCGGTAGTTCGAAAGACCCAAGCACCTTGGTCGGGAAAATCGACCACTGCGGCACTCTTTCCCGCCCCATCTTCATTGCGACCCCATCTCTTTCTCGAGAGAGTTCGAGAATGAATCCTTCATAAAAGAAACTCCTTAAGCACAGTCACCTCACTCCCCCTGCCCTTCGATCGAAGTTCCTCAATCAAGGGGATGAAAACGGCATCCTTCAATTCTTCCGAGTCCAACTTCTCGATCAACCCACGCAGCCTCTTATGATGTTTCCCATAGGTGACCCATGCCCTTGCCATCTCCCTCGCCGCATTCACCTTCGCCTGCCGCTCTTCCAAACGATCAAGAAACCCCAAAGCAATCTCTGGAGCCCTCATCGAAAACCCTTTTCCGATCACTCCTGAATCTCGCGAAAAATCAACAAATCCAATCTCCCGATAGCGCTCCAGCTTCTTTCCAAAATCTTTCCAATCCCTCCCCCCCATTCTATCCACCGCAGACGCCCCAAACTCAACCAACTCAGGATGTCGCGCGTAAGCCTCGAGGACTCCATCAACTCCCTCTTTATTAGCAATCTGAGAAACAATCCTTATCCCAACATCCTCGATATTCGAACGACCAGCGCCTGACATCCGAATCATCTTCAGATCAGCGGCATCAAAGTCAGCTCCTGAATTTGATGCCGCGTGATAAGCCGCATTCTTGTCTTCGCTGAACTCAAGATTATTGATATGAGAGAGCGAATCAGCCAAATCCACTTTCGACCACGACGAGAACAGCCTCGTGAACGCGATCTCTCTTCTCTCTCCCACCTCTAATTTTCGAGCCACGGCCAAGCCCTTCTGTGGCTTCGACTACCCAAGAGCGACGAATATATCAGTTCTAATATTCCGATAATACGTAGAATTCAGCTTGGCATCTGCAAACTCTAGAAACTCTTCAGGTTCACTCACGAAACGATGCCTCCCGGCCTGCAGCGCGTAATGACGGGATTCAGAACCTGGTATTTCTGAGATCATTTCCAAGGCATATCTGGTATCCCGCTTGAACCAATTCTTTGCCAGCTCGAACAACACCACTCCTCCGTTCATCTGGTGGACAAATTCACCGGGGAGTCTCAGCTTGCTGATCTCTAACTTAAGCTCTGCAGGATTTTCAATTGCCAAAAGTCGCTCATGAGCCGGTGAAAAAGAACTCGCAGGAGCCTCCTCTTTGACTGACCACCAAGCGTAGCCGCAATACATAGCCCCGAGAGCTATGCCAGTTAGAACGTGTTTCATTACGATCCCAGTTAGAACGTGTTGCATTACCCCCACCATGTCAATCCGCTTTGGCGCGTTCCTTGGGCGGAGTGACACCTTCTGGCACGGGATTCTGGACGAATGCGATTTCCGTGCTTTAACGAAGGATAAGAAAACCCTCATCGAAACGATCACACCAGCGACGAAAATTGCCACGGCATGATCGGGCAACTAAAGGCGTTCCTATTTCTCTCTATTAAGATGTTCTCAAAAATACTCACTGCTTTCTCAAAGCTTTTAGGAATCCCGCCTCCCAAGGCTCTAGGGTTCTTCGACTGGCATAGCCCAGCGAAACACAAATCGGGTCGGGCCCAGGCTTAAAGGGGATCACTTTGATCGCGGGATTCACAATTGCAGCCTGGACAACGAATGCCACACCGAGACCAGCTTCCACCCCGAGCCTGAGACTGGCGATTCCATCGAACTCTCCTGCGATCTTTGCGTTCACTTGATGGTCCGCGAAGTAGCTCGTCACCTTCTCCCAGTAGCCCGGGTATTCGTGACGAGAGAGGAGAAGAAGCCTCTCGCCATCGAGGTGCTCGGCCTTAATGAAGCGGCGTTTGGCCAGGGGATGATTGGCCGAAACGGCAAGACAGAATTTCTTCTCAAGTAGCTTCTCCCATCGAATTTCGGGGTCATTCGTCGCCACTTCCAGAATGAGATCCAACGTCCCCTTTTCGAGACCTTCCCACATCTCTTGGGTTGAGCTATCGAACCAGCTCACCCGCACTTTGGGATAAGATTCTGCGAAGCTCGCCATGGCACGCTCGATTAAGCCTTCGGCGAGAGAAGGTGCAAATCCTACGCGCATTTCCGCCCCTTCGATCTCCTGCTTCATCCGCCCCAACCCCTGTGCCACTGAGGTCTGCATTCGTCGGCCTTCCCTCAGCACAACCTCCCCCGCCTTCGTGAGGCGAATCGACTTCTTCCCCCGGACCAGGAGATCCCAGCCCAAGCTTTCTTCAAAGGATCGGATCTGACGACTTAACGCAGGCTGAGTCATTCGCATGCTCCGGGCCGCCGCAGAAATATTCAACTGCTCTGCCACTTTCAAAAAATACCGGAGTTGTCTCAAATCAATATCCATGCTCACAGGGCATGCTTAGACTAACGAAACAGTATTATCCAGCATAGTTAATCCGGCGTATAAAAAGCCCATGACAACGCAAGTCGAACCAAACATCCAAATCCGCCGGGCCAATGATCGCTTCCATTCTGATCACGGCTGGCTCAATTCCTGGCACACCTTCTCCTTTGGAGATCACTATGATCCCGCCTTTGCCGGCTTCCAATCCCTCCGCGTCATCAATGATGATACGGTTGCCCCAAATCAAGGATTCGGAGAACACCGACATGCCAGGATGGAAATCATTTCATACGTCATCTCCGGTCAACTCCAGCATCAGGATTCCATGGGGAATGGCAGCATCATCAAGCCCGGGGAATTTCAATACATGTCCTCAGGCACCGGCGTGCGCCATTCCGAATTCAACCCGTCATCAACCGAACCAGTCCACTTTCTTCAAATCTGGATCACCCCCAAGAAACGAGAGACAAAGCCACGGTATCAAGAACTCTCGCTCAACGACCGGGCCAGTCACGACTCACTCACTCTCGTCGCCTCTCCTGATGGCCGCGACAACTCGATTCAAATCCAACAGGATCTCGATCTCTCCTTCGGGAACTTCGCGGCGGGGCAATCCCTCCTCCTCGATCGCTCAGCGCCAAGCCACTGGCTCCACCTTATTTCTGGGGAGCTACAGTTCCACGGAGAAACTCTCTTTCCAGGCGACGGAACCTCCGTCACAGGCCCTCTCGATACGATTACGGCCAAAGAGAAATCGACATTCCTCCTCTTCTCAATTTCCTGAAACTACAAACCGAAACCTAAAAAATAAAACCATGAAACTGATCTACACA
Source organism: Akkermansiaceae bacterium (assembly GCA_047629805.1). GTDB lineage: Bacteria > Verrucomicrobiota > Verrucomicrobiia > Verrucomicrobiales > Akkermansiaceae > SW10. Next base: position 14,914 of record JBLHUR010000117.1, on the reverse strand, counting down.
ACTCCCCTCCTCGCCTCTCTTCTTGTCTCTTGCGAAAACCCCGCTGACAAAACGGCAAGCGCCAAGATCGAAGAGCCCAAAACAGCGCTCATAGATAAAGGAACCAAATTCATCTTTACCGATCAATCAACCATCGAATTTACCGGCTCAAAGGTAACCGGTTCTCACAGCGGCGGCTTCAAAGATCTTAAAGGCTACTTCACCCTGAACGACGGTGAAACCTCACCCAACAGCGGCAGTATCACCATTGACATGGACAGCACCTACTCCGATGCCGAAAAGCTAACCGGCCATCTCAAAAGTGCTGACTTCTTTGACGTGGAAAAATTCCCAACCTCCACCTTCAACATGACCCAAGTGACCGAAACAGGAAGCGGCGCCTATGAAATCTCAGGGAACTTCACCCTTCATGGCATCACCAGGAATATCAGCTTTCCTGCGAGTGCCGAAAGGAATGGAAATACCTCGATCGTACGGGCCGAGTTTGACATCAATCGTAAACACTTCGACATCGTCTATGCGGGTAAAAGTGACGACCTAATTCGTGACGAAGTCGTCATCCGTTTCAACCTCGAAGCCAAATCACAATAGTCCTATGAAAAAACTACTCATCATCGGAGCCTCCTCTCAGCGCGAGTCCATTAACAGCACTCTTGCCGAGTATGCTGGCTCACAGATTCCAGATACCGATCTCACAGTTCTCGATCTCAACACCTTTGAGATGCCTCTCTACTCACAAGATCGGGAAGAAGAATCAGGCATCCCAGAAGAGGCTCAAAATTTCCTCAAAGCCATTCAGGCCTCTGACGGAATCATCCTCTCATTTGCTGAGCACAATGGGAGCTACACCGCCGCCTTCAAAAACATCCTCGACTGGACCTCCCGCCATCAACAAAAGCTCTGGTCCGAAAAGCCCATGCTCCTCATGGCCACCTCTCCTGGTAGCCGGGGTGGAGCGACCATCCTCGCAGCGGCGGAACAGACTTTTCCTCATCTCGGAGCTGACGTGAAAGCGACATTTTCACTCCCCTCATACTACGACAACTATTCTCCCGATAAGGGAATTACCGATCTCGAGATGAAGAAGCACCTTGAAGAGGCGATCGCTAAGTTTTGCGAACCCGTCAGCTCGTAAAGAATTCTCTGCGGTGAGAAGCCGCAGAGAAATTTATCAAAAAAAGAATTGACCCGACCGACCGGTCGCATTAAACCTTCGACATGCCTGAGAGAAAGTCCACCAGCACCAAGCGAGAAGAGCTTGTCGATATTGCATCGGCATTGTTCTACAAGCAGGGCTTTGGCGCGACGGGCATCAAGCAGATCATCGATACCGCGGGGATCGCCAAGGGAACCTTCTACTCACACTTCACCTCCAAGGAAGAAGTCGGACTTGCTTGGCTGAAAAAGCGTCACACCGTTTGGAACTCTTGGCTCAATGCCCGCCTGAACTCAAAGAAGAGTGCCAAGAGCAACCTTCTCGCCCTCTTTGACTTCCTCGAAGGCTGGATGACTGAATGCGACTTTCGAGGTTGCGCCTTCTTAAACACACTCGCCGAAGTTCCCGATCCAAGTAACCCCATGCGCAAGGAAATCCTCTCGCATAAAGAGGGCTTGCAAAAACAGATCCAAGAATTGGCGATCGCTCATTTCTCCAACAAACCCAAGGCCTTCGGGAAACAGAAAGGCACCATCCTCTTTCTGCTCTTCGAAGGAGCCCTGATCGAAGCGCAAAACTTTCGTGAGGTCGCCCCTATTGTCAGCGCCAAAAAGGAATTAAAAACCTTCCTTGCAACCTAAACAACCCGACTTTTTTTACCCGCCAAACGACCGACCGGTCGCTTCAGCTACCCCAATCTCCAAACAAAAATAATATGAAACTACAAAAAAAAACCATCGCCTTCGCAGCTATTCCAGCAGCGATCATTGTCACCGTTGCGACCTTCACAATGAAGGCCAATTCAACACCAGATGACGTAAAAATCCCCAGAGCAAAAAGCTCTGAAGTGTCGCCATCCGTCTATCATCGCACTGTTGAAATCGAGGGGCAGACTGTCTTCTACCGGGAAGCGGGCTCAAAGGACTTTCCAACGGTGCTTCTCCTGCATGGATTCCCCACCTCGTCCCACATGTTTCGGAATCTGATCCCGGAGCTCGCGGACTCCTACCACGTCATCGCTCCCGACTACCCCGGCTATGGACAGAGTTCGATGCCCACGGTCGATGAGTTCGAATATACCTTCGACCACATGGCTGAAGTTGTCGATCAACTGACCACCAAACTCGATCTCGACCGATACAGTCTCTACCTCATGGACTATGGCGCCCCTGTCGGCTTCCGTTTGGCGACTCAACATCCAGAAAGGATCGACTCCCTCATCATTCAAAATGGCAACGCCTACAAAGAAGGTCTCTTGGATTTTTGGAAGCCACTGAAGGCCTACTGGAAAGACCAGTCTCCTGAAAATGCCACGGCACTGAAGGGCCTACTCACGCTCGATGCGACCAAATGGCAATACACGCACGGAACCCGTGACCCAGAATCCATTAGCCCTGACAACTGGACGATTGATCAGTCCCTCCTCGATCGCCCAGGCAATACCGAAATCCAACTCGCGATGTTCCTGGACTACGGAAGCAATCCTCCCCTCTACCCTGCGTGGCAGCAGTATCTCCGCGATAATCAACCGCCCACTCTCATCGTTTGGGGTCAAAACGACACAATCTTCCCGGCGGAAGGTGCGCACCCTTATAAAAACGATCTTAAGAATCTTGAATTCCACCTTCTCGATACCGGACACTTTGCGCTGGAAGAAGACGGTCAAAAAATTGCTCAAAAGATCCGTAACTTCCTGAGTCGCCAGGTAGGGCCAAAATCAACTCGCTAACTTCACGTAAAAAATCGCCATTTTTAAACCGACCAGTCGGTTTGTTAAATCTTGTCGAGCTTTGTAAAACACAATAACAACCATCCAAAATAATGAACTCAAATTATCAACATCCACTGACACTTCCAGCTACTGATGCTGCTCCAGAAGAATCCAAAACCATCCTCGAAGGAGTAAAAAAGAAATTTGGCTTTGTCCCAAATCTCATGACGGCCTTCTCACCGTCACCCGCCGTTCTTGAGGCCTACTTGGTGATCGCCGATCTCGTATCGAAAACGAGTTTCACACCGAAAGAACAGCATGCGGGCGCTTTGATCATCAGCCAGGAATTAGGCTGTCACTACTGCCTAGCCGCCCACGGAACTCTTGGCCAATCACTCGGCCTCGACAAAGAAACCACCGTCGCGCTGCAAACACGGGCTCCCTTGAACGATAGACGCCTTGAAGCACTTCGCACCCTCCTCCTCTCTCTTCTCGAGACCAAGGGCCACCCGGAAGCAGAAGCCATCCAAACTTTCAAGGACGCCGGTTACACCGACACCCAAATTGGGGAAGCCGTGCTCCTCGTAACCTGGAAGACCCTCAGCAACTACACGAACCACCTCTACGACACGCCGATCGATGAGGCCTTCAAAATCAATGCCGCACCTTGCTTGGTGTGCCATCAGGATGAGTCCCTTATGCAAGGGAACCATCAAGCAAAGAGACTGAACTAAATCCTAACCACAGGGAGGCAGCGTTCTCAAAGCGAATGCCCAAGCCGTTGCCTCCCTCTTTCTCAATCATCAACAAACGAAACCCATGACTCCTCTCGCAATATTTGGCACTCAGTTTGTCTTAAGCATCCTCGTTTTTGGCCTCTTGGCAAAATGGTATCTCGCCCCTTGCTTGGCAAAAAAACCCGTCCACATGGCGCTCTCCTTGCTGATCATCCCCCATGCGACCCGACACATCGGGCTCTCTTTCTTGGTCCCGGGCCTCACCGACTCTCCTCCCACCACTTTCGCGAACTCCGCGGCCTACGGCGACTTCGCCAGTGGGCTACTCGCCATCCTCTGCCTGATCGCTCTTCGGAAACCCTGGAGCTTAGCGTTACCCCTCGTCTGGATCTTCAACTTCGTCGGCTCCATCGATCTCGTGAACGCCTTACGTCAGACAGAAGCCGTCCCTCACTTGGGGGCCACTTGGTTCATCCCAACCTTCTTGGTGCCCATCCTACTGGTCACTCACGTCCTGATCTTCACCTGTTTGCTCCGCAACTCACTCAAACCACTAGGCCCCATTTATTAGTTCAAATCAGCACCACCCAAAATCATGAGACCACCACTCCCACCATTCACACACGCATCTGCCACCGCGAAAGTCCAAGCCGCCGAAGATGCCTGGAATACCCGAAATCCCACCAAAATTGCGTTGGCTTACACTGAGGACACGCAATGGCGCAACCGTTCGCAATTCCTACAAGGCCGCGCTGCTGTCGAAGAATTTCTAAGCGACAAGTGGCAACACGAACTCGACTACCGCCTCAAGAAAACTCTCTGGAGTTTTAGCGACAACCGGATCGCCGTGAAATTCGTATACGAATATCACAACGACAAAGGCCAATGGTTCCGCGCCTACGGCAATGAACTTTGGGAATTCAATCCCGAAGGGCTCATGCAAGTCCGCGAGGCCAGCATCAACGATCTCCCGATCGATCAATCCGAACGCCAATTCGTTCTTTCGCCCAACAACATCAGCCCAGGAGGAGAACCCAAATCATGAAAGCGACCGACCGCGCCTTCCAAACCATCGGCCCTTGGGCATACCAAACAGGCGGACTCCAATTGGGCGACACAGACCCTTGCAGCCCCTCCATCACATCACAAAACACGATCACAAAGAAGACCTCGTTGCCTTCGCTAAAGGATCACAACTTAAATCGTAAAAAAAAACGGCTCCCGCTGAGGCAATCTTAACAAACAAAACCATGGGACAAAATTTCTCAACCTTCGCCTTCACCGACCGCGTCAAAGAGGCTCAATCGCACGATGGCTCACGTGACAACTACGCCGACCTAGAACAGGAACCCGATCGCTTTACTCTCACCCCTAAAGAAATCGCCTTCATCGAATCAAGAGACAGCTTCTACATCTCCACCGTCGGTGAAAACGGCTGGCCTTACATGCAGTTTCGCGGGGGCCCTCCCGGTTTCTTTAAAGTCTTAGGAGAACGCAACATCGGCTTCGCAGATTTTCGGGGAAACCGCCAATTAATCAGCACTGGCAATCTGAAAGCAGGAGGGAAAGCGCTCCTCTTCCTCATCGACTACCCCACCCGCCAACGCGTCAAAATATGGACCACCTGCGAGATCAAAGATGCCTCCGATGATCCTGAACTCGCCGATCAGCTCACCGATCCCAACTACCGGGGAAAAGTCGAACGCCTTTTTGTCTTCACCATCCAGGCCTACGACTGGAACTGCCCCCAGCACATCACGAAGCGATATTCTCTCGCAGAGATTAAAGAAGGGATTAGAAATGGAACCCCCGGCTTTCTCGACCTCGTTCCAAAAAATCTATAGTGCGCGGCCTCCCCCTCCTCATGATCTCACAAGAGATTCTCGGAGCCCACATCGCCCGGCACAACAACCCTCTCGGTATCGTGTCCTATGGCATCACTCCCCCATCGCCAACCCCAGGAGAGATTGGTGAAAAAACGTCATCCGCATCTTATCAACTCTTTGACCTGCCCATGGCAGCTAAAGCGGGTGGCAAAGATGTGGAGGAGACACCGATGCACCGTGAGATCAGCGAGGGGTGCAAGCAAAGAAGCGGCCTTAGCCCTCAAGCTCTTCCTGAATATCCTCCAGCGGGTAAGACCAGATCTCGGAGAGAGTCGGGTGATACCAGTGGACCTTAAGGAGATCACTCACGGTGGCTTTCAAGGTGACCCCGACGGCGAGGGCGTGGATCAATTCGCCAGCGTCTTTCCCGACACATTCCGCGCCGAGGACGACGCCTGATTTCTTATCGGCGAAGACTTTGACATAGCCACGCTTCGCTTCCATGAGGATCGATTTCCCGTGGTCATCGAACGGGTAATCGGCGGAAAGAAAATCGATCCCGCGCTCGATCAGTGCCTTCTCACTCAGGCCAACCGTGCCGATCTGCGGGTCGCTAAAGACGACGCCAAGGAGGGTGTCGTAATTGACAGGCGTTCCGTCCCGACCAGTCGCTTTTCGCCCGGCGAGTTCTCCCTGCAGAATCGCGATGTGAACGATTTCGTACGGTCCGGCGACATCGCCGCAGGCCCAGATCTTCGGGTTGCTTGTCTGCTGAAATTCGTCGCAGGCAATGTGACCGCTGTCCTTGAGTTCGACGCCCGCTTTTTCGAGTCCGAGGGTTTTGGAATTCGGTCGACGGCCCAAGGCATTGAGCAGGTGGGGAGCCGTCTCGGTGATGGTCTCACCCTCGTGCTCAAAGATCACGGTGAAGCCGTTTTCATCATGAGCCACTTTCTGGAGGCTGGTCTTGGTGAAGAGCTGGATTCCTTCGGCTCGGAATTGCTCCTCGATCACTTCTGAGGCCTCTTTGGCAAAGTCACTCAGAACGTGTTCACTGCGCTGAATTTGAACGACCTCGACGCCGACGCGAGAGAGAAATTGTGTGAGCTCACAGGCTACAATTCCGCCGCCGAGGACAATCACTTTTTCCGGAAGGAAATCGAGATCGAGCACGTCATCGCTTGTCCAACAAGGCACCTCTGCGAGGCCCTTGACAGGAGGAATGGAGACCACAGAACCGGTGGCAATCATGAAGTTCTTGGCCCGCAGCTTGCGGCCATCGGTCAACTCGACGGTGTTCTCATCGATGAAGGTGGCACGCTCGCGGAAGAGACTAAAGCGATCACTATGGAGCTGGCCTTGGCGATACTCCGCGAACTCTCCGATGATCTCAAGCTTCCGCTTGTGGAGCGCAGGGAGGTCAGCGGAAGCCGCGGGAATCTTGAGACCGAATTTCTCAGCCTGTTGCGCGAGGTGTAGGACTTCGGCCGAGTAGATGAGCGTCTTCGAGGGCATGCAGCCGCGCAGGATACAAAGTCCGCCGAGATCCTCCGCGCGGTCGATAATTGCGACGCGCTCGACCACCTCGCGGGCAGTTCTGGCAGCCGCGTAGCCTCCACTTCCGCCGCCGATGACAATGTAGTCAAATTCTTCAATCTCCATGGATCTATTATTAGGCTATCCGGAGCAGCGGCAAGGTCGGAAATTCTCTACTCCTGATCGCCGCGGTGGAGGAGCTTCTCGTTGATGAACTCCCTGATTCCCGGCTTCGAGAGTTCACGCCCGTAGCCCGGGTTCTTAGGACCCGGCAAATAATAAATGGGCTGTTTGCGCGCCGGGATTGCCTCAGCCACCAAGGCAGGAATGAATTCCTTGGAAATCATCTCCGCAGATCGATCACTCCGCTCGCGCAATTTAGCGGAGACCTTCATCAAATCACCCTTTCGAACGGAAAATAAAGCATCCCTCCACCAGACCCACTCTGCGGACCCGTAGCACAAGTCACAGCACGGGAGCTTCCGCCTTTATCCCCGTCCCCGTCCCCTTCCTCGCCGATTAGCTCATCAAAAAACAACGCCGCGCCATGGCCCGCTCCATCCTGGAACGCCGGGGACTCACCTTCGACAATGACCTGCCCAAGGAGGGTCCCTTAAAAATGCTTCCGCAGCATCTCCAGACTCTTCGGCACCGCCGTCATCGGATCTTCCAGCCCCTCGAACTCCAGCGAAACATACCCCTTGTAATTCGCCTTCTTCATAATTTTCCCTATGCGCTCATAGTCCAGATCCAGCGTATACCACCGCCCTTTTCCAAAGTAAGTCTTCGCCTGCAGCAACACGGTGTGCGGAGCCAGCTTCGCAAGCCGCCCATACGGATCTTCCAAAAAGTTCCCCGTATCCAACGTCACCTGCAACCACGGTGACTTCACCGCGTCCACCACCTTCATCACCCCTTCCGGAGTCAGGCCCAGCCCCCAGTGATTCTCCAGCCCCAGCACCACGCCACACTTTTCAGCATACGGCACCAGTTGTTTCATCGCCTCAATGACCCACTCAAATCCCTCCACCTCGGTGTGCCCTTCCAACACCGGCTCGATCCCCCGATTCGCCATCAAGGCATCAAAATTTTCACTCGTCCCCCAGCGCCCCGTGTTGATCCGCAGCGTCGGGATCCCCAGCGCATACGCCTGCTCAATATAAGTGATCGTCTGCTCGACATTCCGGCGCCTCACAATCTCGTCCGGATCCACAAAATCCTGATGCGTTGAAAACCCCATCAAATCCACCCCTGCCATAAAGGCCTGCCTCTTAATTTTTTGCAGCGCCGGTGGCGAAAAATCCTCCATCTGAATCTGCAAAATTTCCACCCCATCAAAGCCCATCTTGGCTGCCAAATCGATGCACTTGCCAATATCTCTCAACTCGTCCCGCTGAAATCCCCAGAAACTGTAGGTCGAAACCCCAATCGGATTACGGTGGTCCTTTTCCTGCCCCAGCCCGGTCATACAAGCAGCGGAGGAAAGCGCCAAAGAAGAGAGCAATTCGCGTCGGGATAAATCTTTCATTGAGGGAACCTTACCAAATTTAACCCGACTACCAGATTTATCATCTCCACAAGAGGCGAATCTGTCAGACACCCACCCCGCTCCCCTCTCTTTTCCAACGCACTAGAAAACGAATCTCGTTGATCCTCCTCGACCAATCAGATAACCCTTATACCTCAGGAAGAGAAATCTCTCTCTCATCAACTCCCTCAATGCCTAACGGGCCTAACGACAAAACAAGCGCGAAATTCAAGAAGAACTCATCGCCCCAATGAAATCTGCTTGATCCCACCGACCAGCCATCCAAGCTAACCAAAGCCACATGAAAACACATTCCTTCTCAAAAAAACGCCGGGGGTTCACCCTCGTCGAACTCCTTGTCGTCATCGCCATCATCGCCACCCTTGCCGGCCTTGCCATCTTGGGCATCAAAACCGGCTTGCAAGCCGCTGACGCTGGTAAGACCACCAAAAACATGAAGGAGATCTACGGCTCCCTCTCCGCCATCGCGACCGATGGCGTCAACACCGGCCACCACGCCCCCAGCACCTTTCCTCCCTACAAAGGAAACCTCCAAGACGGCCAGGAAGCATCCTTCGTCTGGTGGGACCTCGTCGCCGAAAAGATGGACATGGCCGACCGCGATAGTGGCAGCTACCGCTGGGTCACCCCATTCTCCGACACCATGCTCCAAAACCCCCTTTCCAAAAAGGAGCTTGGCGCTGGCAAGACGACCTACGACTCACTTTACAACGACCCCGATGTCAGCCACGGAGGCTACGCCTACAATGCCGAACTCGGCGGCGATGTCAGCTCCGACGGCCAAGAGGAAAACGTTTATAAAGTCCGTCTAGGTGCGGCCAACGATCCCGATACGACCATCTACTTCGGCGAAGCAGACGACAATCAGGAAACACCAGGCTGGGTCTTTAAAAACATGAAGAACGCCCCCCAAGGTAACCACAAGGAAAGCGCCTTTTGCTGCATGGTCGGAGGAAGCGTCCAGCCCATTAAAAACAGCTACCTCAAGGAAAAAACCACCTACGATTTCTATACCCAATACAAGGACAAGAACTACTCCAACCAACCCGACTAAAGTTTGCTACCACCCCCATTCTTCTTAAAGAGGCGGCTTTCAAAGCCGCCTCTTTTATTTTCGCAGCAACCAATCCGTCTCCTGCTCATCCTCTTCATCCCTCCCCTCGAACCACTGAGATCCCCCCTCAACCAAGCACCTCCAAACCTCACGATTCGTCTTGTAATCCCAGACCTCATCCCCCCACCCCGCACCTCACACCCAGCATTCCGTATTTCGCGCGCGAATCCCCCTTTCTCCACTTGTATTTCCCAATCTGAGTCCTAATGTCGCGGCAACACCCGCTGGGGTGTCCGCTTGAACCATGAGTGCCTTTTCCTGCTCCCCCTGTGCCTTTGTGAAATCTTCCATCGGTCGTAAGATAATTGTCGCCCTAACCGGCCTTGCCCTCGTCCTCTTCTTGGCAGGACACCTTTCGGGAAACTTCCTCATCTTCGCTGGTGAAGAGGCTTTTAACGACTACGCCGAATTCCTCCACTCTTTCCTTCACGGTGCGGGTGTCTGGATTGCCCGCCTCGGCCTCCTCGCCTGCTTCTTCGTCCACATTTGGTTCACCGTCCTCCTCACCAAGGAGAACAAAGCGGCTCGACCCAAATACGCTCACAACGCCACCGTCCAAGCACCCAAATCATCCCGCATCATGATCTGGAGTGGCCTCACCATCATCGCCTTCGTCATCTTCCACATCCTTCATTTCACCGTCCGGACAGACGCTGAACTCGCCACCATCGGCGAAATCAGCCCCTGGGAAATGGTCATCGTTGGGTTCCAAAACCCACTCGTTGTCATCTTCTACCTCATCTCCATGACCCTCCTCTGCTCTCACCTGAGCCACGGCGTCGGTTCCATTTTCCAAACCCTCGGCCTCCGCTCTAAAAAGACCGCCGGTCCCATCAAATTTATCTCTAAAGCCTACGCCGCCGTCATCTACCTTGGCTTCATTTCCATCCCTATCGCCATCCTCGTCTTTGGATTTGGCCAGGGAAAGTGAGACTCATAACTTCAGTTGAAATTAACACCCATGGCTCCCCACCCGCACATCTCCCTTGGCCAACCGCCAAACTCATACCAGCCTGGGGCAACGCCCCAGGACCTCTCCGCCCCCTCCCCGTTCGCTGAAGGCGAACTTCATCGCACACCAACCAGAAGCCGAAGAACTCACCAGAATCTTCCTCTCCTCAATTAAAACCGCACGCGACAACTCTTAATCAATTGTCCATTCTGCAATCGTTCATTCGTTCATTTTCCCCGCCATGCCTTTAGACTCCAAAATTCCGACCGGCCCTTTAGCCCAAAAATGGACGTCCCATAAAATGGACTCCAAATTGATCAACCCCTCTAATAAGCGGAAATTTAAAATCATCGTCGTCGGCTCAGGCCTCGCCGGGGGATCCGCCTCAGCCACCCTCTCCGAACTCGGCTACCACGTCGATTGCTTCTGCTACCAGGACAGCCCGCGCCGCGCCCATTCCATCGCAGCCCAAGGCGGAATTAACGCCGCCAAAAATTATCAGAACGATGGCGACTCCGTCCACCGTCTCTTCTACGACACCATCAAAGGAGGCGATTTCCGCTCCCGCGAAGCCAACGTCCACCGCCTTGCCGAGGTCTCCAATGAGATCGTCGACCAATGCGTCGCCCAAGGCGTTCCCTTCGCCCGCGAATACGGCGGCCTCCTCGACAATCGCTCTTTCGGCGGAGCCCAAGTCAAACGCACTTTCTACGCTCGCGGCCAAACCGGCCAACAGCTCCTCATCGGCTGCTACCAAGCCCTCGAAAAGGAGATCGCCAAGGGCGGTGTCACGATGCACTCACGCACCGAGATGCTCGACCTCGTCGTCGTCGACGGACAGGCCAAAGGCATCATCGTCCGCAACCTCGTCACCGGCAAAGTCACTCCCCACGCCGCCGACGCCGTCATTCTCGCCACCGGCGGATACGGAAACGTCTTCTATCTCTCCACCAACGCCATGGGCTGCAATGTCATGGCCTCCTTCCGCGCCCACAAACGCGGAGCCTTCATGGCGAATCCCTGCTACACCCAAATTCACCCGACCTGCATCCCGGTCAGCGGCGACTACCAGTCAAAGCTTACCCTCATGTCCGAGTCCCTCCGAAACGACGGACGCATCTGGGTTCCCAATTCAAAAGAAGACGCCAAGGCAATCCGTGAAGGGAAAAAGAAAGCCTCCGACATCCCCGAGGACGAACGCGACTACTACCTTGAACGCAAGTATCCCTCCTTCGGAAACCTCTGCCCCCGCGACATCGCGAGCCGCGCCGCCAAGGAGGTCTGCGACGACGGACGCGGCGTCGCCCCCACCGGACTCGGAGTCTTCCTCGACTTCAAAGAAGCGATCGCCCGCGACGGCGAAGACGCGATCCGCGCCCGCTACGGCAACCTCTTCCAAATGTATGAAAAGATCTCCGGCGACAACCCCTATGCGCAGCCGATGCAGATCTATCCCGCCGTCCACTATACCATGGGTGGCCTTTGGGTGGACTACAACCTCATGTCCAACCTCCCCGGACTCCACGTCCTCGGCGAGGCCAACTTCTCCGACCACGGAGCGAACAGACTGGGAGCCTCGGCCTTAATGCAAGGCCTTGCCGATGGTTACTTCGTCATCCCCTCCACCATCGCCGTCTATCTCGCCAAACAAAAACCCGGCTCCGTCACCACCGACCATCCCGCGTTCAAAAAGGTCGCAAATACCGTCAAAGACCGCCTCAAATCTCTCATGGAGATCAAAGGCAACAAGTCGGTCGACTCCTTCCACCGCGAACTCGGCCTCCTCATCTGGGACAAATGTGGCATGGCCCGCGACAAAGAAGGCCTGCAAGAAGCCCTCCGCCGGATCCCGGAAATTCGCGACGAATTCTGGACCAACGTCCGCATCCCCGGCTCCGCCGCCGGACTCAATGCCGAACTTGAAAAAGCCGGCCGCGTCGCCGACTTCATCGACTTTGCCGAGGTCCTCTGCCACGACGCCCTCAACCGCGAGGAATCCTGCGGAGGCCACTTCCGCAACGAACACCAATTCACCGAAGCCGACCCCGAAGTCCAAGACGGCACCACCCAGACGGGTGAAGCGAAACGCCACGACGACCAATACCAATACGTCGCCGCTTGGGAACACGTCGAACCCGGCACCCCACCCGTTTTACACAAAGAAGACCTCATCTACGAAGAAGTCCAACCTTCCATTCGCTCCTACAAGTAAGCCATGCCACTCCTCAATCTCACCCTAAAAGTCTGGCGACAGGACAACGCCACCTCAGAAGGCCGTATCGAAACCTACGAGGCCAAGGAAATCCCGACCACCGCATCCTTCCTCGAGATGATCGACATCGTCAACGAGCGCCTCATCAAGGACGGCGGAGATCCCATCCACTTCGACCACGATTGCCGCGAAGGCATCTGCGGGATGTGCTCTATGACCATCAACGGAGTCCCCCACTCCAAAGAACGCGGCATCACCACTTGCCAACTTCACATGCGTAAGTTCTCCGATGGCGAAACGATCTGGATCGAGCCCTTCCGCGCCAACGCCTTCCCCGTCGTCAGAGACCTTGTCGTCGACCGCTCATCCTTCGACCGCGTCATCGGGGCCGGTGGATACATCAGCGTCCGCACCGGCTCCGCGCCCGATGCCCACGCCATCCAAATCCCCAAGCCCGATGCCGACGCCGCCTTCGACGCCGCCGCCTGCATCGGCTGCGGAGCCTGCGTCGCCGCGTGTAAGAACGCCTCCGCCATGCTCTTCGTGGCTGCAAAAGCCTCCCACCTCAACCACCTCCCGCAAGGACAAGCCGAAAAGGACCAACGTGTCCTCGGCATGGTCAAGCAGATGGACGAGGAAGGCTTTGGCAACTGCACCAACCAATACGAGTGCGAAGCCGTCTGCCCCAAGGAGATCAGCGCAAGCCACATCGCCAAACTCAACCGCGACTACCTCGCCGCCAGCGCCCGCGATTCAGTCTCCTAAAGAAAATCTCTCCAAAAAGCCGGGCCACCAAAGGGCCCGGCTTTTTTTTGTCCCAATAGGGAGCGCAGGCGTCCCACCCTGCGCCCCTCAACCCAAGCAATCAAACAACTGCTCCGCCCCTCACCCTCGCCATTCATTCAGTCCCCGCTCCTTCCTTCGTCCATTGTAAAATGCCTCGGCGCTTCCACCCCGCTCTCTCCCACCAAAAACATCTCCGCCAATAAATACGGACGCATCGCCTCCCGCACCCGTACCTTTAAAAAATCTCCCTCCAAACCATAGTCCATCCGCAGCGCCCGCCGTCTCACCGCGTCCAGCTCAGGGTTCACCCTCAATCTCACTACCACCCACCGGTCCCAATCCTCATCGGCTGGCACCTCCTCCTCTCCCTGCGGCCACTCCACCTCTGCCATCCTCCCCAACACAAAATCGCGCCAGTCCTCATTCTCCACGCAATACGCCCGCGCGTGCCATCGCCGCCCGTCCCAGCCAAAAGTCCGCGGCACCACCTCCCGCCAGCGCGACCTTCCCGACTTCACCGAGACATACTTCACCCTCACCCGCCGCAACCCTGCGGCCGCCAGCACCATCACCCGCTCCACCCACCGCTTCCCCTCCCGCAACGGCAGATTCACCGCCCCCAGAAGGCCGGGCTTCCTCCCATCCCACACCCGCTCCCGCTGCCAACCTTCTCCCACCATCTCTCCGAAGGCCAGGGTCAGCCCTTCCTCCAGCACCGGACCGTGCAGGACGCACTTCATCTCCTGTGTCGATTCATAGCGCTTCCGGTTCGTGCTGTAAAAACATGCCCCTTCATTCAGCTCAAAATACTTCTGCAAGTCCGACGTCGCCTGCGCCGCCGAGATCCCAAAGACCTCCATCAATTCCTTCCGCCCCACAAACCCCTGCCACCAGAGGCGCACCTCGATACTCCGCAGCCGCTCCCGCGCCGCCCAATTCTCGGTATTCGTCGTATTTCCCATCGCTTTAAAAAGTAGAAGATAGCCCAGCTTTCTTTCCCCGCCCCCAACCAAGCCTCCCTAAATTTCAGGAAAGCCATGTAATCAATGATCACAAACAAAACCTAGGCACTCTGGCTCAACGAGTCACGTTAAAAAACCTATGTATCGTCTTTTTAGCTTATTTCGAGAAAATGAAACCGGAATCCTCCTCGTGCTTGTAACAGATCTTTCGCCAAATTCAACCCAGATTATCCCCTCTCGGCTCCCTTCCCCTTGGCCAAAGGCCAAACTCATACCAGCCCGGGGCAACGCCCCGGTTCCCACCCCACTCCACGCGGTTCGCTGAGGGCCATAAGTCATCCAACACAACCCAAGCTTCTCCGATGAACTTCTA
>JBLHUR010000116.1:0-19102 GCA_047629805.1 Akkermansiaceae bacterium | reverse complement strand
GGGGATGAGGGCGAGGAGGGCTCCGCGCATCAGGCCAAAGTTTTTGGACCCGTTGGGGTGGCGGCGGGGGCCGCGGTCTTCGCGCCAGCGGCTGGTGTCGCGCTTCCAGTGGTTTTTGTTTTCAATACTCCACTGGCCTCTCGCGAGGGCGGCGAGTTGGGCGGGGGTCTTGTCGCCGGGCTCGATGCTGGTGATGAAGATCCGGCTTTCGACGCTGGCCTTCCCGGTGCGCAGGCAGGTGGAATAGCGGGTGACCATGAGGAGTTACCGGGCGCCGGGGAAGGTGGCGGTTTCCTCGTCAAGTTCGATGAGGTAGAGGTGGCGCAGGTCAATGCGACCGTGACTTTTTTCAGATCCGCTCCGCTAGTCGGGGTGGCTTTGCTTGCGATTTTGCGCAGGGCCAAGCGCTGGCGGGCCCGCCGGTAGATGGTGGACTGGTTTTCATTTAGGCCAAAGAGGCTGCTCGCTCCTTTTTGGTGGGTGATGAGTGCCGTTTTTTTGTGCGTTGAGGGGGTCGCCCGTGATGGTGCGGTTGGCGTCGTATCCGGGGAGCTTGAGGCGGCCGGATTTGTCACCTTGGTTGAGGCCGTAGGCGATGAGGCCGAGCATGGCACTGAGGGGGTAGCGGCGGCTTTTGGGGTTGCGGAAGTCATCGATGTCGTTGAAGGCGGCCCGCAGGCTGCGGAGTTGGCGGGAACTCAGGGCGCTGCGGGCTCCGGCAGTGGCTTGGGCGATCGCTTTTTGGTGGGCTTCCGGGAGTTGCCCGGGGCAGGCGAGGAGGGCGCGGGCGTTTTTTGGGAAGGGGGCGGATCCAGAGGTGTTTGGGGCTTCTTGCGTCGAGGTAGAAGTCGCGGCGGTGGCGCTTGAAGCTTTTGCTGAATCCGAGGGGCGTCCAGTTGGTGGCTTTGTAAAGGGTGCCGGTATGATGGGCGGGGTCGTGGAAGCTCTCGGCGTGGAGAGGACGGGATTGGTGTTGTTTTTCCCATTCGTCCTGGAGGGTGCGCAGGCCGAGGTAGTGGCCTTTTCGCAAGGCGAGGCGCAGAGTCTTAATCTCCTCGCGCCGGGTGACGGTGCGCAGAACGAAGTCGCGGGTGTTTTTGGGGAGCCGGCTGGGTTTCAAGGTGATTATGGCGAACCTATCCTGCATTTTGAGAGGCTCCTGATTAGCGAAATCGCTCTGATCAATCAGCCGAGTGAGTTGCGGGGGGGCTGGTCAATCGCCCTGTTTGACGCAAGATATCTCCGATGATTTATTTTGGCAGAGAGCAAATACTTTTTAATATCCCAACGCATGCGATAGAGCTGGGCGAGATGATTGGAGGTGAAGTTGCGTAGGTTGTAAGTGGACAGGCCTATCCACCAGCCTGGTGCCTTCACCCTGCCCCCGTCAGGAGAAAAAATGCCCTCCTGATTTTCAAACAGCGATGCGCGCAGGGAGGCCATTCCTTCCTACCCGCGAGGCTGTGTCTCCCTCCGGGCGACCGGGGACTATGATGAGGAGAACTGCTGGGAATATTATTTTGGGGGGGGGAGCTTGGCGGACCTGTAGAGGAGATAGGAGAGGGATTGTTGTGGGGTGGCGCACCCATTCGGTCGTGGCGATGGATTCTCCGGATCGCGCTCCCTTGCGTCTTGACCAAATTGGCGCTTGATTCGTACAGTCAATTTTGATAATCACAAAGAGCTCAAATCAACAGTTGGAGTTGTCATGCCTCTCACCAGAGCATGAAAGCACTGTGTGGCATTCCGTTGAAGACAGCCTCTTAATAATACAAAATACGAACTCATGAAAAAGACCCTACTGACGGCCGCTTCGCTGGCCACATTGACAATATTCTCCCAAGCCGCCCTCGTGGATGGTTTGGTCAACTACTGGAACTTTGATGACAATGCCAACGACCAAGCACACGGCGTTGCAGGTGCCGCGAGTACCAATGCAGACGACGGCACGTTCGGTGGTGCCAACGGGACAGGAGGCATTGGCTATGTTGCTGGTCGTTTCGGTTCTGCCATCGGACTTGACGGTGCCGCAGGCGCGGCACAAGATAATGGTCACGTGGTTGTCACCCGCAGTGGCGACACCCTCTACGGTGCCACAACCGCTCACACGCCCAATACGTTGACGACTTCCTTGTGGGTGACTGTCACCGGTGACGACACCGGTTGGCAGACCGCCCTTTCTCATGGGGAGGGAAGCCAATACCGTGTGGCCATGCGCGGCAACTCGAACGTTCCCGGATACGCAGGTGGCGTCGGCGAAGGTCCTGACAACGGCCCTGACATCACCGGTGGTGGTTGGCACAACATCATCGCTATCAGTGACGGCGCTGCCGGTAACACCCGCCTCTACGTCGATGGCCTTTTGACAAGCACAGGTGGTGCCCCTAGCATTAACGATGATCAGGGAGGCGGGACACTTGACTTCTTCATCGGAGGGAACCCAAACACAGGTGCCCAGACCCGCGAGTGGTTTGGCGGTATCGACGATGTCGCCCAATGGAACCGTGTGCTGACTGAATCTGAGATTACTTCTATTGCCGGTGGCGCTGCGATTCTCGCCATCCCCGAGCCCTCGAGCAGTATTCTGATGGGACTCTCAGGAATCGCCCTCATGCTCAGACGCCGTCGCTAACACGCTGACAGCAGTCGAAGATACTTTGCGGTTTCACACATCGCCCTCGGACCGGCCGCGTTTTACGCGGCCGGTTTGCTGCCCGGAATCTGCTTTTTGGGTGGGGAGTTTGGGGGGTGCCGTTGAGGGGAAAAAGGATGGTGGTTGGTTGGGGCCTCTCGGCTTTGGAATTTGAATCAGCAGCAGAATACCCTTCAGGGGTTTCTGCTTGCTACTTGCCTATGAGGCCGGAAATGAGGACGCGCTCTGGCTTGTCTTTGCCGATCTTGATGGTGTGGGGATCAGCGGAGTAGACCGCGAGTTGGCCTTTGGAATTCTTGACGCGGGTGGTGTAGAGGATTTCCTTGGTGGTCTCGTTGATGACTTGGACGACGGGGTTTTTAAGGTCGACGTCATAGGCGAGGTGGCCGGTGGGTTTGCGGCCATCGTTGTCACGGGAGTTGAAGCTGAGGGGCCAGCCGGGGAACTGCGAGTCCTCGTCCTTGGTGACGTCGGTAAAGCGCTTGTAACATTCGAAGGTGACTTCGCCGGTCTTTTTATTAAAGCGGGCGAGGCCGTAGCCATCGGCGCGTTGGGTTTCGTCTTTGCGGTCGGTGGGGTTGGCGTAGGCCAGCATCGTGATTTTGTTGCCGAGGCCATCGAGGTAATTGCCGGTCCAGGGGAGCGGGGAATTGGCCACGGGATTGGCTCCGGCTTTGGCGTCGGAGGGATGCCACCAGCGACCGTAGATGGTGTTGACGAGGGCGGGGGAGGTGAAGGCGTAGGGGCCATCGTCGAACTCATCGATGCCGTGGCGAACGGAAACGGCGAGGTGTTGATCACCACAGAGGTGGGTGGCGTGGGCGCGACGGACTTCGCGGAGGGCGTTGTTGCGACCGGTTTGGGGCCAGGCGTTGGAGTCGAGGTCGGCGAGGAGGCGGTTGGTGGGGCCGCCGTGGATGTGGACGGCGCCGCAGAAGGCGGTTTGCGAGAGGACGACTTTGAGGTCGGCTCCGGTCCAGTCTTGCGACCAATCGTGGAGGAACTTGAGTTGGCGGTCGCCGAGGAGTTTGAGGCCTTTGACGTCGACGGCTTTACGATCGTATTTGGGGTCGTTGATGTGGTCGGGGCGGGGGCCCATTTTAGGGATGGTGCCTTGAGGGCCGGTTTTGAATTTGCGGTCTTCGAGGATCGCGAAGGAAACGCCGGCGTAGGTCAGGTCGGTAAAATAGACGCTGATTCCGCGCTTGATAGGCTTGGGATCGACGGGGTCGGGGAGGTGCCAGGTTTGTTGGCGTTGGACCATGTTGACGTATTCGGGTGCGTAAAAATAGCCGCCGCTGGGACCGGCGGAGTTGGTCGCTTGAATGCCTTCTTCACCCCAGAGGTTGGCCTGGCCGATGTCGTGATCATCGGGAATGGTGATGGTGGGGCGGTCACGCATGAGGTCGCGGAATTGCATCCCGAACTCGAGCCAGCCGGAGGTGTGCTGGGTGTGGTGGTAGGTCTGGTCGCCCGCGAAGAAGAGGATGTCGGGATCTTGCGCGATGAGGTTTTTGACAATCAACGGGCGGGGGCCGGTGGTGCGGGAGGAATTACAGGAAAGGTTGCCCACGACGAGGATCTCTTTGTCGGTGGGTTCGTGGCGGATCTTACCTTCAAAGGTGGCCTTGTCGGCGTGACGGACACGGTAGGCGAAGTCTTTGCTGGAATCCCAGTTGTTGACACGGAAGTGGGCGGACCAGCCGGGGTAGAGGACCTTTTCTTTGGCGATTTCTTTCCAAGTCTCACCGTCCTTGATTTCGAGGCGGACTTCCTGGATCTCGTCCGGTTTGAGCGGGAAAAGCTGGGCCGTCATCTTGAGAGTGTGATTCTCAAGGGTGTAAACTGCGAAACCAACGACTTGATCGCGTGGGACGTCGAGGTTGATCATGGGGTTCTTCTTTTTGGCAGCGCCCTGACGCTTCCACCAATCGGCGGTGGCCCGGTCATCGAGGCGGGAGTATTTCTCGCCGAAGAGCTCGGTGGAAGTGGGCATCACTTCGCCGGTGGCGGAAAAGGTGAGAATTGAGGCCAGAAAGGCGGGCAAAAGGTGCTTCATGAGGAAGACGCTAGCAGTTGCCTGATGGGGTGACAATTATTCTGACCCATCATCCGGTTTTCTTCTGTCATTCCTCCTCGTTGGGTTGCTTTCCGGGGCACCATTGACGAGCTGATGGTGACGAGAACGATTTTAGGGGGCCGGCAACTTGGAAATGGCGCATGAAATCAGCCTGAAACCTGTCTGATAATATTGTATAATCGTCTCGAATCCTTCCGTATCTCCTCTTTATAGTATCATGCAGTTTGCTCGATCCTTCAGGTTATTGAATTTCCGGTTTCTGACGATTTTCGTTTTGGGAGGCCTATGGGCGTCTTCGGGGGCTGCCGAGGTCGCAGGTGTCGTGAGCGCGAATCAGGGAAAAGCGTTCAGGGCCGCGGCCCGCCCGTTTCTGGGGCACTACTGCATCAAGTGTCACGGAGAGAAGAAGCAAAAGGGGGATTTGAATCTTGAGACGATGTCGATCGACATGACGAATCCTGAGATTGGGGAATTATGGAGCAATGTTTTTGCCCAGGTGCAGTTTCGTGAGATGCCGCCGGGTAAGAGTAAAGATCAGCCGACCGCAGAAGATAAAGTGGTCTTCTTGGAAGCCTTGGACCGGCAGTTGAAGTTGCATGGGCGGGGGTTTGGTTTGCAGGAGAAATTGCGCTTGCCGGAATATGCCAACTATTTGGACCACAATTCGCTCTTCGATGGGAGCGTGACGGAGATGCCCTATACTCCGGCCCGCCTCTGGCGCCAACGCCCGGATATTTACAGCGCACTTTGGGGGAATCATTATGGGCGCTCTCCGTGGTTGAGCGTGAAAATCGGGAGTGCCGGCCGGATGGATGCCAGGAACGTTGTCAAGAAGGGCCCGCAGAAAGGGAAGACGATAACCACGCGCTA
Source organism: Akkermansiaceae bacterium (assembly GCA_047629805.1). GTDB lineage: Bacteria > Verrucomicrobiota > Verrucomicrobiia > Verrucomicrobiales > Akkermansiaceae > SW10. Next base: position 13,499 of record JBLHUR010000116.1, on the reverse strand, counting down.
CTTCCAGGACTCCAGATTTGCGAACCCCTTCTATGAATTCGTGCACCACGCGTCTGGTTTTACCGATTATGCAATGATCCATGCCGATCAGGCTTCCTTGGAGGCCTTGCTCACAAACTCCGAGAAGATGGCCGAGATTCTTACGGAAGGATTGCCGGTGACCATCGTGACTGAGGTGAAGAACAAGGACAGTCGACACGGGAATAACCACGGTGGCTTTGTCGGCGGGGTGGAGACAAATCGTGTTGAGCGGCGGGGTCGGGTGCCGGTTGTTTTTAAGAAGATTGTCGATTCCGATGAGGAAGTGCTTCAGGCGGATTTTAATGCCGCCCTCGATATTGCCTTTGCCCTCTTTTTGCGTCGGGAGCCGGACCGTGAGGAGCGGGAGCACTACTGGAGGGATGTCTTCCAGAAGAACGCCCCGCTAGGAAATAAAATGGCGCTGCAGGCGACCCTGATCTTCATCAGCCTGTCTCCTGAATTCGTGTATCGGATGGAGATCGGGATGGGGAGAGAAGATGCTCACGGGCGCAGAATGTTATCACCCCAGGAATTGGTGTATGCCATTCACCATGCCTTTGCCGACACTCCCGCCTTCGGGGTGGAAAGCTTTGAGACCGTTGGTATTTATACCAGGGATGCCGAGGAGCCGATTCAGAAGGTTATGACGAGTGGGGATCCTTCCTACCGGCCGAGTGGATGGCTCGTTGAGCAGATGAAGGCCGGAAAATTGAAAACCAAGTCGGATGTCGAAGTCGCGGTGCGGAAGATGCTCGCGGCAGCCGGCGGGAACATCTCACCGAATCACAATCGACCTTTGAGTAGCTCCAGGAACCCCCGCATCCTCAAGTTCTTCCGTGAGTTCTTTGGGTATCACCATGCTCCAAGCGTTTTTAAAGATACTGATAAATTCGTAGGAGTGGAGGGCTATGAGCAGTTCAACAAGGGATCGGCATCGCAGCTGAGATATGACACCGACACTTTGGTCCTTCATGTCTTGCGGGATGATCAGGACGTTCTCCGGGAGCTTTTGACGACGGAGAGGGTGTATTCTTCCTATTGGAACGGCACGAATGATGCCAAGAACTTCAAGAAGGGAGGTGGGAAGGAGAAGTATGCTCGAACGCATATGTTGCAGGCCTACAATATCGACCCCTTCGAGCAGGAATATGACAGCAGTGAGATGGGCGGGATGAAGAAGGCCTTGACGCCCCCTCGCGGCCAGCGTTTCGGAATCTTAACCCAGCCGAGTTGGTTGGTCGCTCACAGTGGGAACTTTGACAATGATCCGGTGCGCAGAGGCAAGTGGATCCGTGATAAACTTTTGGCGGGCTACGTGATGGATTTGCCGATCAATGTGGATGCGCAAATTCCCGATGATGAGCATCGGTCTCTGCGGGAGCGTTTCGAGGTGGTTGAAAAAGAGGAATGCTGGCGCTGCCATAAGAAGATGAATCCTCTGGGGATGCCATTCGAGGCCTTCAATCATGTGGGCCGTTTCCGCGAGACCGAGGTGGGTAAGCGGGTCGATACCTCGGGAAAGATTAGTAACTCGATCGATCCCGGGCTGCACGGTGAGGTGGAGGATCTGCGGGAAATGATCACGCGGATCGCCAATTCGGATCTCGCACGGCAGAGTTTCATTCGTCACGTCTTCCGCTATTGGATGGGGCGGAATGAGATGTTGCGGGACTCGAAAACTTTAATCGAAATGGATGGGGCTTATCTGAAATCGGGAGGCAGTTTCAAAGAGCTTTTGGTGAGCTTGCTGACTTCCGATTCGTTTTTGTATCGCAAATAGTATTTTAGAAAAATCATGATGAATCGAAGAAACTTATTAAAAGGGGTGACTCTGGGAGCGGGCGCGACAGCGTTGTCCCCGTTTCTCAGCCATTTGCGTGCGGCCGAGATTGGTAAGCTTCCGAAGCGATTTGTTTTCGTGGTGAAAGGGAGCGGGCTTCAGGCGGAATACCTGAACCCGGAGGGTTTGCAGCACGGTGGCGATACCCTTGTGGATGCCAGTTTGGACGGGAAGATTCTACCGGAGAGCCTGAAACCTTTGGAGGCATTCCGAAATAAGCTGACGATCATTCAAGGGCTGAGCGGGAAGATGTGTAGCAGCGGTCATAATTCGTGGTATGGCGCGCTCGGCGCCTTCAAGTCCTCTCAAGTGACTCCGCCGACTGGCGCTACGATTGACGGGCACCTCTCAAACCTCTTTCCCTCGGTTTTCAATCATATCGGCTTGAAGATGGGAAATGGGAGTCAAGGGACGGCTTATCCCGCGATTTCGGCAGCGGGGCCCGGTCGGCAGTTGGCCTTTCAATGTGACCCGGCGATGGCTTACCAGAACCTTTACGGGAGCATCGCAGCGGGTGGAGACATTAAAAATAAATACACGCGGACGGGCAACGTGCTCGACGCGATGGGTGCCGATATTAAGAAGCTTCAGCGGGAATTGCCTGGAGCAGAGCGCGAGAAGCTGGGGCATTATCTCAGCGGATTTGAGGCGCTTAAGAACCGGCGGACGAAATTGATTTCGATGCAGGATATCTTGCGGAAGAACGCTCCCGCGGTGACTGACAAGTATCAGTCCAATGTCACCACGGACCATCTGGAAGCGCACTTCGATATGGCCGCCGCGGCGATGATCAGCGGGATTAGTAATGTCGTGACGGTGCACTGCGATAGTCTCGATTCTTCGTATCAGGGATTGGGAATCACGCCCAAGGTGCACTCGGTCGGGCATGGTTCGAGCAGTGGTGATTTGAGTGCCCAAGATTGCCGGAACATGATCCGGACCTATCATGTTAGACTCATCGCTGATCTGGCTGAAAAATTGGAGAGCACTCCGGAAGGAGACGGTACGATGCTCGATAATACCATGATCGTGTATGTCAGTGATAATTCCGACAAGCACCACGCTTCGGCAACGGAATGGCCGATGTTTGTCTTGGGAAACAGCGGCGGGGCGCTCAACTCGAAAGGGCGTTATTTAGCCTATCCACGTTATGGTTCAGCCAATCACAGGCACACAATTGGAAATTGGCTGACCACCATGACCCATCTTGCCGGGGTTCCCCAAGATCACTTTGGTCAGCCGGATATGGCCTTGGGTAAGCTCGGGATGCAGAGTGGTCCGTTGAGTGAACTTCTCGTTTAAGAGCGCATGCTTTCCCGTTTATTGCTCCTCTTGTTTTTGGGTCTGGGTGTTTGCCTGGCCCAAACTGCGGATTCCTACGTGCATCAGCCCGGTTCACGGCTTTCCCTGGCTGAGCTGACAGCGTTGTGCGAGGACCGCTCCTTGAAGCGCTTGGATCTTCGCGGCGGGGGATTGCGTGATGGGGATGTTGTCCCCCTGGCCAAAGCGACCTGGCTGGAAGAACTGCACTTGGATTCGCACACCCTGACCCCGACGGGATATGCGGTGCTGAAGGATCTAAAAAACCTGAAGGTGCTCGGGGTGCAGAGTCTCTCATCACCGGAGGAGATCGAGACGGTTTTTGAACTCATCAAGGACTTCCCGTTGGAGGAATTGAATCTCAGTAATTCTTCGGTGTTGTCGGGGGAGGGTTTGGCGAAGTTGAACTGCCACAAGACCCTGAAAGTGTTAGACCTTTCCTGTTCGCGGGGAGGGTTGACTGATGAGGGCCTGGCGGGCTTGGCCGGGTTTACCGAATTGCGCTCTTTGGATCTCAATGGCCATGGTGCGCTGAAGATGGGCTTGGAGCCCCTCTCTGGGTTGACGAAGCTGGAGACGCTCAACGTGTATGGATGCCACGGACTTTTGGACGAGGCCTTCATCGCGATCTTCAAAAATCTGAAGAACCTGAAGGATCTCAATATGGGGTTCTGTTGGTGGCACAAAGGTGAGGGTCTGGTCTTTCCCGCTTCGGTCGAGAATTTGTATTTGGTGGAATCGAAGCAACTGACTGATGCGGCCTTCGAGAAATTCCCCTGTCGGGATAACGTGGTGCACGTCAATTTATTCCAATGCCTGCCGATGACTGACCGGGGGATTATCGCGCTGGGTCGGATGCCGAAGTTGGAAACCTTGAATGTGGGGTGCATCCGGGCGCTGACCGATGCGAGTCTCAGGAGCATCGGGCGGAATGTCACTTTGCGGGAGTTGAATGTTTCCGATAACGATTCTTTTACGGATGAGGGGATGATCTCCCTGAAAGGTCTAAGGAAGCTGGAAGTATTGAATTTTTGGCACCTCAAAGGACTGACCGGGTCTGGGTTGGAAATCATTCCCGGGCTGCCGAACCTGCGCGAATTGAACTTAGCAGATTGCCATAATTTGAGAGACGATGGTCTCGACCATGTCATCGTCTCGAAATCGATCGAGGCGCTCTATTTGGACAATGGCAAAACGATCACCGATGAGGGCATTGCAAGGTTGGTCGGGATGAGCACGCTCAAGGAATTGACGCTGCAGGGCTGTGCCAATCTGACTGATGAGTCGCTGCGTTCGGTGAGCAAATTACGAGGGTTGGAATATCTCGACATCAGTAACTGCCTGCAAATGACGGATGAGGGGCGGCGGAAGATTCAAAAGGCCTTGCCAAACTGCACGATTGTCTTGTAGCTCAGGCGTGCGATGGCAGGACTCCGAAAAAGTGGCGATCGTATGGCATCTTCATTTTCTTTTCCAAGACAACGGATTGAGATCGCTTGAGTTCCGGATAGTCTCCCGACGTGAAGGAAGGAAGTGACGCGCTGAAGGGGTGGATTCTGGGGCTCGCCATTTTTGTGATGGGGGGGTGCGGGATCGCCTATGAATACACCCTGAGTAAGGTTTCCTCGGATCTCCTGGGGAACTCGGTGCAGCAATGGGCGCTCGTCATCGCAGTGATGCTTTTTTTCATGGGCGTGGGCGCGGAGATTCAGCAGAGGCTGCCCGATCGATGGTTGGTGGATACCCTGGCGGGATCGCAGATTGTCCTCGCATTGTTAGGTGGCTTTGGGCCGCTCTTTTTCATCCAAACCTTTGCCTTTTATCCCCTCCACTTTTCGCTGGTCCACTATGGCTTGATTTCGCTGTGCGGACTTTTGATCGGTCTGGAAATTCCACTCATCACGCGGCTCAATGAATCCTTTATGCCGACGATGCGACGTAATATCGGGAAGGTTCTACGGATGGATTATGCGGGAGCTTTGCTGGGGGGATTGTTTTGGACCTTCCTCCTGATTCCCAAGTTTTCGATTACCGAAACCGCCCTGATCCTGGCGCTCATCACCTTGACCGGTTCCTTGATTTGTGTCGTGATTTTCCGGAGGGAGGCGAAGTGGGGATGGTTTTGGGTGGTGCTGATTTGTGCCTCGATTGGTTGGAGCTTTATGGGCTTGCGGAATTGTAAGGGGTGGGCCCTTCATGCGGAGCAATCGCTTTATCGGGATCAGGTGATCTATTCGGCGACTTCGCCATACCAGCGGATTGTGCTGACAAAGTCGCCTGCGGGGAATTTGCGGTGCTACATCAATGGGCACCTACAGTTTTCGGAGAGTGACGAGTTTATCTACCATGAGCTTTTGACCCACCCGGCGATGGCCTTGAGTCAGGAGAGGGGACGCATCCTGATCCTGGGCGGGGGTGATGGCTTGGCTTTGCGGGAGGTTTTAAAATACCCGGAAGTTCGGGAGGTGACCTTGGTGGATTTGGACCCGTTTATGACTGAGATGTCCTCGGATCACCCGGACATGGTGCGGTTGAATGGCGGGTCTCTCACTGATCAGCGGCTTGATTTGAAAATAACGGCTGCCCAGGGAACTGGAGAGTCGCAGGCGATCCAGATTCCTGACCGGGCCGAGCGTTTTTTGCCCAGAGGGACGGAGATGCCGGAGGTGGAGATCGTTCATCAGGATGCTTCGCGCTACGTGGCGGAAGCAGAGGGGCGGTATGATGTTGTCATTCTTGATTTTCCGGATCCTTCCTCCCCTGGTCTCGCGAAGCTTTATGGCCTCGCGTTTTATGGTCAGTTGCGTGGGTTGTTAGCGGAAGGGGGGGTGATGATTCAGCAATCGACGTCGCCTTGGCATGCACGCGAGGCCTTTCTCTGTGTGGGGCGCACGATGACGGCGGCGGGATTCTCGACGGTGCCGCTGCGGGCGAATGTCCCCTCGTTCGGTGATTGGGGTTGGTGGTTGGCAGCGGCTGCACGGGAGAAGTCGCCTCAAGACTTAAAAATGGCGCTGAAAGAGGTCCTAGATCTTAAGGTGCCCACTCGCTATCTCAACCGCGAGACCCTCTCGGCAGCCCTCGTTTTTGCACCCGGATCTCTAAACTCGACCGAAAATGATACGACCACCCTCGACGACCCTGCCATTTTTCGGCACTATCTCCGTGCTTGGAAGGAGTCACCGTAACTTCACATGATGATATGAAAAAAATTCTCACCCTTTTTGCCCTCTTCGCGTGGGCCCATCTGCTTGTATCGTGCCGCGATGACGTGAACCAAAATGTCAACATGACGGTGACCTCGGAGGCGGCTGATGGTCTGGACCTCAAGGCGGTGACGGCACTTCTGAAGACGGTGAAAGATCCCGCCGAACTTGAAGAGAAGATCAACTCCGGTAATCCGAGGATTTGTAATCTCGACCTTAACGAGGACAACACGATCGATTATGTTAAAGTTACTGAATATGGTTCGGGCGATGTGAAGGGGTTTTCGCTCACCACGGAGCTGGGTGAGGGTGACGTCCAGGAACTGGCCACGATTGAGATCACGGAGGATGGCAAGGGAGGTCACCAAGCGCAGACGCACGGCAACAGCCAGATCTATGGAAGTAATCACTACCACCACGGAGGATTCGGGGTCGGAGATTATCTCATGATGCGCTACCTTTTTAGTCCGCATTCATTCTACTCGTCAGGCTACGGCTACAATCGCTATCCCTCGCACTACAGCCGTTCGCGCCCCTTGGAGCGCTCAGCGTATCAGTCCAAGATGCGGGGAGTTGACACCGGTAAAGTGACCCCCGCCAAGGTTCCTTCCTTTGCGGGAACGACCGCATCTCCCAACAAGGCGCGGACTTCCAGTAAAATCAAAGCACCGCTTCGCAATCCGACGGCGAGTCAAAAGACCTTCCAAAAACGTAATCCATCTCGTGCCGTGAAGTCGGGTGGGTTTGGTTCACGTAGCGGGTCACGTAGCGGTTCCAGCGCCGGCAGTTTTCGTAGTTCCTCGCGCTCCGGCAGTTCTTCTGGCGGCGGCAAATAATCATCACTCCCTCTTTATTATGAAGTCACTCTTTGATTTTCAAATTCCCTTTGAGTTCACCAACTGGACGATCTGGGTCTACCTCCTGCAAGCACTCCTGTTTTTGTGGCTCGGAACTAAGGCATACGTCGTACTTCGAAAAGTCAGTCTTTCCCGTCAGCTTGCTGAGAAGGACAACCCCGCCTTCGCAATTTCCTTTGGGGGATTTATTGCGGCTTTGGGCCTTGTCATCGCTTCGGTGATTCAGTCGCCGTCTCCCTGGGACTTCACTTGGCAGCAGGAACTGCTCAGCTCGGTGATTTGGACCTTTGGGTCGCTCGTCTTGTTGTTGGCGGCACTTTTGATCAATGACTTTGTCATTTTTCCGAAGTTTAAGAATCGGAAAGAGATTCTCGAAGATCGCAATACCGGTCTGGCAGTTGTGGAGGCGTCGGGTTTTCTGGGAACCGCTCTTTTGATCCGGGCGTCGTTGAGTCCCCAACTGGACCCCGTGGAACTTGGCGAGCCTTGGCTGACCTTGATCTATTTCGTGGTGGGGCAGGCCCTTTTTCTCCTTTATTCCAAGGTTTATCCCAAAGTTGCAAAGATTGATCTCCATGGTGAACTTGAAAAAGATAACCCAGCGGTGGGTTTGGCTTTTGGAGGTTCGCTCCTCGCTTTTGCCCTGCTCGTGGGAGCGGCTCAAATGCGCTATGATTCCATCCCTACTCTGATCCTCTTGGCCCTTGGGTTCGTTCTTGTTCTGGGGCTTTTGCGTTTCGCGGTCCATCGTATCTTCTCAGGGAAAATTTCCCTCGCAGATGAATTACAAAAAGATCGTAACTGGGGTATCGGTTTGCTTGAGGCGGTCATCTCTCTGGTCTTCGCGGCCATTCTCATCGCCAGTTTCTAATGAGAAAAATGACGATCAGCTCCGAGCGGCGGCGTCTTTTTAATGGGACGGTTTTGCTGGGTCACATGGCGGCGAGGAAGTTGGAGTATGACGTCCTCCTTCCGGGTTCGCAGGCTAACCTGGACGCGATTTTAAGCTGGTTGATGACGCGTGATCTCGTTGAGATTTCTGAGCAAAATTTCTACGAAGTGTCCACGCTGGGCTTCGCCACCTTTGCGGCTTTTCAGAAGCGTTATCGTCGGGTTCTGCAATACTTCGATGTCTTCTCAGCAGTTGATTTGAGCTCCGGCGATTTTGCCTTGGCCCACTATGAGGAATTTAAGACTGAAGCTGATTGGCGTCGCTTTTTAAATGATGATCGTTGGGAGGATCTGCGCGTGCCGGTGGCAGGTTATCTTGGGGCCGATCCCATCGAGTTGGTATTTGCCCACTTTATGCAGGAAGGGCGATTTAGCTTCGAAGAGGGGGGGTGGGAAATTTCACTTTTAGAGGGTTTGATTTGGAATGAGATCGAGGAGATTTGCTCGGCAAGTCTCACGGTGGCGGATCTGGGATACGAGGATGTGGCGGGGGAGGCCGTGATGGCCGAGGTCGTGGAGCAGGGATTTTTGCTGGTTCGGGAATTGAGCGATCGTGACCCGGAGTTGATGTGTCATCTGGCCCGTTGGGCGCCCTCCCGAGAGGCACCTGAGTGGGCACTGGATCACAGTTCGCAGCCGTTCTGGAAAACCCGTTGGAATTTGGACGTCGCATCATGATCTTGATTTTTCGTAAACTTGCCAAGGTCTTTAAATTTGAGGGCAGCCCGTTGCAGCGTTTTGCGACGGCGATCGCGGCGGCGATCGCGCTGAGCTTCGTTTTCGGCATTGCCTTCTACTTTGCTGAGCGCGACGCGCAGGAAGGACTCGGTCTGGCGGACTCGGTTTGGTGGGCCATGGTCACGATGACGACCGTGGGTTATGGCGATTATTTTCCGCTGACCTGGGTCGGGCGCTTCCTCATTGCTTATCCGTGTTTTCTGCTCGGCATCAGTCTCATTGGTATTCTCCTCGGCACCGTTTCTGAAGCGGTGGTGGATCATTTTAGTCGTAAACGAAAAGGCCAACTCCCACTCACTATGAAAAATCACGTTATCATCGCAGGCTGCCCGTCGGTTGACCGGGTCGAAAAAATCTTTGGCGAACTTCGCATCTCACTGGGTGATGGAGTTTCATTTGTCATCGTGAGTAATCAGCTCGAAGAAATCCCGCAGGGCCTAAAGGTGCTGGGGGTCTCCTTCGTGAAGGGGGGGCTGCGGAGCGAGGAAATTTGCGCCCAAGCCTCTGCGAAAGAAGCCCAGGGAATCATTGTTCTAAGAGATACTCCGGAGCCCAACGACACCGAGGTTTATGCGACTGCTTCCTTTCTGAAAAACTTCCTTCCCGATAATGCCACCCGCGTCCTTTCGATGGTCGAGCAGGCCGGGTCAGTGGTCCTTTTTCGCCAGGCCGGGCTCCGTTTTATTTGGGGCGATAGTTTGCCTGACCGTGTCATGACCCAAGACTTGAATCAACCGGGGATTGGGGAGGTTTTTAGCCAGCTTCTGAGCTACCGGACTGGTTGTGAGATCTATCTTCGCAAGCATCAGGCGACGGGCATGAAGGTGATGGACCTGCAGCATCGAGCTTTAGAAAGTCCTCATCAGATCCAAGTCATCGGGATCAAACGCGGGAGTGAATCTGATCTGAATCCCGCCAAGGATAAGATCTTAAGAGATGAAGATCTTGTCATCGTCATCGCAAATAACTCAGCGGAATGCGATGACTTCATCGCGCAAATCGATGCCTGATCTAAAGGGTCAACACAGTCCGCACGGCATCCACATCACGATGGAGTGTGGTGGCTGTTCGCGGGAGATTTTAGAAGACGCGGTGCTTCTCAAAGAGACGATGATTTCGTGTGCGGAGGAAGGGGGCGCAACGGTGGTCGATAGTATTATTCATTCCTACAACCCTGCCGGTCTCAGCGGGGTAGTGGTTATCGCGGAGAGTCATCTCGCAATCCACACTTGGCCAACGATTGGCTACGCTTCTTTCGATATCTATACCTGTGGCCGGCGAGAGTTGGCCGAAGAGATCGCGCAGCGGCTGGAGGAGGCCTTTGAGGCGAAAGAGACGACACGGAAAGTTTTTGAGAGACGACCGCCGTGTGGTGAACTGGATTGATTGACTGCTCGGAGTCGATGCCCGCAATACGGCTGGTGGTAGCCCTGAGGCGACCTTCTCCATTACCTTGATTGGCCTTCTCGCCCTTGCGCGTCGCCGGCGATAGCGTTCGCTTTAGGTTCGATCTCGAACGTCTCTTCTGCATTTGTGGAAGAGACGTTTTTTAGTTTGAGGGAAAGTCGTCCGAAACGAGGCAGGACAGATGAGGGGCGGAATCACTCATCGTGGGTCGGGAATTTGTTAGATTTCCATTTTCTCGTTGAACTGATTCAATAGCTAACCGCTATGTTTAGAAGTCTCTTATTCATCTTTCTGGTTGCACCCGTTTGGGTCATTGCCGCTGACCGACCGACTAAGGTCGAAAACTTTGCCCTCATTGATCATGAGGGGAAATTTCACGAGCTCGATTACTACCTGAAGATCCCTGGGGTGAAAGGGCTTGTTATTTTTATCCAGGGGAATGGGTGTCCTTTGGTTCAGAAGCGGATTCCGGAACTGAATCGGATGAGCGAGAAGTTTGAGAACAAGGGAATCCTTTTCTGTATGCTCAATGCCAACCGTCAGGATGAGCGGGCGGAGATTTTAGAGGAAGCTCAGTCTTTTGGAATCGAAATGCCGATCTTGATCGATGACGCCCAGATCGTGGCGCAGTCCTTGGGAGTCGAGCGCACCGCTGAGGCCTACCTCATCAGCGCGAAGGGAAAGAAAATCCTCTATCGCGGGGCCATCGATGATCGCCTCAGCTATCAGGCCGAGAAGCCTGCGGCCGAAAACCACTATCTTAAGGATGCGCTCAACGACCTTCTTGCCGGGCGTAAAATTGATCCTGCCCTCACCGAAGCTCCCGGTTGTAAAATCACTTTTCCGAAGTTTCCGGAGCCTCTCACCTACACCAAGAACATCGCGCCAATCCTCGCGAAGAATTGCCTCTCCTGTCACACCAAGGGCGGCCTTGGCCCCTTCTCCATGAGCAGCTATCGCAAGGTGAGCGGTTGGTCCGATATGATTGCGGAGGTCATCATGACGAGGAAAATGCCGCCCTGGCACGCAGATCCGGAGATTGGGGATTTTTCCAACGACTGCAGTCTTTCGTCCGAGGAGGCTCATAAAATCGTCACGTGGGTCGCAGCGGGCTCCGCTAAAGGAGAGGGGCCCGACCCACTCCTGGGAGTCAAACCGGTGATCCCCGATTGGCATCTCGGTGCGCCTGATCAAGTGATCAAACTTCCCCTTCAAAAAGTCGCAGCCGAGGGAGTCTTCGACTACCGATATGTGACCATCGACAATCCCTTCGACCACGATGTCTGGCTCACTGCGAGCGAAGTGCGTCCCGGCAACACCCGCGTCCTGCACCATGTCATCATGACTTCCCATCCCGCGAATCGTGGGAAAAATCGTAAGTCCGAGCAATGGATCACGGGATACGCTCCCGGCACTCAGGGCAACCTCTATCCTGAAGGTAGTTCGGTCCACTTGAAGAAAGGCCATAAGCTTCGTTTCCAGCTTCACTATACCGCTTCGGGGAAGGCGGAGACTGACGAAACTCAGATTGGGTTTCATATTTCTAATAAACCAACCGCAAAAATCTTCCAGACGATGGTGGTATCGAATGCGAGATTTAAGATCCCTCCGGGCGACCGGAATTACGGGATTTCCAAAACGATTCCGGTCGATAAAAAAATCACGCTCTACGCGATCAATCCACACATGCATTTCCGAGGGAAGTTCATGAATTTCGAAGTGGAATTTCCTGATAAAGGTCGCCAGGCACTGCTCTCGGTGCCCGATTATGATTTCAATTGGCAGCGAACCTACATTTTTGAGGAGCCTCTGAAACTACCGGCAAATTCCAAGATCCACATCAGCAACGCCTGGGATAATTCAGACCTGAATCCCCACAATCCCGATCCTAAGGCGTGGGTGAAGTGGGGCGATCAGAGCTTCGAGGAAATGTTCTTCGCAACGCTCGGATACATTGAGGATTGATGGTGCGGCTGGTCCCAAAAATAAAAGGCAACTTCCCCCATCTCCAAGGGAGTGCTTGATCTCTCGAGACTAAAAAGGGACACTCTTGGTATGCAATTTAAAAATGTCACCGCGACTGCGGCCGGGAATGTCCACTTCGATGGCAAGGTTGTTTCACACGCCATCGTGATGCCTGATGGTGAGAAAAAAACTCTCGGTGTCATCATGCCGGGTTCCTACCACTTCGACACTGGCGCGGCCGAGGTCATGGAGATGGTTCAGGGGGCTTGCACCTACATTCTGGATGGGACCGAGGAAGCGATCGCAGTGCTCAAAGGGAGTTGGTTTGAAATCCCGGCAAATTCTGGATTTACGATCACCGTGAATGATGTGCCTTGCCACTATGTCTGCAGCTACATCTTGTAAAGAATCGCGTGGGGCGTTCGCGGTAGCGCGGACGTCCCGCCTGTTCCCCGCACCTCCCGATCCTCCGCAAACAAGCGGGACGCTCATGCTGCTCCGTGCCGATCCCAAGGAAGGGCTCTCTCCAGAGCGCCCTCCCCCAAACCCAGCCAAGCCCCCTCAAGCATTCGTGCAGATTCGTGGTTGACCTCATATTGCCGGGAATTTCGCGGAAGAACAGGACGAATCGGCGGCCGCTGCGAACGAAAGGCAACCGGAGTGGAAAGTTGCCCTTTTGATTCCTGCCACTTCGCAGCCGGGCCTTCCCTTCCTCGTTCGTCTCGATTCAAGTTACCGCTCTCCCTGAAAACGGCGCGCGACCGAAAGTGCGACTTTCGGCTACCGTTGTCCCGCGTGCCATTCTCTGCGGTTCCGAGGTTGGGATCCTCCGGGTCGGAGTGATCTTGCCATGAACGAATGGCGTTACCGCTGGAGCTTTCATTTTGCGATCCGGACCTCCCCCCCAGAGGTTGGGGCTGAGCATGATTTCGCCGGGGATGTCATCGACGAGACCGGTGCTTTGGTTGGACCAGTAGGACCGTAGGTTGGTATCGGTTCCACCGGCATTGCCAAAGGTGGCGCCGAAGTCCGCCCGGTGACGCTGGCCCGGGTTTGGTTTGAATCCAAAATCCGCGAGTGGGACCCTGGCGGTGATGGCGTAGCCGTTTCCTTCGATCTTAGTTTCGAGTTTGTCCTCCACGATTCGACTGACATGATCGAGCTTCTTTTGCCTTCGTGTTCGATGGCGGTGGA